>DATJFF010000207.1:0-46893 GCA_035495795.1 Vicinamibacterales bacterium
GTCCGTCCGCACGCCGTCCGGCGACCTGAAGGTGCGCGGCGCACGCACCCACAACCTGAAGAACGTGAACGTGGACATTCCACTCGGGGTGTTGGTCGTGGTGACGGGTGTGGCCGGGTCGGGCAAGAGCTCGCTGATCCACGGATCGGTGAGCCCGCGCGCCGGCGTCGTGTCGGTAGACCAGACGCCTATCCGCGGCTCGCGGCGAAGCAACCCTGCCACCTACACCGGCCTGCTCGATCCGATCCGCAGCGCCTTCGCGAAGGCGAACGGCGTCAAGCCGGCGCTGTTCAGCGCCAATTCCGAGGGCGCCTGTCCAACCTGCAACGGCGCCGGCGTGATCTATTTTGACCTGGGGATGATGGCCGGCGTCTCCACGGTCTGCGAGGAGTGCCAGGGCCGGCGGTTCCAGGCCTCGGTTCTCGAGTACCGCCTTGGAGGGAAGAACATTGCGGAAGTGCTCGACCTGCCGGTAGACGAGGCGGTCGGCTTCTTCGGCACGGGTAAGGCGGCGACGCCAGCCGCGCACGCGATCCTGCAGCGCATGGCCGGCGTCGGGCTCGGCTACCTGCGGCTCGGCCAGCCGCTGACTACCCTGTCGGGCGGCGAGCGCCAGCGGCTCAAGCTCGCGACCTACATGGGAGACGAGGGCGGCGTCTACGTGCTCGACGAGCCGACAACCGGCCTCCACCTTGCCGATCTGGAACAGCTGCTCGGGTTGCTGGACCGCCTCGTCGACGCCGGCAAGTCGGTCATCGTGATCGAGCACCATCAGTCGGTGATGGCGCACGCCGACTGGATCATCGACCTCGGCCCTGGGGCAGGCCACGATGGCGGACGGATCGTATTCGAGGGCACGCCAGCCGACCTGGTGGCGGCGTCGTCAACGCTGACCGGCAGGCACCTGGCGGCGTTCGTCGCGAGCCGCAGCAACTAGACGCCGAAGAAGGCTGGACCGAAGACTCAACCCTTGGCGCGCCTGCCGCTGAAGGTGCCGGTCGCGCCGGCGACCTCGATGCCACCTGCCACCGTGTCGCCCTCCACCTTGCCGCTGTAGTTCAGCGTGTAGCCCGAGATCGTGACCGAGAACTGGATGTCGGCGTCCTTGGCGGTCCCGGTGAGCTCACTCGTCATACCGTTCACTTCACACTGACCCGACAGGGCCGCCTCGGCACCCTGCTTGACCGTGCAGTTCAGCGTGAAGGCGTTCCCCTGCACATCGCCGTCGATCGTCCAGCTTCCCGAGAGATCGTCGGCTGCCGCAGCTCCGGCGGGGAGGAACGAGGCGACGAGCAACACCAGCATTGCGAATCTCATGGACATCTCCTGGCCGGTCGAGGCCGAACGAAGCGTAACACCGCGTCCGGCTCGGCGGCGCCAGCCATTGGCATGAAGCGCCCATCGAGGCTCCAGGACGACGACGATCCTCGGATATTTCTTACATCCGTGTGATCGCGCCAGCCGCACCCGCGAGCGCGGCGGCTTCGCGCGCCGCGTCCTTCGCATTGGAACGAGGTTTGAATCTGTTCGCGGTAGACCGCCGCGACCGCGTGCACGCCGAGCGCCGGGCAAGGAGGACGACATGCCAAGCGCATCGGGTGCGCGCCTTGCCGGCTGTGTCTGCCTGCTCGTGATCGCGAGCACCGCAGCCGAGCACGCGCAACAGTTCAGGAGCGGCGTCGCCGTGGTCGCGCTCTCGGTGAGCGTCACCGATGGGCGCGGCCGCAACGTCAGCGGGCTCAGCGCGGAGAACTTCGCGGTCTACGAGGACGGCGTCCAGCAGCCGGTCTCGCTCTTTGGCAGCGATCGCGTGCCGCTCGACGTGGCCATCGTGCTCGACACCAGCGGCAGCATGGCATCACTGCTCCCGCTCGTGAAGCACGGCGCCCGCGACCTGCTGGCGAGGCTGCGCGACGGCGACCGGGCCACGATGATCGAGGTGAAGCGTGGCGTCGAAGTGCGCCAGGAGCTGACGCGGGATCTTGCGAGCGTTGGCAGCGCCATCGATGCCGTCGGCGCAAGCGGGACCACCGCGCTTTACGACGGCCTGTATCTATCGCTCCGGCAGTTCGAGCGCGAGCGGCGGCTGCACCCGGAACTTCGCCGGCAGGCGCTGGTGCTTTTCTCGGACGGGTACGACACGACGAGTCATCTCGGCTTCGACGAGATCGCCGGGCTCGCGCGGTCGGCGGATGTTGCCGTCTACACGATCACTCCCGACTATCGCTATGTCTCACCGCTGGACCCCGGCTTCGATCGGCGCCGGAACGTCGGCTGGGAGATGCGGACGCTCTCGCGGGACACCGGCGGCCTCGCGTTCTTCCCGGCGAAAGCGGAGGATTTGAAACCGGTGTACGACACGATTGCTCACGACCTCGTCAACCAATATGCGGTCGGATACCTGGTGCCACGTCCTGACGACAGCCGAAAATTCCGGCAGGTGGCCGTCCGTCTCGTTCCTCCGGTGAAGGGCGTGGCCCGGACCCGCGTCGGCTACGCAACGGCTGGGGATGATGCGGCCGCGATGTTGCCTGACGGGAGTCCGCCTCGTGACTGAATTGCTGGGTCGGCGTTCTGCGGTAATCGGTGCATCGAGCGCGCCGGGTGATAGAGTCGGTGCCGCAAGGGGGCCGTCATGCAGATGACAGAGTTGCTCAACGGGTTGGGGGGCATGCAGTCGATGGCGCGCGAGCTTGGCGTCAGCGAGGAGCAGGCGACGAGCGGGACCGCGGCGTTGCTGCCGGCGATTCTCGGCGGGTTCAAGAAACAGGCCCAGGCCCAGCCGACCGGCCTCGACGGGCTGCTGGGCATGGTCGGCGGGCTCGGCGGCGGCGGGCTGATGGACGAAGTGCTGGCCCCGCGTCCCACCGACGTGAGCGGCGGCAACAACGTGCTCGGGCAGATCTTCGGATCCCAGGACGTCAGCCGGACCGTGGCTCACAATGCCGCCAGCCAAACCGGACTCGATCCGGCACTACTCAAGAAAATGCTGCCGATGGTGGCGATGCTCGTCGCCGGCGTCATGGCCAAGCGCGGCGCACCGTCGGCCGCGCAGTCCGCAGACCCGCTTGGCGGTCTGCTCGGCGGTCTGCTGGGTGGCGGTCAGACCGGCGGCGGTCAGATGACCAGCCAGGCTGGCGTCGGCGGTCTCGCGTCCATGCTCGATCTCGACGGCGACGGCAACCCGCTCGACGATATTCTCGGCATGGCCGGCCGCCTAATGCGCTAACCGCTCCAGCGGCAGCACGCGGGCTGCGGCATCGTCGTTCACGGCGCCTCCGACCCGGAGCGGACCAGCAGTACCGGGACGGTCAGCTCGTGCCTGACGCGGTTGACCGTGGTGCCACGCAGGAGATCGTTCAACCAGCGATGCCCGTGAGTGGCCATCGCGACGAGATCCACCGACTCCTGCCGCGCGGTCTTGATCAGCTCCGTCGCCGGATCGCCCAGGGCCAGCCGGCCCTGGGCCGGCAGCCCGGCCGCGTTCAGCCCAGCCACGAGCTGCTCCAGGTACTCGCGATCCGCGCGCATCTCTTCCGATTCGCGAAGCTTGAGATCGTCGAAGTGCCGGGCGGCAAAGCCGTCGGCGACATGGACCAGCAGCAGCGACGCGCCGGTGAGCCTGGCGAGCCGCTCGACATGGCGGAGGATCGCCGCGTCCGACTCGGCGTGCTCGATGGCGACGAGGATGTGGCGATACATCGTCGTGGATTCAGGAAACACCGAACGTGCGAACCAGCAGCCACACGTTGAGCACGGCGATGAGCACCGCGACCGGCCATGCGAGCCACCGCATCCATCGCGGCGCGACAAGCGCTCCCATCTTCCGCTCATCGGTCGTGAACATGACGAGCGGGAAGACGGCGAAGGGCAACTGAAGGCTGAGCACGACCTGACTCAGGATGAGCAGCGACCCGCTCCCGCGCTCTCCGTAGATTGCGGTGATGAACACGGCCGGAACGATGGCGACCAGCCGGGTGATCAGACGGCGGAGCCACGGACGAAGCCGGATGTCGAGAAACCCCTCCATGACGATCTGGCCGGCCAGCGTCCCGGTCAGCGTCGCGTTCTGTCCGGACAGCAGCAGCGCCGAGGCGAACAGGATGCTGGCGAGGTTGGTGCCGAGCAGTGGCGAGAGCAGCCGGTAGGCGTCGTTGATGTCGGCCACGTCTTGGTAGCCGGAGCCGTGGAACACGGCCGCAGCCATCACCAGGATGGCGGCGTTGATGAAGAGCGCAGACATGAGCGCGATGGTCGAGTCGAGCGAGGAGAATCGAATCGCCTCGCGCCGACTTTCGAGGTCATCGCTGTACTTGCGCGTCTGGACGATCGAGGAATGCAGGTAGAGGTTGTGGGGCATGACCGTGGCCCCGAGAATGCCGATCGCAATGTACAGCATGTCGGCGTTCACCAGGATGTTCGGGTCCGGCAAGAATCCGGCGGCGACGCCGCCGAGATCCGGCTGCGCGAGATAGAGCTGGAGGGCAAACGAGCCTCCAATCAGCACGATCAGGCCGCCGACCAGCGCTTCGACGTAGCGGAAGCCGTGATGCTGCAGGTAGAGCACGATCAGCACGTCGAGCGCCGTCAGGCAGATACCCCAGAGCAGCGGCAGGCCGAACAACAGGTTCAACGCGATGGCCGCACCGATGACTTCGGCGAGGTCGCAAGCGGCGATCGCGATTTCGCAGAGCACCCACAGCGCGATCGTCGTCCGCGGCGAGTAGGCGTCGCGACACGCCTGGGCGAGGTCGCGCCCGCTGGCGATGCCGAGGCGTGCGGCCAACGCCTGGAGCAGGATCGCCATCAGGTTCGAGATCAGGATGACGCTGAGCAGCGCGTAGCCGTAGCGGGCCCCGCCGGCGAGATCGGTGGCCCAGTTCCCCGGATCCATGTAGCCGACCGCGACGAGGTAGCCCGGGCCTGCGAACGCGAGGAATCGCCGGATGCCGCCGCCCGCCGGAATCGGGATCGTCGCGTGCACTTCCGGCAGCGTGACGGTGCCGCGCGGAAGGCGCCAGCCTGACGGTGTTTCCGGCGGTGGAGTCTGGCTCATGACATGCCGTGGCATGAGCATCCTACCGGAATGACGGACAATCGGCATGAAGGCCGTGAGCATCCTCGCCGGACTTGCGCTGCTGCTGGTGTTGGGCGTGGTCTATCAGCGCGCGGGCGCCCGCGGAGCGCGCCGGCGCTTTGCCGCGCCGGGCCGTCTCGTCGATGTCGGCGGCCATCGTCTGCACGTGTCCTGCACCGGCGCTGGCCGTCCCGTCGCGCTGTTCGAGTCGGGCATTGCTGCCTCGTCGCTCAGTTGGGCGGCTGTCCGGCCCCGCGTCGCAACGATCACCCGGGCCTGCGCGTACGACCGCGCCGGCCTCGCGTGGAGCGAGCCGTCGTCAGTGCCACCGACATTCGACCGGATTGTCACCGAGCTCGGCGCGGTCCTGGACAGCACCGCACCCGGCGATCGATGTGTGCTGGTCGGGCACTCGTTCGGAAGCTTCGTGGTGTCGGCGTACGCGATGCGGCACCCGCACCGCGTCGCGGGCGTCGTCCTGGTCGATCCAGCGACCGAGTGGCTCATCACGAGCGCACAGCGAACCCGCTTGTTGCGAGGCGGCCGGCAACTCTCATATGCAGGCGCGATGCTGGCGCATGCCGGGGTGGTCCGGGCCTGCCTGGCGCTCCTGACCGGCGGCGCACCTGGCGCGCCGCGCCGCTTCGTCAAGGTGTTCGGCCCGACGGCGGCGCGTACCCTCGAGCGGCTGGTCGGCGAAGTGCGCAAGCTTCCCGCGGACGTGCATCCGATCGTGCAGGCGCACTGGTGCGATCCGAAGTGCTTCTACGCGATGGCCGAGCACATGCGCGTGCTCGAACGCGACCGGGAATCCATCGCCGCCGCGGTGTCGCCGCCGGAGATTCCTGTCGTGGTGATCTCGAGCGGCGAGCAGCCGGCGGCGGAGCTCGAGGCCCATCGCCGGCTCGCGGCGGCATCGGCTGCGGGCCGTCACGTGATCGCGAGGCGCAGCGGCCATTGGATTCAGTTCGACGAGCCGGAACTGATCGTGGCCGCCGTCGAAGAGCTCATCGACTCGGCACGCGATAATCCACGCGCGATCGGGACGCGATGACCGACGTCGAGCTGCGCCGCTTCGGCCGGTATCTGCCGCTCAGCGCGGCGGCGGCCTGAAGAACGCCCGCGCCGCATCGTCGGCGGCCTTGCGGTATTCGGCGATCCGGTTCCGCTCCGCCGCGGCGAGCGCCTCCTTCAACCCCGGCGCCTCGAGCTCCTTGCCGTAGCACGGCGTGCCCGGCTGCTGGCGCCACGAGTCGTCGAGCCCTCCTGCGTCGACCGGGTCGAACCCGAGATCGTCCACGAGTTGCAAGACCGTCTCCCGCTCACCGCGCCCGTCGGCAGCGACCGGCACCGCCAGCCGCCCGGCCGCGCCGGGCGGCGCTCCCTTCTCGAGGACGTTCTTGAAATAGATGGTGTTGAAGGCTTTGACGACCGGCCGGCCGAGCCGCTCGCTCACCCATCTGCTCTCCGTCTGACCGGCATCGATCGCGGCGATCTGTCCGTCGCGGCTTGGATAGTAATTGCCCGTGTCGATCACCACGGTGTCTGCGGCCACGCCCGCGAAAAGGTCCTTCGGCAGATCCATCACCGCGCGTTCCGGGATCGCGACGATGACGATCCCGCCGCTGCGCGCCGCGTCGCTGGTGGTCGCTGCGGTGGCATCGATCTCCCCGGCGAACTGCCGCAGCGTGTCGGGCCCGCGCGAGTTGGAGATTGACAGCCTGTGGCCGAGCCGGGCGAGCCTTCGCGCCAGCGCCGAGCCAACCATTCCCGAGCCGATGATGCCGATGTTCATCCGGCGACGTTAACACGAGGTTTGGACGCACCGAATCGCGCCGTCATCGACAGCGGCGTCACCGTGACGTCATCGAACCCGGCCGCCGTGAAAAGCGCGTTCAACCGGTCAGCACGCGCCGCATCTCGGCCGCGGCGGCGCGACGGTCTGCGAAGAACATCATCGCGAACTGGCACAGCACGAGATCGAAGCTGCGATCGGCGAACGGCAGTGCTTCTGGCGGCACCATGAAGCGCTCGTACCCTTCCGCGGGATTGCTCACGTTCGGCCCCCGGCACGCGCATCATACCGTCGGGTGGTGTAAGCCACCCTGCGCTCGCGTTATGCTCCGCGGCAGGAGCATCCGATGCGCGAACCGAGTAACGCCATCCGCGACCACCTCGTGCGTGCCCTTGCGTGGGATGAGGCGCACGTCGGCTTCGACAAGGCGATCGCCAACGTGCCTGCCGACAAGCGAGGCGTCCGGCCGCCCGGGTTCGATCACTCGATCTGGGAGCAGCTGGAGCACATCCGGCTTGCCCAGGACGACATCCTCGATTTCTGTGTGAATCCGCGGTACGTCCACACCCGGAAGTGGCCCGACGATTACTGGCCACCTCAGCCGGCGCCGCCGAGCGAGCAAGCCTGGACCGATAGCCTTGCCGACTATGCCCGCGACCTCGAGAAACTCCGCGAGGTGGCGCGCGATACCGACGATCTGACGGCAACGGTGCCGACCGGGACCGGACAGCAGAGCTACTTGCGGGCGCTGTTGCTCATCATCGATCACACGGCCTACCACGTCGGCCAGATCGTGGCGGTCCGGCGCGCGCTGGGCATCTGGTAGGGCGCCGTTCTTTTGCCTTGTGCCGTCTGCCTTGCTGCCTTTACTCTTAGCGCGGCACGAGTCCTGCATTACATGCCATGCCGCCTCGTCTGATTACCGGCGGCGGCAACGGTCCCGTCGTCACCAAAGGAGAAGGGGATGACCGGTACGTCGCGCTTCGTAACGCTCTCAGCAACCATCGCGGCCTGCCTCGTCGCGCCCGGCCTGGCGAGCGCGCAGGAAACCACGCGGGCCGTCACGTTTTCGAAGGACGTTGCTCCCATCTTCCAGGCGAAGTGCCAGTCGTGCCACGAGCCTGGATCGATCGCGCCGATGTCACTCGCCAGCTACAAGGAGGCGAGGCCCTGGGCCCGTTCGATCAAGCAGCGCGTCCTCTCGCACCAGATGCCGCCGTGGCACATCGACCGCAGCGTCGGCGTCCAGAAGTTCAAGAACGACATCTCGCTGAGCGACGATCAGGTCGCCACGATCGTAGCGTGGGTGGATCAGGGCGCGCCCGAGGGCAATCCGGCCGACTTCACTCCCAAACCGGTTTCGCAGGGCCTGTTCTGGCAGGCCGAACGCGACGGCTTCGGTCCTCCCGACATCGTGATCAAGGCGCCGATGCAGACGATGCCGGCGGTGCATCAGGACGAGTGGTGGCGTCCGGTGAGCGACATTCCGATCACCGAGCCGCGCTGGGTGCGGATGGTGGAGATTCGTCCCGTCAATCTGGCGGGGCGGAAGATCGTGCACCACTCGATCGCCTACCACATCCTCAATCCCGATAACGTGGCCGCGGTCAACACCGGCACGGTACGCCCGGGTCGCGACCCGGACGCACCGCCGTCCCCCGAGGAGCTGATCAATCGCCGTCCGCAGCTGATGGAGTGGGCGATCGGCAAGGGCTACGACCGCTTCATGGAAGGCACCGGCAAGCTGATCATGCCCGGCGAGAAAATCTCGTGGGATCAGCACGTCCACGCCGTTGGCGAGGAGATCACCAGCGCCTCGGAGATCGGCCTGTGGCTCTATCCGAAGGGCGAGGAGCCGACCAAGCGGAGCTACCTGATTGGCTTCACGGGTCTGAAGAACGGGACGGCTGGACTCGATATCCCGCCCAACTCGGTGGCCTACACCGAGGGCTATACGGTGCTGAAGGAGAACACCATCATCACCAACTTCCAGCCGCATTTCCACCTGCGCGGGAAGGCGATGCAGGTCGAAGCCATCCTGCCCGACGGCCGTAACGAGGTGATCAGCTACGTCTCCGACTTCAACTTCAACTGGATGACGAACTACATCTTCGAAGACGATGCGGCGCCGGTGTTCCCGAAGGGGACGATCATCCACGTGAGCGCGTATTACGACAACACCAGGAACAACAAGGACAACCCCGATCCCGATCAGTGGGTGGGCTACGGCGATCGCACGGTGGACGAGATGGCGCACGCCTGGATGAACGTGGTCTATCTGACCGACGCTGAATACCAGGAACGGGTCGCGAAGAAGAAGACCACCACCGAACGGAACGAGCCGCGACGATAGCGCGAGGAGGTCGTCATGCGCATCCAGTCCGCGCGTCGTCTGGCAATCGCGCTCGGGATCGCCGCGGTCGGCGCCGGGGTGGTCCTCTCGGCTCAGGGAATGATGCTGCCGAGCTCGCCGAAGAAGGCGTTCGGCGCGAGCATTTCTCCCGCATACGACGGGTGGTACACGAACGCCGACGGCACCCACACGTTCCTGATCGGCTACTACAACCGCAATTGGAAGGCGGAAGTGGACGTGCCGATCGGGCCGGAGAATCACTTCGAGCCGGGGCCGCCCGACCGCGGCCAGCCGACGCATTTCATGCCGAACAGAGGCTTCGGCATGTTCACGGTCACCGTCCCGAAGGACACGCCCGCGAACGACCGGCTCTGGTGGGTGCTCACCGTGAACGGCGTCACCCAGCGGGTGCCGTTCCACCGCAGCCCCGACTACAACATCTCTCCGAACCAGGCCTCGGAGGAAAGCCCGGGCGGCAAGTACAACCGCCCACCGATCCTTCGCTTCTCTGAGGACGGGCCGGCCATCCAGAATCCCATTGCCTCGCTGGAGACGGCGCTGGCGCGAAGCGCTACGGTCGGCAAGCCGCTCGCCCTCGATCTGTGGGTCGAAGACGACGGTCTGTACTCCAGCGGATCGAACGCGCCGGTCACCGACGACTTCAAAATGGCCAACGTCGTGATCTCCAGGTATCGCGGCCCTGGGCCGGTCACGGTGGTCAAGGACGAGAAGTGGACCACGCTGAAGGGCGGCAAGCCGGGCGAGCCGTACGCGGGGAAGATCTCTGCGAACGTCACCTTCAGCCAGGCAGGTGATTACATGCTCCACCTGACCGTCAACGATCTGTCGGGCCCCGGCGGCGGCGCCACCGGGTGCTGCTGGACGACCGCGCTGATCAAGGTGGACGTGAAGGGCACTGCGGTCCCCACCGGGCAGGAGTAGCGCGGCCCGGCGCGCGGCCGCGCCGGGCTCACGCCTTCCGCGCGCGCCGAGAATCGGTGCGACGCCCCGTTTTCTCCGCCGCCAGCTGCTGTGACACCGACAGCAAATCGCGCAGCGCATCGTCATCGATACGCGCGAGGCGCGCGAGGACGATCGGATACGGCCGGTAGTAGTCGGTCACGTAATAGGTGTCGGGCGCGTCCTTCAGCAGCCACTCGCGGTCTTCCAACTCGCTGCGCACGACGATCGAACCTGGTTCGGCCGACGGGTGGCTCGCGATGCCGGCGAAGAAGCAGCCGCCTGCCCGCAGGACCGGCGATCCGTCGTACTTCGTTTCGAGCGTCGCGCCGGGGAGTGCCAGGCCAATGGCGGCCACGCGCTTGAAGGCGCGCTCCTCGGCGGGTGTCGCTCGGCGCATGATCGGCGACACGATAGCGCCGCACACGCCCGACGTCCAGCCTCGCTGCCGCCCGGCTCGGATTGCTTCGCTCAGCCCGTCGCGGCACCGTGATTGCTGCTGTGAGCAGGGGGACATCATGAGCTACAAGGTCGGCTATCTCATCGGGAGTCTGTCCACTAAATCGATCAACAGGCTGCTGGCCCGGGCCCTCGAGCGCGCCGCGCCGTCAGATCTGCAGATGAGCGAGATCTCCTTCAAGGAGCTGCCTCTCTACAGCTACGACTACGACCCGGACTACCCGCCGGTGGCACGCGCGTTCAAGGACGCAATCGCGGCGGTCGACGCGGTCCTGTTCGTCACGCCGGAATACAACCGCAGCATACCGGGGGCATTGAAGAACGCGATCGACTGGGCGAGCCGGCCGTACGGGCAGAACTCGTTTACGCGCAAGCCGTCGGCGGTGATCGGGACCTCGCCGGGGAAGATTGGCACCGCGGTCGGCCAGCAGCACCTCCGCAGCATCCTGGCGTTCTGCAATTCGCCGCAGATGAACGCGATCGAGGCCTACCTCCAGTTCGAGCCGGGGCTGATCGATCAGGACGGCCGGGTGACCAAACCCGACGTTGAGGCGTTTCTGCAGAAGTTCATGCAGGAGTTCGCTGGGTTCATCGGCCGGGTGTATACGGTGCTGCCGCGCCGGGAATGAGGGCGCACCACCACCCCTGGGAACAAATTGCCGCCGGCCGGAGTCTGTCAGAATCATGAGCGTGAAGCGTCGGACCGTCCTCACCACCGGCACCCTGGCCGGTGTCGGCGCGCTATGGACGGGGTTCTCCTCGTCGTGGACTGCGCGGTTCCTGCGCGACCGTTTTGCCGAGTGGGGAAGAGATCTGCCGCCGGCGCCACACCGGCCGCGGCCGGACACTTGGGACGACAACGCGATCACGATGGCGTGGCTCGGCCACGCAACGGTGCTCATCAATTTCCAGGGCCTGCGGATCATCACCGACCCGGTCCTGTTTTCGCGGATCGGCGTCGATCTCGGCGTCGGCAGCCTCGGGCCGCTGCGGCTCGTGCAGTGCGCGCTCGGTCCCGACGAACTGCCGGACATCGATCTCGTGCTCGTCTCGCACGCTCATTTCGATCATCTCGACACGCCGTCGCTCGCCTCGGTGCCGGGCCGCCCGGTCGCGGTGATGGCGGCCGGGACCGCGGACCTGCTGCCGGCCGAGCGCTACTCGTCGGTGCACGAGCTCGCCTGGAACCAGTCGGTGAAGGTCGTTACTCCGCGCGGTGAGGCACTCGTCCGCGCGATCGAGGTTCGCCACTGGGGCGCTCGCATCACGCGCGATACCTGGCGAGGCTACGGCGGCTTCATCGTCGAGCGCGAAGGGCAGTGCCTGCTGATCGGCGGCGACACCGCCGTAACCGACGCGTTCCGCGGCCACCGGCAGTTCGGACCGTTCGCTGCCGCGGTGATGCCGATCGGCGCGTACGATCCGTGGATCAACGCTCACTGCACGCCGGAGCAGGCGATTGCGATGGCCGATGCTGCCGGCGCGCGAATCATCGTGCCGGTTCATCACCAGTCGTTCGCGTTGAGCCGCGAGCCGCTCCACGAGCCGATCGAGCGCGCCGAACGCATGCTGCGCGAAGAGCAGGGCCGGCTGGGGCTGCGCGAGATCGGCGAGACCGTGATCGTGAAGACGTAAAACGCGGCCGACGTTGCCAGCGTCCCGCATCTCCCCTCAGTCATCAACCGTCTGTTCAACCCCCACGCACGCGTCTGAACCGGATGGCGGGACACCGCGCCCGATTTCGATACTCCACCAGGGCGTTCCATGGTGGAGCGCGTCGAAACGACGTGGAGAAGGACGATGAACGGACGAATCAGGCGTGGAGTGTGGGCCGGGCTGTGCGTGCTCGGTATTGGAGTGTCGAGCGCGGCGGCGCAGCCGGCGGTGCCGGCGAACCTCGAGGTCCCAGCCGGCCATTCGGTGTTCCTCGTCGGCCAGGCCACCGGCACGCAGAACTACATTTGCCTTCCGAGCGACAAGAGCGTTGCCGCCTGGCGCTTTCTCGCGCCGCAGGCCACCCTTTTCGTGCCCGCGACAACCGGTGTCGGACCGCAGATCGCCACGCACTTCCTGAGCGCGAATCCTCTCGAAGGCGGGCTCGCGCGACCGACCTGGCAGGATTCGGAGGATACGAGCCGGGTGTGGGGTCGCGCCGCCGCGTCCTCGACGGATCCAGCCTTCGTCGACGCCAACGCGATTCCGTGGCTGCTCGTGCAGAGGGTTGGCGGGTCTGCCGGGCAGAGCGGCGGGGCCGGCCTCGCTGCCACCACGTACATCCAGCGTGTCAACACGTCAGGGGGCGTGGCGCCTGCGGACGGCTGCAGCAAGAATCGCGACATCGGGGCGCTCGCGCTGGTGCCGTATACGACTGACTATTACTTCTACCGCGCGAATCAATGACGAAATCGGGTTCGGCTGCGACGGGAGCGGTCAACGGCAGGTTCCCGTCGCAGAAGTGTCGTGCCCGGGTGATAATAGAGGGCTATGCCGGCATCGGAGTCGCCGGCCATATGGTCCCCAAGGAAGTGCAGCTCGTGGTAGCGAAGAAGACGTCCCGCACGGCAAAGTCCGCTGTTCCAGAATCCGTAACTCCCCTAGAGAGCGCCAGCCTCGAAAGTGCACGCCGCCCGCGCGCGGCTGCAAGATCTGCGGCGCCGAAAGCCGATGGTGTGGCAAATGGCTCGCAGCCGAAGGCGCCCCGCGTGAAGCGGCCAGCAAGCTCGACCGCGCCGACGGCCGTCGCGCCCGAATTCAACGGCAATGTCCCGGCTACGGCCGAGGCGGCGTCGGTGATGGTCCCCGGCACGATTACCGACGAGGACATTCGCGTCCGCGCGTATTTCCTCTCCATCGAACACCGCGGCCAGGGCAGCGCCGAATACTTCTGGCACCTGGCCGAACGACAGCTGCGCGGGACCTCCCGCTAAGCCCGTCGTCGGCACTGCCGTTGCATCGGGGCGGTTCGTGCCCCGATCGCTCGATCGCTGGCTCACGTTTGCGGGCTGCGTGCTCGTCGTCGCCGTCCTGTATTGGGCCCAGGCCGTCCTGGTGCCCATCGCGATGGCGATGCTGCTGACGTTTGTACTGACCCCGCCGGTCACCTCGCTGCAGCGCTGGATCGGCCGCGTCCCGGCGGTGCTGCTGGTCGTCCTCCTGCTTGGCGCCCTGCTGGCCGCGGCGGGCTACGGCGTCGCGCAGCAGATGTCGGAGCTCGCCTCGGAGCTGCCGCGCTACCGCACCAACATTCGGCAGAAAGTTGCCGATGTGCGGAACGCTGGGCGAGGCAGCTCGGTGGAGCGGATCCAGGAGACCGTCAAGGAGATCCAGAGCGAGCTCGAATCAGCGGAGAAGAAGGAGCAGGCCAGGCGGCAATCGCCATCCGCGCCGGTGGTCGTCGAGTCGCAGCAGGTGGCCACGTTGTGGGGCTTTCCCTCGTGGCTCGGGCCGTTCGTGGGCCCGGTGTCCACCGCGGGCCTGGTCATCGTCCTCGTCATCTTCATGCTGCTCGAGCGCGAGGAGCTGCGCGGCCGCCTCATTGGCCTTATCGGACACGGCAACCTGGCGGTTACCACCAAGGCGTTCGACGAAGCTGGAAGACGGGTCAGCCGCCAGCTGCTGATGCAGGCGCTGGCGAGCGGGATCTACGGAAGCATCGCCGGCATCGGCCTGTGGGTGATTGGCGTGCCCTATCCGCTGCTCTGGGCCGTGCTCGGGGCCGCGCTGCGCTTCGTGCCGTACCTCGGTCCGATCGCCGCTGCCGCAGCCCCGCTGTTCGTGAGCCTCGCGGTTTTTCCGGGCTGGACGCAGCCGCTCTGGGTCGCCGCCCTCTTCCTCGTCCTCGAGCTGTTCACCAATCTCGTACTCGAGACCGTGCTGTACGCCGGCGCGGCGGGCGTCTCACAGGTGGCGCTGCTGATTGCCGTCGCGGGATGGACGTGGCTATGGGGCGCGATGGGCCTGCTGCTCTCGACGCCGCTCACGGTCTGCCTCGTCGTCCTCGGCAAGCACGTCTCCGGACTCGAGTTCCTCGCCACCCTCATCGCCGACTCGCCGGCGCTCGCGCCCGACATGAGCTACTACCAGCGGCTGCTGGCGCGCGATCAGAGCGAGGCCGCCGACATTCTCACGCGTCACTTCGCCACGCGCTCGCCGGACACCGTCTACGACGAGCTCATGCTCCCCGCGCTCAGCTACGCCGAGCGCGACCGCATGGAGGGACGGCTCTCGGACGAGGACGAGCGGCTGGTGATGGAGCAGACACGCGACCTGCTCGCCGACACGGCGGGGATGCGGCGCTCGGCGCTGGAGGCCGCGGCGAAGAACGGCGGAGCCGCGGTTCCGGCCGTCGTCGACCGTGGCGCTGCCGCCCAGCCGCTCCACGTGTTTGCCCACGCCGCCAACGGAACCGGCGACGAGGTCGCGCTCGGGATGCTGGCGCAGCTGCTGGAGGGACAGCCGATCAACATCGAGATGCCGTCAACGCGACTCCTGAGCTCCGACGTGATTCGATTGATGCGCGACGAGGCCGGCAGTCGCGTGCTCTGCATTGCCGACCTGCCGCCGAGCCCGCCATCGAAGACGCGCTACGTGCTGCGCAGGCTGCGCACGGCGCTGCCGGATGTCACGATTCTCGTCGGCCGCTGGTCGCCGCCGGAGCTCAACGACGAGGAGAGGCAGTCGCTGGTCGACGCAGGCGCGACCCACGTGGCGACAACCGTGCAGGAAACACGCGATCAGCTGCTCAAACTGGCCGCGCAGCGGCGCGGTAATGCGTCTGCGCCGGACGCGGCGTAGACGCGCCCGGGTCAGCGCGCCACCGCGTGACGATCTTGTTCGCTTCCCGCAGCCACAGCACCGTGCTCGCGACCGCGGTGCACGTGATCCAGTCGTGAACTGACAGCGGCACGGTCCCGAAGGCACGTTGCAGGATCGGGGTGTGCACGACGAGCACCTGGAGCACTACGGATCCGACGAGCGCTCCCCAGAGCCAGGGGTTCGTGAACAGATGGACGAACGCGCTCCGTTCGTCGGATCGCGCGTTCAGGACGTTGAACATCTGGAACAGCATCAGCGTCGTGAAGGCCCTCGTCTGCGCGTAGGGCAGGTCGCCGTGGCCCTCGACGAATCCGCCGGGCATCGAGGCGTCCAGCACGTGCAGCGTGCCGACCGCCATGATGAGCCCGACGAAGACAATGCCCCGCCACATGCGATTCGTGAGGATGCCCTCGCCGGCGGGCCGCGGTGGCTGCTCCATCAGGCCGTCATCGGCGGGATCGACGCCGAGCGCCAGCGCCGGCGGTCCGTCCGTAACCAGGTTGATCCAGAGGATTTGCGTCGCCAGCAGGGGCAGCACCACCGCCCCGCCGCCGGCGTCGAGGCCGATCGGCGCCGCCAGCAGCACGCCGAAGAACATCGTCAGCACCTCGCCGATGTTCGACGACAGCAGGTAGCGCAGGAACTTCCGGATGTTGGCGAAGATGGCTCGCCCTTCTTCGACGGCGGCGACGATGGTCGCGAAGTTGTCGTCGGCCAGCACCATGTCGGCCGCCTCTTTCGAGACGTCGGTGCCGGTGAGGCCCATGGCAATCCCGATATCGGCCTTCTTGAGCGCCGGCGCGTCGTTGACGCCATCGCCGGTCATCGCGACCACCGCTCCCGTCTTCCGGAGCGCTTCGACGATGCGCAGCTTGTGCTCGGGATTGACGCGTGCGTATACCGACACGCCGGTGACCGCCTTCAGGCCGTCCTCGGCAGTCAGCTTGTCGAACTCGGCGCCGGTGATGGCGCGACCGTCGGCGCTGATCCCGAGCTCGTGCGCAATCACCGCCGCGGTGCGCGGGTGATCGCCGGTGATCATCAACGGGCGAATGCCGGCGCTCCGGGCGCGCGCGACTGCATCTCTCGCTTCCGGCCGTGGCGGATCGATGATGCCGATCAGACCGGCGAACACGAGGTCCTGCTCGACGTGCTCGTCAGGCTGGTCCACGTGCCGCGTGAGCACATCGCTGGTCACCCACCTGGCGGCCACACCCAGCGTCCGCAGCGCCTGGCCGGCGAGTGCCTCGTTGGTCTCGAGAATCTGGCGTCGCCGTTCATCCGTGAGCGGCCGCCGTTCTTCACCGACCAACTCGCGGGTGCAGCGGGCGAGCAGCACGTCGGGAGCGCCCTTCGTGAAAACGATGCCGCGATCCTGCTCGGCGTCACGGTGCAGCGTGCTCATCAGCTTCCGCTCGGATGAGAACGGCACCTCGCCCACCCGCGGCAGCCGCCGATCGAGGGAGGCGGCATCGAGGCCGGCTTTGCGAGCCGCGACCAGCAGCGCGCCTTCCGTGGGATCACCTTGCACCGTCCAGCGATCACCCTGCTGATTGAGGTTGGCGTTGTTGGCGCGGTCCGCGACGGCGAGCGCGCGCTCGAGCTCCACGCGCAACGGCCCCTCGACGGATCCGCCGCCGTCGAGTCCAACCGCGCCGGTTGGCGCGTATCCCGAGCCGTCGAAGGCCACGCGCCCGCTGGCGGTGACAACGACCCGGACAGTCATCTCGTTCTTCGTGAGCGTCCCTGTCTTGTCGGACGCGATGACGGTGGCCGACCCGAGCGTCTCAACCGCGGCAAGGTGCCGGACGATAGCGTTCCGCCGGGCCATCCGCTGGACGCCGATCGACAGCACCGCCGTGACGACCGCCGGCAGCCCTTCCGGTACCGCGGCGACGGCCAGCGCCACGCCCAGAATCAGGACGTCGAGCAGGGCTGCCGCGCCGTGCACATCCTCGACCACGACGATCGTCACGATCATGACGATCGCGATGGCAACGACAACTGCGCCGAGCCGCTTGCCGGTGCGATCGAGCTCCCGCTGGAGCGGTGTGGCCTCTTCCGCCGTGGCCTTGAGCAGCCCGGCGATGCGGCCCATCTCGCTCTGCATGCCCGTGGCGGTGACCACCGCCTTGCCATGACCGTAGGTCGCAGCCGTTCCGCTGAAGACCATGTTGTCGCGGTCGCCGAGCGGCACCTCTTCGTCAATTGGCGCCGTTGCCTTCGACACCGGAAGGCTCTCGCCGGTCAGCGCCGCTTCAGCTGCTTGCAGCGCGGCCGACTCGATGAGCCGCGCATCCGCAGGAATGGTGTCGCCTTCCTCGATCAGGATGATGTCGCCCGGCACGATGGCCGCCGCCGGAATGCTTTGGCGCAGGCCGTCGCGAATCACAGCAGCGTCGGCCGCCGACATCGCGCGTAGCGCGGCGACCGCAGCTTCGGCGCGCGACTCCTGGATGTAGCCCATCGTGGCATTGAGCAGGACCACGGCCAGGATGGCGAGCGCCTCGTAGGGCAGCGCGGCGTCACGCTCGTACAGCCAGAGCGCTGCTGAGATGAACGTGGCAATGAGCAGGAGAACGACCAGCACGTCCTGGAACTGCGCGAGGAAGCGGCGCCACGCGGGGACTGGCGCTTCGGCGGCGAGCTCGTTGGGGCCGAACCGCTGCAGCCGGGCGGCTGCTTCCGTGTTGCTCAGCCCACGGCGCTCGTCGGAATCGAGAGCGACGACAAGGTCGGCGACGCTCCGGCGATAGGCCGTCGTCGCATCGGGCGGCTGGCTCACTGCGATCGCCATGAGGCTTGCTCCGAACAGGCTTGCCTGTCGGGCGATCGTATCGCACGACGCGGCGGAGCTCGCGTGCACGCCGGCTGGTGCCGGCATGCGTGTCAGTCCGACGTCTCGACGTGCTGGTCGAACAGCTTCTCCAGAATCCTGACGAGTGCCTTGCGTTCTTCGGGAGTGAGGCGAGCCAGCGGCTGCGGGCGATCCGTTACCCGGCGCAGTAACTCGCTGCGCAGGCGCGATCCGGCCGGCGTCAGCGCGAGCACTTTCACCCTCCGATCCTCCGGGGACGACTGCCGCTCGATCAGCCCTTCACGCTCGAGCCGGTCCACCAGCCCCGTGACGTTCGATGCGTCACACGAAAGTGTTCTCGCAAGCCGGCTCATCGGCATGGCCTGGCCGGGCTCGATCAGGTGGAGGACGTGGCACTGAACAGGTGAGAGCCGGATGTCGGCGGCACACGAAGGCAAATGGCTGCGCTGGGAGAAAAAGAACCTCATCAGCAGCTGCCAGGCCCGGGATGCGTCATCGTCGAGCCGCTTCATCGCCTGCGAATTATACTTCACCGCTTGATATTTGACACTCTTAACTATTGAGAAGCATCATAGATTTACCATGAACAGGCTCAGACTTCTCCCCTTGGACGACGCGGTCGCCTTCCCGGGCATGCCCCTGACGCTGCCGGTGGACGTCGGGTCGGACACCAAGGTCTTGCTGGTGCCCCGCGAGAACAATGCCTACGCACGAGTCGGGGTAGTGGCCGAGGTTTCGGAGCGGATGCGCGTCGCCGGCCGCGGGCTGGCGGTTGTGCTGACTCCGCTGCACCGGGCGATTCCGGGCGCCGCCGCGGCCGACGCCGACGGCGTGCTGCGCGTCGAGGTCGAGGACCGGCCGGACGTCAAGGTCGCGCCGAGCGTCACCAAGGACCTCGAGCGTGAGTACCGCGCGGTCGTGGACGAGATCCTCGAGCTGCGCGGCGACGACGGCCGCATCAAGGGCTTCGTGCGCTCGATTACCGACGCCGGAGCGCTCGCCGACACCGCCGGTTACAACCCGGACCTGAACTACGAACAGAAATTGCGGCTGCTCGAGACCTTCGACGTCGTCGAGCGGCTGACGCTGGCGCTGCAGCTGCAGCGCGAACGCCTCACCGAGCTGCAGGTGCGCAAGCGAATCCACGACGACGTGGAGAACGGGGCGCAAAAGCAGCAGCGCGAGTACTTCCTGCGCAAGCAGATGGAGGCGATCCGCAAGGAGCTCGGCGAGGACGGCGGCTCGGTGGCCGGCGACTACCGGAAGAAGATTGCCGAGGCCGGCATGCCGGATGCCGTGCGGCAGCAGGCTGAGCGTGAGCTCGATCGCCTGGAGCGGATGGGCGAGCAGAACGCCGAATCCGCCACGATCCGCACCTACCTCGATTGGCTCCTCGCCGTTCCCTGGGGCAAGCGATCGGAGGAGCGTCTCGACCCGGCGCACGCGCGCACGGTGCTCGACGCCGATCACGAGGGGCTGGATGACGTGAAGGAGCGAATCACCGAGTACCTCGCGGTCCGCAAGCTGCGGGCCGAGCGGGGGATGGTGGACACGAAGAAGTCGGGCGTCATCCTCACGCTGATTGGGCCGCCGGGAACCGGCAAGACCTCGATTGGCGAGTCGATCGCGCGGGCCACCGGCCGGCAGTTCGTCCGCATGTCACTCGGCGGCGTACGTGACGAAGCGGAGATCCGCGGACACCGGCGGACCTACATCGGCGCGTTGCCGGGGCGGCTGGTGCGCGCCTTGCGTGACGCCGGCACGATGAACCCGGTGATCATGCTCGACGAGGTGGACAAGGTCGGCGCCGACTGGCGCGGCGATCCGTCGGCGGCACTGCTCGAGGTGCTCGACCCGGCGCAGAACCACTCGTTCCGGGATCACTACCTCGACGTGGAGCTCGATCTCTCGCAGGTGCTGTTCGTCGCGACGGCGAACATCGCCGACTCCATTCCCGGGCCGCTCTACGACCGCATGGAGGTGATCCGCTTCGACGGCTACACGACCGAGGAGAAGGTCGCGATCGCGCGCTCGCACCTCTGGCCGCGGCAGCTGGAGCGAAACGGCCTTCGCGCCGACGAGGTGGCAATCGACGATGCGGTGCTCCGCGTCGTGATCAGCGACTACACCCGTGAGGCAGGCGTGCGGCAGCTCGAACGCGAGCTTGGCACGCTGCTGCGAAAGGCAGCGACCAAGGTGGCGTCGAATGCCGGCGTCGTCCCGCTGGTGATTGACAAGGCGGCCGTCCGCGACGCGCTCGGCCGGGCGAAGTTCGTTCACGAAGCCGCGGCTCGCACCGCGGTGCCGGGTGTCGCGACCGGTCTCGCGGTCACCGGCGTTGGCGGCGACGTGCTGTTCGTCGAGGCGGCGGCAATGCCCGGCAAGGGCGGACTGGTGCTCACCGGTCAGCTCGGCGACGTCATGAAGGAATCAGCGCGCATCGCGCTGACCTACGTGAAGAGCCATGCCGCCAACCTGTCGATCGACGAGGAAGCGTTTGCCGGGCGCGAGCTGCACGTGCACGTGCCGGCCGGCGCCACCCCGAAGGACGGGCCGAGCGCCGGTGTCACGATGGTGACGGCATTCGCCTCGCTGATGACGCACCGGCCGGTGAAGTCCACGGTCGGCATGACTGGCGAAGTCACGCTGCAGGGGCGCGTCCTGCCGATTGGCGGCGTCAAGCAGAAGGTGCTGGCGGCCTACGCCGCCGGCCTGACGGAAGTGATCCTGCCGGAACGGAACGAGCCGGACCTGGAGGACGTGCCGGCAGAAGTCCGCGACCGGATGCAGTTCCATGTGGTGGGTACTGTCGATCAAGTGCTCGCCCTGGCCCTCGAACCGGCTGCGGTTGCCAAGGCCGCGTAAGACGTCAAGGCAAAAGGCAAAAGGCACAAGGCACAAGGCACAAGGCACAAGGCAGAAGGCACAAGGCAGAACGCCTTCTCACCTTGTGCCTTCCTTTTGCCTTCTGCCTTTTGCCTTCTGCCTTGACCTTCGGCCCGCTTATTCTGCGGTCGTGGCAAAGGCCCAGGACGACAGCTCACGTGAGGTGGAGGCATCGATTGATTCGTTGTTTCAGCTCCCGCTGGATCAGTTCACGGCCGAGCGAAATTCCCTGGCCGCCTCGCTGAAGAAGTCGGGCGACAAAGCGGCTGCGGAACGCGTCAAGGCGTTGACCAAGCCGAATACGACCGCCTGGGCCATCAACCAGGTGTGGTGGAAGCACCGCGATCGATTCGAGGCGATGCTCGACGCGGGGGCGGCCCAGCGCAAGGCGCATCTCGCGCTGGCGCAGGGACGCGCGGCCGACGTGCGCGGCGCGGGCGAAGCACGTCGCGAGGCTGTCTCCGAGGTCGCTGACGCGGCGCTCGAGGTGTTGGGCGGCAAGAAGTCCGTCCCGCCGGACGTCCAGTACCGCATTGCCGGGACCCTTGAGGCGCTTGCGTCGAGCGGTGTACCCGCGGGTGAAACGTTGGGTCGGCTGTCGGGCGACCTGCAGTCGAGTGGTCTCGATGCACTGGCAGCCCTGGCCGAGGCGGCTGGTTCGGCACCGCGCCCGAAGATTGTCGCTCGTGGCACACCAGGGTCTGCGAGGCCAACCGAGCCGCCGACGCGGCTGTCGGTCAAATCCCGAACGGCGGCAGCCGATGCCGGCGGGGCGCGCCGCGAAGCGACGGCTCGCGAGCGCAAGGCGGCAGACGCCGCGACCGCGCGCGCCGCTGCAATCGCGCAGGCCGAGTCAAGGCACGCCGATCTCGCCGCCGCGCTCGAGCGAGCCGAGGGCGCTGTCGAGCAGGCGGCGCGTGACGAAACCGGGGCCCGCGAGGCGCTCGACGCCGCGACGGCGCGGCGCGACGAACTGGAGAGCGCGCTCGACGAGGCCCGCGCTGCCGAAGCGGCGGCGCGTCGCGAGGTGTCGAGCGCCACCGCAGCCAGGTCGCGAGCGGAGATGGATCGCGGCCGGGCCGCGAGAGACGTCGAGCGCGCCCGCGAGGCGCTCGATCGGGCGAAGCGCTAGGATCCGACGATGGAACGTTTTCCCGCGGCGCTGCTCCTCGCCGAGCGCGTCCATCACGGCCAGCGGCGCAAGGGCACGGGCATTCCCTACATCGCGCACGTGATGGCCGTCGCCGCGCTCGTGCTCGAACACGGCGGCGATGAAGACGAGGCCATTGCCGCGCTGCTGCACGACGCCGCGGAAGATGCTGGCGGCGAGGCGATGCTGGCCGAGATCCGCGCGCAGTTCGGCGACGCGGTCGGCGACATCGTGCTGGGGTGCAGCGACAGCCTGGTCGAGAACCCGGCCGAGAAACGGCCTTGGCTCGAGCGCAAGCGGGAATACGTCGAGCACGTCGCCGAGGCGTCGGCGGCGGTGTGCCTGGTGTCAGCCGCCGACAAGCTCCACAACGTGCGCGCGATCATCCGCGACTATCGCGCCGAAGGAGAGCTGGTGTGGCCGCGCTTCAACGGCGGCCGCGAGGGGACGCTGTGGTACTACGACGCGGTCTCGCTCGCGCTCGCCCGGCGCTGGCCGTCGCGCCTGACCGAGGAATTGCGGCGCGAGGTGCTGACGCTGCTGGCGCTCGCCGAAGAACGGGCTCGCGTCCATTGACTAGTCCAATGACGATTGGCGATTTACGAATGACGATTTATTGACGACTGAGGATTGGAGGATTGCACCATTCGATTGATGATTGCGAGCATTGACGTATTGACGATTGTCGGAATCACGATTGGCGATTTGGGCTAGATCTTGGGACTTGGCCGATTCACATTGAGGCCTCGAGTGAGATCGGCGCTGTGTCGCGTAGCGAAACGCGTCACCAGACCCAATCGCCAATCGTCATTTGCGCAATCATCAATCCATCAATGGCCCAATCGCCAATGGAATGACGCAATCCCCAATCGACGGATCGTCAATAAATCCTCAATCCTCAATCCTCAATCGCCAATGGACAGGCCGAGCGCACGGTCATTCGGCGCGGTACCAGTCGGCATGCCGCGACCATTGACCGCACGCGAGGCAGGTAGTCCAGCTCCATTGATGCAGGCACCCGGGGCAGCGGCCGGCCGTGTCGAAGGTGTGCCAGCTGGTGCCGCAGCCGCGGGCGAGGCCTTCCGGTGCGGGGCAGTCCCAGCAGGTCCAGAGGTCGCCGCGCCGCGGCTCCCAGGCGCAGCGCGGGCAGCGGATGCGGGGCTCGCCCGGCCGTTCGTCGTTCGACGTGTCGTCGATGACGATCGGCCGCCAGCTCGGATCGCGCTTGAGCAGCAGGTAGCCGAAATCGATCATGATCGCCTCCAGCCCGGCGGGACCTCTACGAATGAACCGTCGAGCGCGCTTACCGATGCGCAGCCGAGCAGCTTGAGCGTGCGGACGATGTCGGTGCGGAGAATGTCGATCGTCCGGGCCACGCCCGCGCCACCGGCGGCGCCGAGTCCGTAGGCATAGGCGCGGCCGATCAGCACGGCCCGCGCGCCCAGGCACAATGCCTTGACCGCGTCGCCGCCGCTTCTGATGCCGCCATCCAGCAGCACTTCGACCTGGTGACCGACCGCGGCCACCACTTCGGGCAGCACGCGCACCGTTGGTGCGACGCCATCGAGCTGGCGCGCGCCGTGATTCGACACCACTACCGCGGCGGCGCCCGCGTCCACCGCCTTTCGCGCATCATCTGCCGTGTGCGCGCCCTTCACGACGATCGGCCCGCCCCACGCCTCGCGGATCCAGGGGAAGTCGTCCCACGACACCATCGACGCTTCGAGCGCCGCGCCGACGTCGGCGTACGCCATCGGGCCGTCGGGAAGGACGATGTTCGGGAACTTCATCAGTCCGCCATCGCCGAAATATCCCATCAGCCAGCGCGGTTTGGACAGCATCTGGGGCAGGTAGGGAAGGATCTGCAGCGGCCGCCGCGCCAGGATCTCTTTGATGCCGTTGCGGAAATCGCGCTCGCGGAGTCCCGCCACCGGCGTATCGATGGTGACGACCAGCGCCCGATAGCCTGCGGCTCTGGCCCGCGCGATTGCCGACAGGGCGACGTCGCGCCCGCCCACCAGGTACAGCTGATACCACGCGGGCCCGGTCGTCGCCGCCCGCACGTCCTCGAGCCGGCAGCCCGACAGCGTCGAGAGGATGTACCCGGTGCCGGCCGCGCCGGCGGCCCGCGCCGCTTCTTCTTCCCCGCGCGGCCAGAACAGGCGGCTGCTTCCCACCGGCGCCAGCATGAACGGAAGATCGATGGTCGTGCCGAGCACGGTCGTTCGCAGGTCGACCTGGCGCGTGGCCACCGCCGACCGGGGCCGGAACAGAATGTCTTCGTAGGCGCGGCAATTCTCTTTCAGCGTGCGCTCGCGCTCGGCCCCGCCGTCGATGTAGTCGAACACGACGCGGGGCATGCGGCGGCGCGCGACGCGGCGAAGATCTTCGATATTGAGCACCCGCGGCGGGGCGACAGAGCGGGCCGGCGCTGAAGACATCGTGAGCTCGACGGATTGACTGAAGCGTCGAGCGTGGGATTGTAGCTCAGCCTGCGTTGCGCGCCCGCAGCTCCTTTGTTAGCATTGGCTACGCATTTGTCCCGCCGGACAGACAAAGGAGTCGCGATGCGCAGGCTCGAATGGTCTCTCGGTTGGCGGCATGGGCTTGGCGCCCTGGCCGTCATGATCGCTACGGCCATCACGCTTGGCGCCCAGGGTGGCCCTCCCGCCGCATCGGGCGGTTCGCAAGCGAGCGCGCCTTCGGCGCCGGAAGTGACCTTCACGAAGCAGATCGCGCCAATCCTCCAGCGGAGTTGTGAGAACTGTCACCGTACCGGCGGCGTCGCCCCGATGGCGCTCTCGACCTACGACGAGGTGCGTCCGTGGGCGCGCGCGATCAAGCAGCGGGTCAGCATCGGCCCGCACGCCGGCGTGATGCCGCCGTGGTACGTCGAGCGTGAGATTGGCATCCAGAAGTTCAAGAACGATCCGTCGCTCAGCGAGAACGAGATCGCGACGATCGGCCGGTGGGTGGACGCCGGCGCCCCGCGCGGCAATCCCGCCGACATGCCGCCGGCGCGGGTGTGGAACGACAAGACCCGCTGGTCGATCGGCGAGCCCGATCTCGTCGTCCGCACCGAAGACGTGATCGTCAAGGCCGGTGCGCCGGATTGGTGGGGCGAGATTGCCCCGACGCCGACCGGGCTCACCGAAGATCGCTACGTCTCGGCGGTTGAAGTGCGCGAGGTCAACGACGTGGATTCGTCGGGCAGCGGCCGCCACACGGTCGGTGGGCGCTACGTGTTCCATCACATGATCTGGCAGTCCCGTCCGCTCGACCAGAAAGACGAGATCGACGCCAACGATCCGTTCGGCCTGGCCGCGCTCACCGGGCAGAACTCCGCAACGACGACGTGGCCGGTGCACGAGGTCGGCCGCGAGCCCGATTTCTTCGATCCGAAGTCGGCGCGGCTGCTGCGCGCCGGCTCGGCGGTCATCTCCGACTCGGTCCACCTGCACTCCAACGGCCGCGACACGAAGGCACACCTCGAGATCGGCTTCAAGTTCATGCCGGTCGGCTACAAGCCGGAATACCGCGCGTCGCGCGTCGCGCTCGGCAACGGCGTGGACATCGACATCAAGGCGAATCAGTCGGGCCAGGAGCTGCACGCCTACGCCGTGCTCAACGAGCACACCAAGATCCTCTCCTTCGAGCCGCACCTGCACGCTCCGGGGGCCCGCATGTGCCTCGAGGCCATCTGGGGCTACAGCACGCAGACGCTCAACTGCGTCGGCTACGACCACAACTGGGTCCGCGGCTACGACTACGACGACGACTTCGCGCCGCTGCTGCCGAAGGGGACGATCCTGCACATCATCGGCTACATGGACAATTCGCCGAAGAACAAGAACGTACCCGACTCGCGCAACTGGCAGGGGTCGGGCAACCGTTCGGTGGCGAACATGTTCATCGACCTCGGCAACCGCGTGTCGCTGACCGACGAGCAGTTCGCGGCCGAGATGAAGGCGCGGCGCGAGAAGCTGAAGCTGAGTCGCAGCTCGGTGATGATTGGCTGCCCCCTCTGCAATATCGAAATCAAGGCCTGGCCGCCGGCCACGGCTTCGCCGAGCCGGCCGCAACAATAAGGCAAAAGGCAAAAGGCAGAAGGCAGAGGACGATTCGATGCGAGTGACGGCGTGGACGGTGGCGCTCTGGCTGGCAGCGCTCGGGATCGTGAGCGCGCAGGGGCTCACCTATTCGCGCGGGCAGAACGTGTCGCCGGCCTATGAAGGGTGGGAGCAGGATCCGGACGGTTCGAAGTACTTCGTTTTCGGCTACATGAACCGGAACTGGGAAGAGGAGATCGACGTTCCGGTCGGTCCCGACAATGGGTTCAACGTCGGGGCAGCGGACCAGGGCCAGCCCACCCACTTCCTGCCGCGCCGCAACCGCTTCATCTTCCGCGTGCCCGTGCCGGCGGGGTTCTCCGAGAAGGACGAGCTCGTCTGGACGCTGACGACGAAGGGGCAATCCGAGAAGGCCTACGCGAGCCTTGCGCTTGACTACAGGATCGACAGCAATGTTCGCGCTTCCGAAACCGGCGCGCTCGGCGCCGGCAGCAGCAGCCCGGAAGTGCGCGCCAACAAAGCCCCGACGATCGAGGTACAAGGACCAAAGCGCATCACCGCGAAAGTCGGCGAACCGGTCACGATCGTCGCGACGCTTGCCGACGACGGCATTCCCAAGACGCGGGCGATCGGCGCTGGATCGGCGGTGAGCAACGCCGGCTCGTCTGCGACCCTGTCCAGCACCAGCCGCGAACAGCTCGAGGCGTTCCGGGCGCGTCGCGTGATGCTGCCGCCATCGCGAGTCACCGTCGGCAAGGTGGTCGGCCTGCACGCGAGCTGGTTCGTCTACCGCGGTGCCGGTGCGGTCGAGTTCGATCCGCCGCAGATCGCTTCGTGGGAGGACACGCGCACCGGCGGCAACTCGCCATGGGCGCCGCTCTGGACGCCGCCGGACTTGCCCGCGGACGGCAGGGTGAGCGTCCGCGCCACGTTCTCCGAACCTGGCGAGTACCTGATCCGCGTTCGCGCCGACGACGGCGCACTGACGAGCGACGGGCTGGTAACCGTGACGGTTACCCGATAGCTGCTGGATCGCAGCACGAGGCTGACAGTCCCGTCTTCCCCTCCCGCGTTCCCTCCCTCCCGCGCGTCATTCCCGATCTGCTGTGCGCCCCTCGAGCCGTTGGCGCAGGCCGCCGATCAGCCGCGCGACGTCGCGCTTCAATCGGCTCTCGAGAAGCGCCCGCTTGATCCCGCCGAAGAAGCCGCCGAGCACATCGAGCTCCGTCCGGTTGACGTACACCAGGTATCGCGGGCCGTGCCCGATCAGATACGTGAGGCCAAGCGAGCCCTGGTAATAGTGCGTCGCGAATACCTGCATTCCGGCAACCGCGACCAGCGGCAGGTCGGGCGTCGACGGATTGCGGGCGATCGTGACGTGGGTCACGCTCACGACCGGCCGGTCCTCGACCCGATCTAGTGCCCAGTACAAGAACCCGGCGCCATCGTCTGAAGACGCCTCGGGAAACTGCCGCACCCTGCTGGCGAGGCGGGGCTGCCGGACCGTGAAGTACGGAGAGTGATCGATCAGGCGGCCGAGCACGTCGGCGGTCTTTACGGGCTGGTCCTTGTCCACGTAGGCGGGAAGGGCGGCGAGCCCACCGCCAAGGTAGCGCGTCACCCGCTCGAAGATCACTTCGCGAAAACCCTGCTGGACGGCAGCGTCGCCGGCCGTCGCGACCGTCGCCGCGACGGATCGCAGCCGCACCATTTCCGGCTCGGTCAGCTTGAGATCGCAGTCACCGGGTCGGCAGCTCTTCAACGCGTCGATCTCGTGCGGGTCGAGGCGCAGCGCCGCGAGATCGCTCTGGACCGGCGGCTGCGAGAATCGCTTCGTGATCGGGATCCGCGGCGGGTTGGTTCTCAGCGCCTCGATTGCCTCGATTCGGGCGACGAACGCGTCAGGCTCAACCGCAATCGCCGATACGCCGAGCACTGCCACCTCTCCATCTTTCGCCGGCAGGATGCGCACCACCGTCTCGCCGCGATCGGCGCGCGCCCGCTCGTCGGCGGTGATGTCGAGCCAGGGCCGGAACGTGGCAAACGGATCCGCGACCGAGGACGGCGCCGGCGCCTGCGACGCGGAAGCCAGGAGGGGAACGGCCGCCAGCAGGCACAGCCCCATGCGAACACGCACGGCCATGCAGTTCCCATCTTAGCGAAGTGCGGGCCATGGCCTGCGCGTATACTCTCGCCGTTATGCACCGCCGCACGGTTCTCGAACTCTTCGCGGGCGTCGCCGTGGCCGGCTTCCCGGTCAGCCAGGCTGCGCCGAAGCGCGTGGTGATTGCCGGCGCCGGCATGATCGGCGCCAATATCGCCTACCAACTCGTCAAGCGCGGCGCCGAGGTCACCGTCGTCGAGCGCAACCAACCCGGTCGCGGCGCGACTGCCAACTCGTTCGCGTGGATCAACGCCAAAAAGCGGCCGCGTCCCTACTACGATCTGAGCCGTCTGGGCATCCAGGCGTGGCGCCAGATGGATCGCGAATTCAGCGGCGCGCTGCCCCTGATATGGGGCGGCAGCGTGGAGTGGCGTGCCGAGACCGACGCCGGCGCACGGCTCACGAAAGACCTCGCGGAGTTCCAAGCCTGGCAGTATCCCGGAAAAGCGCTTGATTCGGCGGCGCTGCAGGCGCTCGAGCCGAAGCTCACGCCCGGACCGATCGCCGCGGCGGCGCACTGGAGCGACGAAGGGCACATCGATCCGGTTGGGGTGACCGAGAAAGTACTGGCGAAGGCGCAGGCGAACGGCGCCCGGCTGCTGTGCCCGGCCGAGGTCACCGGTCTCGATCTCACCGGAGGTTCGCTGAAAGCGGTGCAGACTACCGCCGGCGAGTTGCAGGCCGACGCGATCGTCGTCGCGTGCGGCGTGGACACGCCGCGCGTCGCCGGTTTCGCCGGCGTGCGCGTCCCGCTCAAGGACGCGCCGGGCGTCCTGGTGCACGTTCCCCCGCAGCCGGCTCTCGTCCAGCGTGTCATCCTCGCGCCCGTCGGCAACATCAAGCAGAAGCCGGATGGCCGCATCGTCGCCGGCAGCGACTTCGCGAGCGGCGGCGGAGACACCAGCCGCGAGGCTGGCGAGCGCCTGCTGAAGACGATGTCGAGCGTGCTGCCCGGCATCGAGCGCGGCGGCGTGGAGAAGATGACGCAGGGCTTCCGCCCGATGCCCGCGGATGGCTTCCCGATCGTCGGCTTCGCGCCGGGACGGCGCGATCTCTATCTTGCGGTCATGCACAGCGGCGTGACGCTGGGTGCGCTGATCGGCCGCCTCACCGCGAGCGAGATGCTCGACGGCGTGAAGGCCGAACCGCTCGCGCCGTACCGCCTCGAGCGTTTCGGCGGGTGAGGCTTTCCTTCTGCCTTTTGCCTTTTGCCTTCTGCCTTTTGCCTTCTGCCTTCTGCCTTCTGCCTTGATCGGGTCAGTCCGCGTGCGGTTGCGGGTGCACGTGCTGGCCGCGCAGCCCGAAGCGGATCGCCGTGTCGCCCTTGAAGTCGAACTCGATCAGGATCGCCTGTTCGTCTCCGACCACCCACGCGTCGTGACCGGGCTCGATCGTCACGACCTGCGGCGCGACGAACTCCTCCGTACAGCCGTCGGGATACTCGACATGGACCTGCCCCTGGAGCAGGAAGCCGACATGCGCAAACTGGCAGCGATCGGTGTGGCTCACCGGCTGCATGTCCCGCGACCAGCGGAAGCCGACCGGGTAGATGACGCGCTTGATGCGGCCATCGCCGGCGGGCGCAACGTCGATTCGGACGCCGGCCACCTCGTGATGCTGGGCACCACGCACCGGCGCGTGCAAGGGATCTGGGGTGGACATGCGGTGCATGATACGCCCGGAGCGCCGCGCCTGAATCCAGTAGACTGAGCGCCACTTTTCAGGGGAGGCGTCGTCGATGCGTCGCGTGCTCGTTGTCGTGGCAGTCCTGCTGGCAATGCCGTCGCCGGCTTGGGCCACCTGGTCCGTGATCGCCGTCGATCGCAGCACCGGCCGCGTCGTGATCGCGTCGGCGACATGTGTCGATCGCGACGACCAGTTCCTGATGGGTGTGCAGGCCGTCGTGGTGCCCGGCAAGGGCGTTGCCGCGTGCCAGGCCGCAGTGGACGGCACGCACGCGAACCAGATGCTCGTCTACGGCGAACTACAGAAAGGCACCGATCCGGCACGGATCATCGAGATGCTCAGCCAGGATCCGGCGTTCCAGACGCGACAGTTCGGGATTCTCGATTTGCAGGGGAGGGCCGCCGGCCACTCCGGACTCGGCAACGGATACGTATCCCAGGACGTGCAGGGCCAGGTGCCGGGCACGGAGATCTTCTATTCAATTCAGGGGAACATCCTCAGGCCCGGGCTGGTCGTGCCAAACGCGGTCCAGGCGTTCATCAAGACGAAGGGCGCGCTCACCGACCGCGTGATGGCGGCAATGGAAGCGGCCGATGGATCGGGCGGGGACAGCCGGTGCACCTGCCCACCGTGGCCGACCGACGGCACCGCGCCGGCGATCCCATGCGATGGCCGCACCGCTCACGTCGCCTACATCCTGATGGCGGAGCCGAAGGACGCGAGCGGCGACTCGCACAACAATGGGAAGTACGCGATGTACCTCACCGTGTCGCAGCCCGGCGCCGACAAGGGCCCTGGCAGGATCGAGGCGGGTGAGAACCTCAACCCGGTGAAGACACTGCGCCTCCGCTACGACAAGTGGCGCAAGACGCAGCCGCCCTCGTTCAAGTAGGAGGTGCCGATGTCACGCACCGCGATCGTCGCCGTGACGCTCGCCGCCGCCTGTGTGCTGCCGGCCGTCGCGCAGGCGCCGCGTCCGGCTCCGCAGCCGACGCCGCCGACTCGCCCGCGGGGTGCGCAGGTGATGACCCTGAGCGGACCGTGGGCCGATGGCGGAAGCGTGCCGATCAAATACACGCAGGCCGGCGGAGAGATCTCGCCCGCGCTGGCGTGGAGCCAGGTGCCCGAAGGCGTGACCCACTTCGTGCTCGTGGTGCACGACGTCGATGCTCTTGTCGGCGCCGGGCAGGACGATCTGCTGCATTGGCTGGTGTGGAACATCCCGGGCGATGCGACCGGGCTGCCGGAGGGCGTACCGCAGGGACCGATACGCGCCGACGGCAGCCGTCAGATCAGCGCGACCGGTCCCGACTATCGCGGTCCCGGCGCGCCGGCCAGCGGTCCGCCGCATCACTACGTGTTCGAGCTCTATGCGCTCGACGCGCCCGTCAACGTCGCCGCCACCGGGCTGTCCCCGGCGGAGACGCGCGCCGCGGTGATGGCGGCGATGACCGGTCACATCCGCGGGAAAGCGGTTTACACCGGGCTGTTCAAGCGCGCCGGCCAGGGCTGATCGCCGGAAGTCCGGCAGTCGGCAGGTGACGGGATCTCGCACCCCTCGTGATTTCGACGGTGCCGCCGTGGCACCCGATTTGCCACCTCCACAAGCGCGAGGTCTTTTCGACTCGCGTGGAGGTGAAGTCATGCGCCGGCTTTTCTGGGCTCTCGCTGCACTTGCCGTGGCCGCCGTGCTGCCGTGGGCAGTCCCCGTCTCGGCTCAAACGCCCGCTGCCAATCCGTCGGTTCCAGCCGGCTCGGGCCTCTTCTCGACCTACTGTGCCGTCTGTCACGGCACCAACGCCAAGGGCACCGGCCCGCTGGCCGATTCACTGAAGCGTCGTCCCGCCGACCTGACAATGATCGCGAGCCGGAATGGCGGGACTTACGACCGGGATCTGGTGAAGCGGATCATCGACGGAAAGAACCCGGTGAAGGGCCATGGCGGCGGCGACATGCCGGTGTGGGGCGACGCGTTCGAGCGTTCCGCCGACGCCGGGCCGCAAATGGTGAGCGCGCGCATCGAGGCGCTGGTCGACTATCTCGCGTCGCTGCAAGCGAAGTAGCGCGCGCCGGCGTCCATTGACGATCGGCGACTGACGACTGACGATTTATTGGCGATTGACGATTGGGGGAATTGCGGCATTCAATTTGGGATTGGGGCATTTGGGGATCCGGTCACTGCGGTAATGCTCGATTGACGTGAGATTGAACTCGCAATCGTGATTTCCGCAATCCTCAATTCCGCAATGACGCAATCACCAATCGAATGGCGCAATCCCTCACTCCTCGATTGCCAATGAATCGTCAATTGGCAATCCCCAATCGTCATTGGACAGCGGCGTCGGCACATGTTCGATGAAGTCTGTGACACCCTGGCGGACGCGCTGCGAGGCAGCTTTCGCGCCGACACCGTCACCCAGTTGTCGGCGTCCGCGACGCTCCCAGCGGCCCTGCGCCGCCTGCGCGATCCGTTGCGAAGCGATGTGTGGAGCTTCGGCGACGCGACCCTGACGTTGGCCGTCGCGGTCCGCGAGTACGACCGGAAGACGCGCGACGAGGGCTTCCACGCACTCCACGACTGGGACGGGGTGGCCGTGCACGTGAACGCCGAGACCATCCCGGTCGACGTGCTCGATTACATCGCCACCCAGCGCGCGGACGATCCGTTCGATCCGGTCGCGCCGGCGATCCTCATCGACTATTACTTCCTGCACATCCTGTCGCTTCTCTCGCTCCGGATCTGGGACGAGGGCGACGCCGATGCGAATCTCGTCCGGCTCGACGAACTGCTGCGGCTGCTCCAGGGGCCTGGCGGCAGCGGCCAGAGGTTCTGTGAAGACGCCGCGACGCTGATCCTCATCGCGACCGCGCATTACGAGCGCGAGGAGTGGGGCTACGACCTGCTGCTCGGGAGAGTCCGCGCCTTGAACCAGGCCCATCGCGCGGCGATCGCGCTCGGTCACGGGCCGGCGATGGGGTGCCACCTGCGGTTCGGGTTCGAAGCCACCTACGGGCGCGACACGTCGCTGATGCGCAGCGACAACGTCGCCGACTATCCGTGGCTCTGTTTTTCGCTCGCGACCTTGATTGACGAGTACCACCGCATCCGCGAGGGCAGCGAAGCGGCGGGGTCCCGGCAGGCAGTTGTCGAGTCGATGTTGAACGGCATGAGCGCGGATCCGCGAGCGTTCATCGGCGCCGGTCCGGCCTCGCTGGCGGCTCACGAAGTGGAGCGGGGGCGGTTTCGCGAGCGGTTCCTGGCGTATCAGCGCGATCTGACGGAGGAGTTCGAAGCGTTCCGCCCGTCAGCTGAGGCCTATTCGCCGCTGTCGTTCTTCTTCAACTTCTCGCACAACGTGATGAAGGGGCAGATTGTCGACTCGCTCCTCTGGAGCCTGCCATGGCCGGTCGGGCTGAACGACCTGTTCACCGGCGAGCCGCGGACCGAGGATCCCGAACGCTCGCGCGAACAGCTGGCGCGGACGCTGACCGCCTACGCCCGCACCAACCCGCACACGATCCGCGGCCGCCTGATGCCGGTGATCGTCTACGACCCGGATGCGGGCTACCGCGGGTTTCGGCTCACGCTGCGCCGCCTGCGGGAGTAGGGGTTCTCGAGGTTCGCGGGTTCTCGCGGTTCGCGCCTCCGGTGGCAGAATGCACGAGGAGGCTTCGATCATGGTCCTGACTCGTCCCTGCGGCGCGGCCGCAGCCCTGGTTGCGATGGTTCTGCTAGGAGGTTGCGCGGCCAGCCCCCGTCAGCGGCCGATCAAGACATCGCCGATCGCCCAGAGCGGCGACACCCTGCAATCGGCGCGAAAGCAGCTCGAGGGGAAATGGACGCTGGCCGCGCTCGAATACGGCTCGCCCGATGGCAAGCGCGCGAGCATCGAGGGCACCGTCGGGACCTTGACAGCCGACGATTTCGGGAACCTCTCGATCGAGTACCGGATTAGCGACGCCGGCGTCAAGATATTGCAGGGATTGGGGTTCCAGCCTCCGGACCGGATCATTTCGGTCAAGGGCCGGGCCGTCATCAACGTCGACCAGAAGAGCATCGCCTACGTCGACGAGAACGCCAAGCCGTTCGACCCCAAGGCCGCCGCCGGCCGCGCCAACCCCTTCGCCCTGGAACGGACCCGCTACTACGACTTCGCGCCCGACGGGAGCCTGACGCTCGTCACCCGCCACGACGATGGCAAGGACGCTGTCGTGAGCAAGTGGAAGAAAGGCTGAGCACGACCGCGAGGTGCGGGTTGTGAAGTCCGGCGGGACGCGTCCGCGATGACCTTCCGTGACAATAAAAGACGTGCCAAGAATCGTTTAGCGGCGGTTGCGGGCAGCAGATTTGGATGTGACGAGCGTATAATCGGCGGGCGCAGACTGCGAGGTCGGTAGAGCTTTCGTCGTTTTGGGAGTCGAGACATGACGCGTGGCACAAAGACGGTTCTGGGCACCGGGGCACTGTGCCTGGGCCTGGCGGGCAGTGCGGTCTGGGCGGATCGGTCCCCGCTCGCTGCCCAAGCAGCAGGTCCACGTCCGTCGGCGGCCGCGCCAAGTCCCGCCTCCACCGCTCCGAAGGCGCCCGCGCCTGTCACGTCCGCCGCCCGCGCCGCCGCGGCGGCCGCGGCTGACAACAACCAAGTCATCGCCAAGTACTGCGCCAGTTGCCACAACGATCGTCGTCCCGCCGCCGGCCTCTCGCTGGTTGGCTTCGACGTGACCAAGGCCGCCGAGAAGGCTGAAGTCGCGGAGAAGATGATCGTCAAGCTGCAGGCCGGGATGATGCCGCCGCGCGCCGCGCAGAAGCCGGCCCCGGCGGCCCATGCCGCGCTCATCGCCGCTCTCGAGAATACCCTCGACGCGCACGCGGCGGCCGCGCCCAACCCGGGGCGCCGCACCTTCCAGCGCCTCAATCGCCCGGAGTACGAAGCGGCGATCAAGGACCTGCTCGGCCTCGAGGTGACCGCCGGCGACTGGCTGCCGCTCGACACCAAGAGCGCGAACTTCGACAACATTGCTGATGCACAGGCGCTCTCGCCGACGCTGCTCGAGTCGTACCTGAACGCCGCGACCTCCATCAGCCGCCTGGCCGTGGGCGATCGCACCGCGCCGACAATCGACGTCACGTATACGAGCCCGAGCTACCTCTCGCAGCATCCCTGGGATCACGTCGAGGGCGCGCCCTACGGCACGCGCGGCGGCATCGTCGTCAACCACGTGTTCCCGGCGGATGCGGAGTACGAGTTCCAGCTGGTGTTCAAGTCGGGCGAGAACGCGCGGCTCGAGGACGTCGACATCTCGATCGACGGCGAACGCGTCGCGCTGCTCAGTTACGAGCTCGCCCAGGTCGCCGGCGCCGATGGCCGGGGGCAGGCGCCGCTCAAGACCGAGCCGATTTTCCTGCGTGCTGGTCAGCACCAGGTATCAGCGGCATTCGTGCGACGGACTGAAGGACCGTACGAGGACCTGATCAAGCCGCATGGCTGGTCGTATGCCGGAGGCGGATCGGGCGGCAGCGGCATCACCACGCTCCCCGAAGTCCGCGACCTGGTCGTCGTCGGGCCGTTCCGCGCGACCGGCGTGTCGGAGACGGAAGCGCGCCAGAAAATCTTCTCCTGCCGGCCGACGAGCCAGCCGGACGAGCGTCCTTGTGCGCGCAAGATCATCGCGAAGCTGGGCGCCGATGCCTACCGGCGGCCGCTGTCGAGCTCCGAGGTCGACCGCCTGATGCCCTTCTACGAGAAGGGGGCGGCCAAGAGCGGGTTCGAAGGCGGCGTGACCACGGCGCTCGAAGCGATCCTGGCGAGCCCGTACTTCATCTTCCGCTTGGAGAAGGAGCTCGAGGGCCGGCCGAACTCGACGATTCGCGTGGCCGACGTCGATCTCGCGTCGCGGCTGTCGTTCTTCCTCTGGGGCATGCCGCCCGATCAGGAGCTGATGGACGTGGCGCTCGCCGGCAAGCTCAGTGACGCGCGCGTGCTCGAGAGCCAGACGCGCCGGATGCTGTCCGACTCGCGTGCCGAGGCGCTGGGCTCACGCTTCGCCGCGCAGTGGCTGCGCCTGCAGGACGTCGAGAAGGTCCACCCGGATCCGAACTACTACCCGAACTTCGACGAGAACCTCGCGGCCGCGATGCGGACCGAGACGATCATGTTCTTCAACAGTCTGGTTCAGGAGGACCGCAGCCTGCTGGACCTGTTCAAGGCCGACTACACCTTTGTCAACGAGCGGCTGGCCGAGCACTACGGGATCCCGAACGTCGCCGGCACCGAGTTCCGCAAGGTGCAGTATCCGGACGCGTCGCGCCGCGGGCTGCTCGGCCAGGGCGCCATCCTCGTCCAGACCTCGCTCGCCAACCGCACCTCGCCGGTGCTTCGCGGCAAGTGGGTGCTGGAGGTGCTGGTCGGCGCGCCGCCGCCGGCGCCGCCGCCCAATGTGCCGACCCTGGACGACACGGCGGGAGCGAAGGACGGCAAGATGCTGACGACGCGCGAGCGGATGGAGATGCACCGCGCCAACGCCGTCTGCAACGCGTGTCACCAGATGATGGACCCGATCGGCCTGGCGCTCGACAACTACGACGTGACCGCACAGTGGCGGGTCCGCGAGAACGGCATGCCGCTCGACACGCGCGGCGACTACTTCGACGGCAGTCCGGTGACGACGCCGGCGGAACTGGTGAACGTGATGCTGAAGCGGCCGGTGCCGCTGGTGCGCACGTACACCGAGAACCTGCTGGCCTACGCTCTCGGCCGCCGCGCCGAGTACTTCGATCAGCCCCTGATCCGCCAGATTTCGAGGAACGCGGAGAAGGACAACTACAAGATGTCGTCGTTCATCCTGGGGGTCGTCAAGAGCGACGCCTTCCGGATGAAGCGAGCCGAACCAGCAACCGAGACGGCGAACGCCGTCGCCCAGCGCTAACCCACGTTCGAGGAGATCGAGACGATGTCGTTCATCACTGGAAAGCACCTGGCCCGCCGCACGTTCCTCCGCGGAATGGGCGCGACCGTGGCACTTCCGTTCCTCGATGCGATGGTGCCCGCTGGCCGTATCTTCGCCAAGGCGCCGGCGGCCGAGCGCACGCGGCTGCTTTGCATCGAAGAGGTGCACGGCCTGGCTGGCTGCAACAACCTGGCGGCGGGGAAGTGGCTCTTCGCGCCGGAGCAGGCAGGCCGCGACTTCAAGCTCATCCCCGACAACCCGCTCTCGACCCTCGAGGATTATCGCGAGTACCTGACGATCGTCAGCAACACGGACGTTCGCATGGCCGAGGCGTTCACCGCGCCTGAAATCGGCGGCGATCACTTCCGCTCCAGCGCGGTGTTCCTGACCCAGTCACACCCTAAGCAGACCCAGGGCTCGGACATCTGGGCCGGCACCTCGATGGATCAGCTGTACGCGCAACGCTTCGGGCAGGACACGCCGCTCCCCTCGATGCAGTTCTGCATCGAGAACCTCGATCAGGCCGGCGGCTGCACCTACAACTACTCCTGCGCCTACACCGATTCGATCAGCTGGTCGTCGCCGAACGAGCCGCTGCCGATGATCCGCGACCCGCGCGTCGCGTTCGACATGCTGTTCGGGGCCGGCAGCTCGCCCAAGGACCGCGCCGCGCGGCGTGAGAACCGCCGCAGCATCCTCGACTGGATCCAGGGCGAGGTGGCCAGCGTGCGCCAGGACCTCGGGGCCAGCGACCGGGCCCGGCTCGATCGCTATCTCGACAACGTCCGCGAGATCGAGCGCCGCATCCAGGCCGTCGAAGCCCAGAACAGCAGCGGCGAGGAGCGCGCGATTCCAGACGCGCCGAAGGGCGTGCCCGACTCGTTCTCGGAGCACATGCACCTGATGTTCGACCTCCAGGTGCTGGCGTTCCAGACCAACATGACGCGCGTCATCTCGTTCAAGACCGGCCGCGACTCGCAGAACCGTGTCTTCCCGGACAGCGGATCGAGCCAGCCGTTCCACCCGGCCTCGCACCACGGCAACCGCGAGGATCGGATCATGGAATTCAACAAGATCTGCAAGTACCGCGTTGGCCAGGTGGCCTACCTGCTCGACAAGCTGAAGACCACCACCGAGGGCGACAAGACGCTGCTCGACAAGACCGTGGTGCTGTGGGGCTCGCCGATGGCCGACGCCAACGTCCACAACCACCGCCGCTGCCCGATGTTCATCGCCGGCAAGGGCAACGGCATCCTCCAGGGCGGCGTCCACCTCAAGGCCGCCGACGGCACCCCGATGGCCAACGCGATGCTCACGATGCTGCACGGCCTTGGCCTCGAAGATTTGAAGTCGTTCGGCGACTCGACCGGTGAATTCTCCCTGACCTCAGCGCCGACGACGACGGTCGCCGGCGCCTGACAAGGCAGAAGGCAAAAGGCACAAGGCAGAAGGCAGAAGGCACAAGGCAGAAGGCAAAAAGCGGAGATGCAGATGAAGCGTCTTGTGGGACTCAATGTCATCGGGGCCTTGTTCATGTCGGTGCTGCTCGGGGCGGCGCCGATAGGAGCACCCGTCGCCGACGCGGCGATGAAAGGTGATGCCGCCGCGGTCAAGTCCCTCCTCCGGGAGGGCGCGGACGTCAACGCCGCGCGCGGCGACGGCATGTCGGCGCTGCACTGGGCGGCCGAGAAGAACAACGTCGAGATCGCCGGCGCGCTCATTTACGCCGGCGCCAATGTCTCGGCAGTCACTCGGATCGGCCAGTACACGCCGCTTCATGTCGCGGCCCGGGCCGGCAGCCTGGCAGTGGTCGATGCGCTGATCAAGGCGGGTGCCGTGGTGGACGCCCTGGCCCACCCGAGCGGCGCGACGCCGCTCCACCTGGCGGCCAGCGCCGGCAGCGCCGCCGTCATCACTCGACTGATTGAGGCCGGCGCCGACAAGAACGCCAAGGAGGCCGAGTGGGGCCAGACCCCGCTCATCTTCGCCGCTTCCTTTAACCGCGTCGAGGCCGTCAAGGCGCTGACCGCCAAGGGCGCCGACGCGAACGTGGCCAGCACGTTCATCGACATCCCGAAGCGGACCGCGCTCGATCGCGCGGCCAGCCGCCAGCAGGAAAAGGTGTTCGAATCGATGGGCGTCGGCGCCGAGAAGCCGCCGTCCGCCAGCCAGATGCAGGCCGCAGTCCAGGCCTCGCGTGAAGTCTTCGTCTCGGGCAAGATTCCGCCGATGACCAAGGAAGACGAAGAGAAGATGAACAGCCGCAACTTCAACGCGGAGGAGATCAACCCGCCGGTGCAGACCAAGGGCGGGCTCACGGCGCTGCTTCACGCGTCGCGCCAGGGACACCTTCAGGTTGCGCAGGCGCTGCTCGATGGAGGTGCCGACGTCAACCGCACCGCCGCCGGCGACAGCACCAGCCCGCTGCTGATGGCGGTGATCAACGGCCAGTTCGACATGGCGATGCTGCTGCTCCAGCGCGGCGCCGATCCCAACCTCGCGGCCAAGGGCAACGGCGTGTTCCCGCTGTGGGCGGCGGTCAACACGCAGTGGCAGCCGCGCACCCGCTTCCCGCAGCCGCAGGAGATGGAGCGGCAGAACGCCACCTACCTGGACGTGATGAAGGCGATGCTCGACAAGGGCGCGGATCCCAACGCCCGCATCAAGGCGCACCCCTGGTACATGGTCTACACCGGCTGCGGCAACCGGAACTGCGGCCTGGCCGACACGTCCGGTTCCACAGCCTTCTGGCGCTCGGCTTACTCGGTGGACACCGACGCGATGAAACTGCTCGTGCAGTACGGGGCCGACCCGAACATCGCGACGATGGCCCCGCCGGCGCCGATCCGCCGCGCCGGACCAAACGGCCAGCCGGCGGGCGCGGGCGGCGCGATCACGCCAACTGCGCGTGAAGGTCAGGAGCGCTACAACGCCCCGCCGATCCCGCCGGGCGGCCCCGGCGCAATGCCTATTCACGCGGCTGCCGGTGTCGAGTACGGCGAAGGCTTTGCCGGTAACGCGCACCGCCACGCACCGGACGGCTGGATGCCGGCGATGAAATTCCTGGTCGAGGTGCTCGGCGCCGACGTCAACGCCCGCGACAACGACGGCTACACGCCGCTTCACCACGCCGCCGCGCGCGGTGACAACGAGATGATCCTGTATCTGGTCTCGAAGGGCGCCGACGTCACCGCCGTCGCCCGCAGCGGCCAGACCACCGCCGACATGGCCAACGGCCCGGTTCAGCGCGTGTCACCGTATCCGGAAACGGTGGCACTGCTCGAGAAGCTTGGCTCGAAGAATAATCATCAATGCGCCTCGTGCTAGCGGAGGCGCATTGGCGAATCTGAAGATCTGTTGATCTGGTGACGTGGTGATCAATCTTCCGATCTGACGATCTCACGATCTATCTCTTGAACTGGTGAGCTATTCGGGGCGTCCCGGGCTCACCAGTTCTGTTGTACGGCAAGATCACCAGATAGATCGCAAGATCACAATCTCGCCAGATCAGATCGCCAGATCACGAGCTCACCAGATCGACAGATGTCATGATTTGGCGCCGAGGAAGCGAAGCAGCGAGGCGACAAATCTATCTGGATCCTCCCAGTTCAACGCGTGGCCGATGCCTGGCTCGAGGTCCAGCACCGCGCCCGGGATCTCTCGAGCGAGCGCGGCCTGTTCCTCTTTCGAGAACACGCCGTCGGCGTCTCCGCCGATGACCAGCGTCGGGCAGGTGATGGCCGCTGACGGGCGGTAGCCGACGAGCGATCCGAGCGCGGACTTCCAGACGTGCGCCGGCATGTTCTGGCTGTTGACGATGCGCGCGGCCATGAAGTCAGGCGGCACCGGCTTCGCCGCGGTGCTCAGCTGGAACTCGCGCACGAACGCCGGGTCCACGGGGTCCGACAGCGCGTTGACCGCCTGCAGGACCTCCCGCACGGCGGCGTTGTCGGCGGTCGGGGCCGACCCGAGCAGCACGAGGTGGGACACGCGATCGGGCGCGCGCTCGGCGACGCGCCGGGCGACGAAGCTGCCCATCGAATGCCCGACGACCGTCGCCGACGCAATCTGCAAGGCGTCCATCGCCTCGAGCGCGTCGGTCGCGAAGTCGTCCACGGTGTAGGCGCCCTCCGGGCGATCCGAGAAGCCGTGCCCGCGCTGGTCGAGCGCGACGACGCGCATCTCTGGCGGGAGCAGCGGCATCACCAGGCCCCACGAGCCCGACGAGTCGGTGTAGCCGTGGAGCAGCAGGATCGCCGGACCGCTGGCCGGTCCCTGCTCGATGTAGTGCAGCCGGATCCCGCTCGGCAGCCGCACATCGTGTTCACGAACTTCCGCTGACGACTGCATCGCCACATTGTCACTGAGCATCGCGTGCCTCCTTCAGGGTGCGACTGGTGCAACTGGTGCCACTCGTGCGATGGGCGCCCACGGGTGCGAGAGGTGCTGGTGCGACTGGTCCGCCTGGTGCGCCTGGTCCGACTGCTGCGGCAGGTGCGACGAGTGCGGCAGGTGCGACCGGCACGTGCCAGCCCAGAACACTTGCTTCGTACCGCGTCCACCAATCGCACTCGTCGCACCTCTGGTCGCACCCGCCGCATTGCACCTATCGCACCTGTGGCACCCGTCGCACCTGTCGCACCGCACTTGGCGCACGAGTGGCTCCCGTCACACCGGTCGCACGCACTTGGCGCACTTGTCGCACGCGCCGGATCGCGCTACTTTCGACTGTCACTCTGCGTGGCGGGCGCGACCGGCGCCAACGTGTAGTCCGCGTCCTTCCACGACTTGCGGAACCGCTCCTCGGCTTTCGCGGCCTCGGCGTCCTTGCCCTGGGCCTTTAGCGCCTGGGCCAGTCCGAACAGCGACCAGCCGGTTTCGGCGTTCTTCTTCAGGTCCTCCCAGTACACCGCCTCCGCCTCGTCTGCCCTGCCAGCCCTGAGCAGCACCGCGGCGAGGTTCTGACGGACTGGCGCGTGCCAGTCGGACGGTTCCTGATAGATCAACCCGTCCTCGTAACGGACGGCCCGATCGAGATGCAGAATTGCCGTGTCCCACTGCTCGCGGCTGGCCGCGATCTCGCCCGCCACCACGGCCTGCGCGATGCGCAGGATCGTCTCGCCCGAGTTGGCCGAAAACGTGTTGGCGGCCTTGATGCCCGGGTCCTGGAGGAGCGTGGCGAGCCTTGCCTGCTCCTGCTCGGCCCTGCCAACCTGGCCCTTTCCGAGGAAGGCCATGGCCCTTGCGTAGTGCCAGACGCCGCGCGTGAACGCCGTGTCCGGACGGGGACCCGGGTCGGCGAGGATGTCGTCCCACGCGCTGAAGCGCACGAGCGCCCAGTAGGGCACGACCGTGAAGCCCTGCAGGATCGGTGACGTGGCCAACGCCGCATCGGGGATTGCCGCCGCGAGCCGCTGCGCCGACTCGATCGCGAGCGCCTTCCGCCCGCTCGCCGATGCGCCCATCCAAATGAAGTGCAGGTTGTGCGGGTAGTAGCTCACCGGATACATCCCCTGTGCCCGGCACTGCGTGATGTAGTCCTCGTCAGCCCGAGCCGCGAGCACGTTCGCCTTGATCACGTCGGCGTGCCGGCCGACCCGCTGATAGATATGCGCCGGCATGTGGACGATGTGGCCGGCGCCGGGCATCAGCGGCAGCAGGCGATCGGCCTCGGCCTCGGCCCGCTCGGGCGTGTCGGTCGGTTCCCAGAGATGAATCCAGAGGTGCAGCCCGCCCGGGTGATTCTTGTGTGTCGCCAGTACTGTCTCGAGCGACGCCTGGATCGCCGCCGTGCCCGGCTGGGGCAGGCCGTCTCTCGTCCAGTAGTTCCACGGGCGCAGGTCCATCAACGACTCGGCGTAGAGCGTGCGGGCGTCGAGGTCGTCGGGGAACGCGTCGACGACCTGCTTCATTGCATCGGCGTAGGCCTGATCGGCGGCGGCCCGGTCCTCGGTGCGGCCGGTGTAACGGGCCGCGACCGCGTCAATGTAGGCCCGCTCGCGCGGCGTGGCCTTCGCCTTCATCGCGACCGCCTTTTGCGCCAGCTCGAACGCCTTGGGCTCGTCCTTCGGATCCATGGGCGCGTTGATGTTGGGTCCGAGCACCAGCGCCTGGCCCCAATACGCCATCGCGAGCGACGCATCGAGGCGCGAGGCCTCGGCGAACGCGCGGGCGGCCTCGGCGTGGTTGAAGCCGTAGACGAGGTTCAAGCCCTGGTTCATGAACAGCTGCGCGCGCTCGACTTTCGTGCTCACCGGGAAGGTGTGCACGCCGAGGTTCTGGAGGCGCGGCGCGAGCGGCTGTCCCGGCGCCGGGGGCGGCGCGTCCGCCGCTGTCTCGTAGTGTTTGTGCTGTGGCGCGGGCGCCGGCGTCTGGCCCGATGCCGGCTGCGAGGCGATCGCCACGGAGAGGACGAACGATGAAACAATCGGTCTGATCCGCATCTGCAACAACTCCTGCACGACGATACGAGGCGAGCCCTGCTGAAGACGTCAGGCAGGGGTGAGAGTTCGGTGAGAATTCGGTAAGATCGCGCGGCTGGAATCGAAAAAGTCAGCGCCACAAGCTCATCCGATGGACGACCGCGTCTTCACCTTCGGCGAGTTCCGCCTCGATGCCGTGAGCGGGCACTTGTATCGTGGCGACGATGCGGTGCCGCTGACGCCGAAGGCGTTTGCCGTGCTCCACCACCTGGTGTCACACGCCGGCCGGCTGATCAGCAAGGCGGAGCTGATCGAGACGGTGTGGCCCGGCGTCTTCGTCGGCGACGCGGTGCTCAAGAGCAGCGTCCGAGAGGTTCGCAAGGCGCTCGGCGACGATCCGCAGCAGCCGCGCTACATCGAGACCGCGCATCGCCGCGGATACCGGCTGATCGCGACAGTTGTGGCGGCCGCGGCGGCGAGCCACGGCGGCCCGCCGGGCAGTCCGAGCGTCGCCCGGCCGCGGGTCAGCTACGCCAAGAGCGGGCCGGTCAACATCGCGTACGAAGTGGTCGGCAGCGGTCCGGTGGACCTGGTCTTCGTAATGGGATGGGTGTCGCACCTCGAATACTTCTGGACCGAGCCCTCCTTCGCCCGCTTCCTCGAGCGGCTCTCGCGCCGGGCCCGGTTGATCCTGTTCGACAAGCGCGGCACCGGGCTCTCGGACCGCGTCTCGATCACCGAGCTGCCGACGCTCGAACAGCGCATGGACGATGTCCGGGCGGTGATGGAGGCGGCGGGATCGCGGCGCGCGGTCCTGCTCGGCGTGTCCGAGGGCGGGCCGCTCTGCACCCTGTTTGCAGCGACGCATCCCGACCGCACCGAAGCGCTCATCATGATTGGCAGCTACGCGCGCCGGATGCAGGCTCCCGACTATCCATGGGGGGCGACCCAGGAGGAGCGCGACGATTTCTGCCGGACGATCCTCGAAGAATGGGGCGGGCCGGTCGGGATCGAGGAACGCGCCCCGTCGCGCGCCGGCGATCCCGCGTTTCGCGAGTGGTGGGCCTCGTACCTTCGCATGGGGGCCAGTCCGGGCGCGGCCGTGGCGCTGACGCGGATGAATGCGGCGATCGACGTCCGGGCCGTCCTTCCGACGATTCGCGTGCCGACGCTGGTGCTTCACCGAACCGGCGACCGCTGCCTGAAGGTGGAAGAGGGCCGGTTCCTCGCCGCGCACATTCCCGGCGCGACCTTCCTCGAGCAGCCAGGCGAGGACCACTTGCCGTTCGCCGGCGATCAGGCGGCGATGCTGACTGCGATCGAGGACTTTCTCGCCCGGACCCACGCGCCGCGCGAGTCGGCGCCGACGCTTGCCACCATTCTCGTGCTCCGCGCCGAGCAGGCCCGCGCCGACGCGCGGTTGGACGCGATCGTCGAGCGCGAAGTGGTCAGGTGGCGTGGACAGGCGCTGGTTGCGATCGATCCCGATCGCCGCTGGCGCGCGATTTTCGACGGCCCGGGCCGTGCCGTTCAGTGCGCCGGCGCAATCGTGGACGCGGCGCGGACCGCCTCACCGACACTGCGCGCCGGCGTCCACATCGGAGAAGTCGATCTGGAGGATCCGCGAGGCCCGGTGCTCGACGCCGCGACCGCCCTGGCCGAGTCCGCGCAGCCGCAGGAAATCCGCGTCTCGCAGACGGTCGTGGACCTCGTGCCCGGGTCCGGGCTCCGCTTCGACGCGCGAGGCACGCTCCCGACACCTCGCGCGGCTCGCGTCCTTCCGGTCTTCGCGCTGGTGAGCGAACTGGATCACCAGATCTCTTGATTGGCGACCGGCTTGATCTTCTGGGCCCTCCAGGGGCGCGACCCGTCGGGTCCGGTCACCGTGCCTTCCATCACCTCGCCCTTCAGGCGCCCGGTGTAGACGCGATCGCCAATCGTGAAGCCGACGTCGTAGCCGCGCATGCGTGCCTTGGCGATCGGCCGATCGCCACCGGTGTCGCTGAGCGTGCCGTACAGAACCTGATTGAGCTGAGTCAGTTTCAACAAGCCCGAGCCCGGCCCCTCGTCGAGCGACCAGGTTCCGGCTGCCTGGGCCGGAACTATCCAGAGAAGGGCCTCGCACCAGTCGGCGCATGCCCCGTCCGTCACGGTAGCGCGCGCGTCCGGATCCCACTCCTCGAACCCGAACGTATTCGACACGATGCGGCTGCCCGGGGCCAGCGTCTTGAACGTGGGCAGGAGCTTTTCCATGTTCGCCGGCAGCAGGAACACGGCCATCACGGTCGCCTTCGAGATGTCGGCTTCGTACATGTCGCCTTGTACGAACGTGGCCAGGTCGCCGACTCCAGCCTCTCGGGCCAGGCGGCTGGAGAGCGCCACCATGTCCGGGTTGTACTCGACGCCGACGCCACGGGCGCCACGCTTTGCGGCCGCGATGATGTTGCGCCCATCGCCAGAACCGAGATCCATGACGAAGTCGTCTTTCGTCACCTGCGCCATGTCGAGCATGAGATCGAGCAGCGATGGCGGCGTCGGCACCCAGACAACGTCCTTGCCGGCCTGCCCGATTCGCGGCTGGTAGGGCTCCTGACTCGGGGCCGGTTGCTGAGCAGCCGCGATGCCCGACAGCGCCGTGACGAGCAGCGCAACAGCCAGGGGGTGGATCGAGCGACTCATGACGCGGGAACGGCGGCGACGAGATCCTTGAACGGCGCGATCGTGCCGTGCAGCGGGACGATGCGATCCACCTGCAGCTTGCGGGCGCGGATCTGCTCGAGCAGGTTCGGCGCATACGGCTGCACCGATGCTCCCGGGCTGAAGGCATCGGCCTCGATCAGGACCCGCTCCTTCGGCAGGTACACCATCAGCAGCGTGTCGGCGTGCGGGTTGCCGCTGATGTGGTAGAGCTCCACCCGACGCGTCTTGTCCTCAATCACACGCCCATCGTCCACGCCTTCGACGGTAATCGAGCGGCTGTTCCTGGCCAGGGCGTCAGGCTCGATCGTGAAGGGCCGCTTTGCGGCTTCCTCGTAGTAATCGACGTTGTCGCGCTGGGTGATTACGGTGAGGCCCTCCGCGACAGCGGCGCGCAGACCGGCGGAGTGGTCGAAGTGAAAGTGCGAGCTGACGAGCTGTGTCAGCGGCTTTCCGGGGACGAGCTCACGCGCCTTGGCAATCGCGGCCAGCGAACGTGCCTCGCTCTGCGGCGCCTCCACGAGCATCAGATGATCGCCGAACTCGATGAGGACGCTGTGGTGCGACTGGCCGGCGAGGAACCACACGCCGGG
>DATJFF010000208.1:0-2767 GCA_035495795.1 Vicinamibacterales bacterium
TGTGATTCGGCGTGCAATGTTGACCCCCTGTGAGGGGTGATCGGCGTCCAAAATTGACCCCCTGATATGTGTGTGGTTGAGGCTGCCCGTTTCAGTTTCGGAACGGGTGGTCGGGGGATGTTGGTTGTGGAAACGGTTGGGCGGATCCGGCGCGAGTTTTTCGTCAAGGGGAAGACGATCAAGGAGATCGTCCGGGACCTGAAGGTCTCGCGCAACACGGTGCGGAAGGTTCTGCGCTCGGGCGCCACGTCGTTCGAGTATGAGCGTGCGGTGCAGCCGCTGCCGAAGTTGGGAGCATGGCGGCCAGCGCTGGATCGGATTCTGTCGGAGAACGAGGGCAAGCAGCAGCGGGAGCGGTTGACGCTGATCCGTGTCTTCGAGGAATTGCGCGGGCTTGGCTACCGAGGCGGATATGACGCGGTGCGGCGCTACGCGAGGGGATGGCGCAAGGAGCATGCGGCGGCGACGGCGGACGCCTATGTGCCGCTGAGCTTCGCGCCCGGCGAAGCCTACCAGTTCGACTGGAGCCACGAGATCGTGGTGGTGAACGGCGTTACCACGACGGTGAAGGTGGCGCATCTGCGGCTCTGCCACAGCCGGATGCCGTTCGTGCGGGCCTATCCGCGCGAGAGCCAGGAGATGGTGTTCGACGCCCACGATCGGGGCTTCAGCTTCTTCCGGGGCGCCTGCGCGAGGGGCATCTACGACAACATGAAGACGGCGGTGGAGGCCGTGTTCGTAGGAAAGGACCGCACCTACAACCGGCGTTTCCTGCAGATGTGCGGGCACTATCTGGTGGAGCCGGTGGCCTGCACGCCGGCGGCGGGCTGGGAGAAGGGGCAAGTCGAGAACCAGGTCGGCCTCGTACGCGAGCGGTTCTTCACGCCGCGGCTGCGCTTCAAGACTTACGAGGACATGAACGGCTGGCTGCTCGACCAATGCGTGGTCTACGCCCAGGCGCACCGTCATCCGGAGTTCAGGGACCAGACCATCTGGTCGGTGTTCGAGGCCGAGCGGCCGGCGCTGGTGTGCTATGCCGGCCGGTTCGACGGCTTCCATGCCACTCCGGCAGCGGTCTCGAAGACCTGCCTGGTGCGTTTCGACAACAACAAGTACTCGGTGGCGGCGAAGGCGGTGGGCCGGCCGGTCGACGTGCACGCCTATGCCGATCGCATCGTGATCCGCCAGGAAGGCGAGATCGTCGGCGAGCATCCCCGCCGCTTTGGCCGCGATCAGACGATCTACGACCCCTGGCACTACGTTCCCGTGCTCGTGCGCAAGCCGGGGGCGCTCAGAAACGGGGCCCCGTTCAAGGATTGGGTTCTGCCGGGCGCCCTCGGCCGTGTGCGCGGCAAACTCGCCGGCGCCGATGACGGTGACCGCCAGATGGTCGACATCCTCACCGCCGTGCTCACCGACGGCATGGCGGCGGTCGAGGCGGCGTGCTCGGCAGCCCTGCGCGAAGGCGTCCACTCGAGCGGCGTGATCCTCAACATGCTGGCGCGGCTGCGGCAGCCGCCGGCGCCGGCAATCATCCTCACCCCTGACGCACTGCGCCTGCAGCATGAGCCGGTGGCGAATTGCGCCCGATACGACAGTCTGCGGAGGACGACCTGTGGAACGCCATGAGATTCTCGAGCTGATGAGCGAGCTGAAGCTCGCGGGTATGCGCACGGCCTTCGACGAGCTGGTCGCCGACGGCTTGAAGCGACAGCACCCGGTGCAGCGGATCATCGGCGAGCTCCTCAAGGCCGAGATCGCCGAGAAGCAGGCCCGCTCGATCAAGTACCAACTCACCATCGCCAGGCTGCCACTCGCGAAGGAACTAGCCGAGTTCGAGTTTGCGGGCACGCCGATCAACGAGGGGCTGGTGCGCGACCTTGCCGCCGGCGACTTCCTCACCCATCAGCGTAATACCGTGCTGGTCGGCGGCACAGGCACCGGCAAGAGCCACCTAGCAATCGCCATCGCGCGCAGCTGCATCCGAGCCGGCGCCCGAGGCCGCTTCTATAACGTCGTCGATCTCGTCAACCGCCTCGAGGCCGAGACCCGCGATGCTCGAGCGGGCCGGATTGCCGACCACCTCGCCAGGCTCGATCTCGTCATCCTCGACGAGCTCGGATACTTGCCCTTCGCGCAGTCCGGTGGCCAGTTGCTGTTCCACCTGATCAGCAGGCTCTACGAGCGTACCTCGATCATCGTGACCACCAATCTCGCCTTCGGTGAATGGCCGGCTGTGTTCGGCGATGCCAAGATGACAACCGCGCTCCTCGATCGGCTCACCCACCATTGCGACATCGTCGAGACCGGCAACGAAAGCTGGCGCCTCAAGAACCGCGCCTGAATCTCCCTCGCCCCCGGACCCCCACCCCCCGGCTCGCCCAGGTGGGTCCACAGGGACCTCCCATGCGCGGCGCTGCGTCAGCCTCGTAGCGGGCACTCCGCGCCGCGCACGGGTCCCTCCTATGGACTACCTGGACGAGCCGCTCCGTCCAACATCACGGGGTCAATATTGCACGCCGATCGGGGGTCACGTTCCAACGCCGATTGACACATCCCGCGCATAGCGGGCCGCGAGAGGCGACTGACTCTCTAACTCTGCGGCAGCTGTGTTGATGGCCCGGGCAAATCCCAGAAGCGCGTCCACGCCGCGCACCTTTTGGTCTTCCGCTGTCGTACTTAGCTCGTGCCCGACCTGCGCGGCGAATTGAGTGGCGTGCTCCTTCACAGCGCGTGTCGCCAGCTTCGCGGCTTCCGTCACGTCGGC
>DATJFF010000209.1:0-13439 GCA_035495795.1 Vicinamibacterales bacterium
AGCGCGAATCCCGCGCCGGGGCCGATATAGGCCAGGGCCGGCGAGGCGCTGAAGAGAATCAGGCCTGCCGACAGCGTGAGGGTGAGCCAGGGTCTGGGGCGGTGCAACAGGGTCTTGGCCTTCAAATCACTCTAGCAGAAGGCGTTGGAATGGATTGGCGATGTAGGCTTCATTCGACCGATCGCTGCCGACTCATGCCCATACCCAGACACCGCCTGATCGAGACGGAATGGCCCGACTTCGGCCCCGAGCCGCTGGCGGCTCCACCGGTCCCGCCCGAGGAGTTTGCCGCGCGCCCGGATCGCCTTCGAGCCCGGATGGAGGAGAGAAGACTCAGCCACTTGCTCGTCTACGGCGATCGGGAGCACTTCGCCAACCTGGCCTGGCTGACCAACCTCGATCCGCGCTTCGAAGAGGCGCTGCTGGTTGTCCGTGCTGACGGCAGCCACCCTCTCCTGGTGGTCGGCAACGAGTGCGAGAGCTATCTACCCATCAGCCCGCTGTGGAAGAGCGGTGCGCTGCGCTCCGAACGGTATCAGCCCTTCTCCCTGCTCGACCAGCCACGCGACGCCACGCGCAGCCTGCATGACATCCTGGCCTCAGAGGGCATCGGCGCTGGGGCTGTTGTCGGCTGCGCGGGCTGGAAGTACTACGGCGACCCGCACCGCATGGACACCCCGTCCTACATCGTCGACACGGTTCGGGACCTGGCCGGCGTCGACAAGACCGTCGACGCCACCGATCTGTTCGTCCATCCTGCCGGGGGCCTTCGAACGACCTGCTCGGCAGCTGAAATCGCCTACTTCGAATACACGAACGTCAAGGCGTCTTCGGCGATGCGGCGAGTTCACTTTGCCCTCCGCGCCGGCATGACCGACCACCAGTTGCTCGCCGAGGGTCGGTATGACGGCCTGCCGCTCTCTTGCCACATCACCTGCAAGACCGGCCCGCACCGCGTCAGTCTAGCCAGCGCGTCCGGAAATGTGATCGAGCGCGGCCACAGCTGGTCTGCGAACGTCGCCTACTGGGGCAGCAACATCTGTCGCGCCGGCTGGGTGGTCGAAGGGGCGTGGGAACTGCCAGTCCCGGCACGCGACTACGTCTCGGCGTTCGCCGGACCTTACTTCGAGGCGATGTGCGAGTGGTTGAGGATGCTCCAGCCGGGCGTACCGGGTGCCGCCTTCTACGACCTCATCCACCGGCGCCTGCCATTCGAGCGGTTCGGGATCTTTCTCAATCCCGGTCATCTCATCCACCTCGATGAGTGGGTCAGTTCGCCGATTTATGCCGGCTCCGCTCTGCCTATCCGCTCGGGCATGGTGCTGCAAACCGATGTCATCCCTGCATCGACGACGTACTTTTCCACCAGGATGGAAGACGGTGTCGCCGTCGCTGACCATGCGCTGCAGGCGGCGATTCGGACGCAGTATCCGGATACCTGGGCGCGTTGCCAGGCTCGCCGCCGGTTCGTCGAGACAACGCTCGGTATCGAGTGTCCAGCGGAGGTGCTGCTGCTCTCGAACATGGCCTGCCTGGTGCCGCCGTATCTCCTGCGACCCACCACGGTTCTCGCACTGGAACGGTGAGGCAGTGGCACAATAGCAGCGGTGTCGTTCCTCCGCCGTCTCCGCCGCGGCAGTCCCATCATCGTCGTTTCCGGTCTCCCGCGCTCGGGCACGTCGATGGCCATGCGGATGCTCGAAGCCGGCGGCGTGCCGATCCTCACCGATGGCGTGCGGACGGCCGACGACAGCAATCCGAGAGGGTATTACGAGTTCGAGCCGGTCAAGGGTCTCGACAAGCCTGGCGATCACACGTGGTTGACCGGCGCCCGCGGCAAGGCGGTGAAGGTCATCTCGTTCCTGCTCACCTATCTGCCGGAGTCTTTGGACTATCAGGTGATCTTCATGCGCCGCGATCTCGACGAGATCGTCGCGTCACAGAACAAGATGCTCGAAGCGCGTGGCGAAGCCCGCGGCGCGGAGGACGCGCGGTTGAAGGCGCTCTATGGCGAGCACCTGGGCCAGGTGGAGCGCTTTCTCGCCCGCCGCGCCTGCTTCTCGACGTTGCCGGTGGAGTACGCGGATGTCCTGGCCGATCCGGCGGCCCAGGCCGCTCGGGTGAACTCCTTCGTGGGCGGACGGCTCGATGTCGCGGCGATGGCCGCCATCGCGGATCGCGCGCTTTACCGTAATCGACAGGCATCCAGTTGATGACAGACCGCGCCGCCGCGTGCGCGGGCAAACGAAGGAGAGAGGCCGTGGCTCAAGTGGTGGAATCGCAACTCGACGCACGGCTGGCCGCTGCGAGGACACGCTACGCTGAGCAGCGCCCGGTGTCGGCCGCGATGCACGGTCGCGCGCGGATGGTGATGCCCGGCGGCAACACGCGGTCGGTGCTGCACTTCGAGCCGTTCCCGTTCCGCGTCGCCTCGGCGGAGGGCGCCCTGATCGTCGACGTCGATGGCCACCGCTACGTCGACTTCCTGGGCAATTACACCGCGGGGTTGTTGGGGCATTCGCCGGCGCCGGTCCGTCGCGCCCTGGTAGAGCGGCTCGCGCAGGGGTGGACGATCGGGGCCGCCCATCCCGATGAGATCCGCCTCGCCGAGCTGATCTGCGCCCGCTTCCCGAGCATCGAGCAGGTGCGCTTCACGAACTCGGGCACCGAGGCCAACCTGATGGCGATCGCGACCGCCGTTCACGTCACCGGCCGTCCGGGGGTCGTGGTGTTCGAGCACGGCTATCACGGGGGCGTTCTCAGCTTCCGCGACGGCCACGCGCCGCTCAACGTGCCTCACCGCTGGATCGTCCTGCCGTACGACGATTCCGCCGCCGTGGATGCATGCCTGGCGGCATGCCGCGACGACGTGGCGTGCATACTCGTGGAGCCAATTCAGGGATCGGCGGGCTGCATCGTGCCGGGCGACGGTTATCTGGCAAGACTGAGAGCCCAGGCCGACGCGCACGGCGTCCTCCTGATCTTCGACGAAGTGATGACCAGCCGCCTGCATCCAGGCGGCGCGCAGGCGCTGTTCGGCGTGACGCCCGACCTCACGACGCTCGGCAAGTACCTGGCGGGCGGGATGAGTTTTGGGGCGTTCGGAGGGTCTGCACCGCTGATGGCCTCGTTCGATCCGCAGCAGGGCGGGCGGTTGACCCAGGCCGGCACCTTCAACAACAACGTGCTCTCCATGGCTGCCGGCGTTGCGACCCTGACCGAGGTGCTCACCGACGATGTCCTGATCGCAACCAACGCGCGCGGCGACCGGCTGCGCGCACGGCTGCAGGACACCTTTACGGCGGCGCGAGTGCCGCTGCGGACCTCCGGTTTGGGCTCGATGTTCGGTATCCATGGACCGGACGATTGGCTCGAGTTGTTCTTCCTCGCGATGCTCGAGGAGGGACACTACCTGGCGCGCCGCGGTTTCATTGCGCTCTCGATCGAGATTACCGACGCGCACGTGGACGCGTTCTGTGCCAGCGCCAGACGTTGGGCTGACGGCGCCGTTCGCTAGCCGCCGGGTAACGATCGAGGACTGACGGGACTTCGGCAACATTCCGAACGATCTGCTCGCACTCCGCCACATTTCGAAGCTGAATCGCCGTCTGGAACTGGGTCGGTTCTTGCACTAGCGGGCCGTGAACTGCCCTGCCGTCGGGTGTGCACGAAGGCTCCCGGGTCCCATTGGAGAACACAGCCAGGACAGCCATCGAGGTGATCATGTATCTCCGCCGTTCAGCGACGATTGCGCCCTGCTTGGCGGCTGCCGTCTTAATCATGCTCGCCGGCGGTTCTGCCGCGGCGCAGACGCCGACGACTCGAGTCAGTGTCGGCTCCGGCGGAATCCAGGCGAACTTTCCCAGTCTCAGCCCCGCTATCAGTGCCGACGGCCGCTGGGTCGCGTTCGCTTCGAGCGCACAAAACCTGGTCCCGAACGACACCAACGACCGGACGGACGTCTTCCTCCACGACCGGCAGACAGGCGCGACGACACGCGTCAGCCTGGGTGCATTCGACACGCAGGGAGACGACGACAGCTTCGACCCGGCGATCAGCGCCGACGGCCGCTGGGTAGCCTTCACATCCGCCGCCAGCACCCTCGTGCCATCCGACACGAACCACGTGCTGGACGTGTTCCTGCGCGATTGCCAGACCGGCATCACCACGCGCGTCAGCGTTGGCCCGGGCGGCGCACAGGCCACCATGGAGAGCCGCTTCCCGGCAATCAGCGCGGATGGGCGCTGGGTGGCGTTCTCGTCGCTCGCTGTCAACCTCGTGGCCGGCGACACCAACGGCGAGAGCGACGTGTTCGTCTACGACCGTGAGACGCGCACGACCGCGCGGGTCAGCGTTGGCCCCGGCGGGCTCGAAGCCGACGCCGGCAGCGGCTGGCCGGCGCTGAGCGGCGACGGGCGCTGGGTCGCGTTCGGCTCGCTCGCCAGCAACCTCGTCGCGGGTGACACCAACGGCCAGATCGATACCTTCGTCCACGACCGGCAGACAGGGGCGACGACGCGGGTGAGTCTCGGCCCCGGCGGAGCGCAAGGTAACGGATCGAGTTGGGGTGCGCCGTCGGTGAGTGACGACGGTCAGCGGGTTGCGTTCCAGTCCGCGGCCAGCAACCTCGTGTCGGGCGACACCAATGCTCGCCAGGACGTGTTCGTGCGCGATCTGCAAACGGACCAAACCAGGCGCGCGAGCGTCGGCCCGGGCGGTGCCGAAGGTGATTCGTGGAGCGAGTTTCCCAGAATCAGCGCGGATGGGCGATGGGTCGTCTTCGACTCGCCGTCGCCGCTCGTCGCGCGCGACGAGAACGGCGTCGAAGATGTGTTCGTGTTCGACCTGGAGACGAGCGCGATGCGGCGAGTCAGTGTCGGCCCTGCCGGAATCGAGGGGAACGACCGCAGCTACTTCCAGGCCATGAGCGCTGACGGGCGCTGGGTAGCTTTTGCCTCATGGGCAAGCAACCTGGTGCCGGGCGATACGAACGGATACGGCGACGTCTTCGTGTACGACCTGGATGGCACCACGCCGCTGCCCCCGGCGGCGCTGCAGGTTGCATCGATGGAGGGCAACCGGATCACGCTGCGCTGGACCGCTCCCGGTTACGGCCCGTCGCCGACCGACTTCGTCCTGGAGGGCGGGACCCGTCCCGGCGAGGTGTTGGCGAGCATCATCACCGGAAGCACAGCACCGACCTATTCATTCGTCGCGCCGCCCGGCTCGTTCTTCGTCAACGCCTACGCGCTGAACGGAAGGCGTCGCAGCCCACCTTCGGCCGGCGTCGTCATTCACGCCAACGAGTTGGTGCCGCCGTCGCCACCCGCCAGCCTGCTGGCCGTCGTAAACGGAGCGACGCTGACACTGGCCTGGCGGAACACCTACGGGGGCGGCATCCCGACGTCGCTGCGACTCGATGTCACCGGACCGGTTATCACGCCGATGACCTTGCCCCTGGCGATCGGTGAGACCCTCAGCTTCGGCAATGTGCCGTCTGGGGTCTATACGGTCACGCTGCGCGCTCTCAACCGCGCTGGCGCCAGCGCGCCGTCCAATCCGGTGAGCGTCATCACGCCGGGGCCTTGCTCTGGTCCGCCATCCGCGCCGGTCGATGTGTTCGCGTACGGATTGGATGGGACCGTGCATCTCGGCTGGGAGCCCGGCACCAGTGGCCCGGCTCCGACGGCTTTCGTTGTCGTCGCGACCGGGGGATGGCTGGGCAGCTTCGTGACGACCGCGCGGCAGGTCGCCGGTGCAGTAGGACCGGGTTCCTACACGCTCAGCCTGATCGCGGTGAACCCCTGCGGCGCGAGCGCCGCGTCGGCGCCGGTGACGGTAGTCGTGCGCTAGGCAGCAACCGGCGCAAGGTCTTGCCTTGCGCCTTCTGCCTTTTGCCTTCTGCCTTTTGCCTTCCTGTTAGGATGGGGCCCTTCGAGGAGGGTCCCATGGCGTCCCAGCACTGGCGCACTCGCGTGCCGCTCGTAATCGCGGCCCTGCTTCTTGCCTCTCCTGGCCTGGTGACGATGCGGGCCAACGGCGAAGCGACGCGGATGCTCCGCTCGCCGACGGTGAGCGCGAGGCACGTGGCGTTCGCCTATGCCAACAACATCTGGGTGGCAGAGCGCAGCGGCGGCACGGCGCGACGGCTCACCAGCTTCCAGGGCCAGGCGAGCAACCCGAAGTTCTCGCCGGACGGAGCGCTCGTCGCGTTCAGCGCCGACTACGGCGGCAACACCGATGTGTATGTCGTGCCAGTGGACGGCGGCGAGCCGACGCGGTTGACATGGCATCCGGCCGCGGACACCGTGCAGGGCTGGACGCCCGACGGCACGCGCGTGCTCTTCGCCTCGCCGCGCGCGACCGCGGCGCCGAATGCCACGCCTCGTTTCTGGACGGTGGCGGCAAAAGGCGGTGTCGAGGAGCCACTCCCGCTGCCGCGCGCCTACCAGGGGAAGATCTCGCCCGACGGCCGGCGCGTGGCCTACCGCATGAACACGTCATGGGACGAGGAGCGGCGAAACTACCGCGGCGGACAGAACCGCCCGATCTGGATTGTCGACCTCAAGACATTCGAGCTCGTGTCGCCGCCATGGACCGATTCGAAAGATGTCGATCCGGCGTGGGTCGGCGACACCGTGTTCTTCATCAGCGATCGTGACGGTGTCGCGAACGTCTGGTCGTACGACCTCGGTTCGAAAGCGTTGACCCAGCGCACGTCGTTCAAGGACTTCGACGTCAAGTCGCTGGACGCCGGCGGCGGGATGGTGGTGTTCGAGCAGGGCGGGTGGATTCACACGCTGGATCCGAAGTCGGGCAAGAGCGAGATGCTGACGATCAAGGCGGCCGGTGACTTCCCGTGGATGATGGCGCGCTTCGAGGACGTCACGAGCCGGATGACGACACTGGGCATCTCGGCGACCGGCAAGCGCGTGCTGGTCGAAGCGCGCGGGGAGATCTTCACCGTGCCGGCCGAAAAGGGAGACACTCGCAACATCACGAACTCCAGCGGCTCGGCGGAGCGCCAGCCGGCCTGGTCGCCGGACGGCAAGTGGATCTCGTACTTCAGTGACAAGTCGGGCGAATACAAGCTGGTGATCGAATCGCAGGACGGCATCACGCCGCCGCGAGAGATTGCCTTCGAGAAGCCCTCGTTCTACTACTCGCCGGCCTGGTCTCCGGACTCGACGAAGCTGCTCTACACGGACACGAACCTGAACGTCTGGGTCATGGACGTTGCGAGCGGCAAGGCAAAGACTCTCGGCAACGATCCCTGGATGGTCCCACAGCGGACCCTGGCCCCGACCTGGAGTCCCGACTCGAAGTGGGTAGCGTTTGCGTCGCGCCTCAACACGCTCTATCGCGTGATCGTCGTGGCCAACGTGGACACAGGCGAGCACAGGCAGATCACCGACGGGCTCGCCGACGCGATGTACCCCGTCTGGGATCCGGGCGGCAAGTATCTCTGGTTCCTCGCCTCGACGGACTTCGGGCTGCGCTCGCAGTGGCTCGACATGACCTCCTACGACCACCAGGAAACCTTCGCGCTGTACACGGCTGTCCTCAAGAAGGGCGATCCCAGCCCGCTGCTGCCGGAAAGCGATGAAGACCCGGGCGTCGGCGCTCCCGCCGAGCGTGACGACGGCGACAGGAAGGACACTCCGAAGCCGCGGCCGGCCGTGCAGATCGATTTCGACGATTTCGCCCAGCGCATCATCGCCGTCCCCGGCGTGCCGGCGCGCCAGTACTCGCAGCTGCGAACCGGCACCAGCGGTACGGTGTTCATGCTCGAGGCGCCGCCGTCAGGCCAGGGCGAGCGCGGCAGCACGCTGCACCGCTATCGTCTGAAGGAACGAAAGTTCGAGACGTTTCAGGGGAGCGTCGCCGAATACGCGGTGAGCGCCGACGGCAGGAAACTCGTCTACCGCACGCCTGGCGCGCAGCCGAGCCAGGCGGCACCGGCGCCGGCCTCGACGCGGCCGTCGCTGTTCCTGGTTGACGCCGACAAGGCACCGCCGGCTTCCGGACAGGGACGGCTCGACGTCACCCTCCGCATGTACCTGGACCCGAAGGCGGAGTTCCGCCAGATCTTCGACGAAGGCTGGCGCCTGCAGCGCGACTACCTCTACGTGCAGAACATGCACGGCGCCAACTGGCCGCGGATGAAAGAAATGTACGGCGCGATGCTGCCGGACGTGATGCACCGCGCCGACCTCAACTACCTGCTCGACAACATGGGCGCGGAGATCGCCATCGGCCATTCCTACGTGCGCGGCGGGGCGATGCCCGACGTGCCGCCGTCGCGCGGCGGGTTGCTCGGAGCGGATTTCATCATCGAGGGCGGCCGCTACAAGATCGCCCGGATCTATCACGGCGAGAGCTGGAACCCGGAGCTGCGCGCGCCCCTGGCCGGACCCGGCATCGACGCGGCGGTTGGCGACTTCGTCCTCGCGATCAACGGCGTCGATCTCGTTGCGCCCGACAACATCTATCGTCTGCTCGACGGCACGGCCGATCGACAGACAGTGCTGACCGTGAACACCCGTCCCGATCGCACCGGCGCGCGCCAGGTGACTGTCGTCCCGGTCAGCAACGAGCAGGGCTTGCGAACCCGCGCGTGGGTAGAGGACAACCGCCGCTATGTCGAGCAGCGCTCGAACGGTCAACTCGCCTACGTCTACGTCCCGAACACCGGGCAGGGCGGTTACGAAAGCTTCAATCGCTATTACTTCGCGCAGCAGGACAAGAAGGCCGCGATTATCGACGAGCGTTACAACGGCGGCGGATCGGCCGCCGACTACATCGTCGACGTGCTGCAGCGCGACTTCGACGGCTACTTCAACAACGTGGCCGGCTCGCGTGTTCCGTTCACGAGCCCCTCGGCCGGCATCTGGGGACCGAAGGTGATGATCGTCAACGAGATGGCGGGCTCTGGCGGCGACCTGATGCCGTGGATGTTCAAGTACCGCAAGATCGGGCTGCTCGTCGGCAAGCGCACCTGGGGCGGTCTCGTTCATACCGCGGACACGCCGGCCTTCATCGACGGCGGCACGATGATCGCGCCGCGCGGCGGCTTCTTCACCCGCGAAGGGAAATGGGCGGTGGAGAACGAGGGCACCACGCCCGACATCGACGTCGAGAACTGGCCGAAGGACGTGATCGCCGGCCGCGATCCGCAGCTCGAACGCGCCGTGGACGAAGCCCTTCGCCTGCTCAAGGAGAAGCCGGTCAACCGGATGACGACCGAACCCGCACCCCCGACATGGGGCAAGAGGCCATGAAGATCGCGAACCTGGTGATCTGGTGAATTGGTGATCTGGTGATCGATCTTGAGATCTAGTGATTTGGGGATCTATCTGGTGATCGTCCGAGTGTTGGCGTTCGCAGTGCTGCTGTACGGGGCCGCGGGTCTGCGTGAGAAAGCGACCATCGTGGCAGCTGTCGGGCAGGCGCGCTACGAAGCGGTGCGCGACGGCGCGCTGGTGACGCTGACCGATCGCGCCACCGAATCGGCGGTGTCGGTGGCGCCGGCCGTCGGCAATATCGCGACCGCGTTCCGCGTAAAGGGCCACAACGTGCTGCGATTTCCGCACGCGTCGTTTGCCGACTTCCAGGCGCAGCCGGGAGCGACGGGCATTCCGTTCATGGCTCCATGGATCAATCGCCTCGACGAGCAGGCCTTTTACGCCAACGGCCGGCGGCATGACTTCGACATGGCGCTCGGCAACGTCCGCGGTGAGGTGCCGATCCACGGGTTCGTCACGACGACGAACCTGTGGCAGGTGACCGCAGTCGTTGCCACCGATCGCGAAGCGTCGGTGACCAGCCGGCTGGACTTCTACCGGCAGCCGTCATGGATGCGACAGTGGCCGTACGCGCACACCATCGAGATCACCTACCGCCTTGCCGCCGGTGTTCTCGAGATCGAGACGACAATCAACAACCTGAGTGATGAGCCGATGCCGGTGGCGGTCGGGTTTCACCCCTACTTTCAGCTGACCGACTCACCGCGGGACGAGTGGCGGATCACGGTCGCGGCCCGGACCCGATGGCTGCTCGATTCGAGAAAGCTGCCCACCGGCGCGACCGAGCCGACGACACGGCTGCTGCCCGGGCCCGACACCGGTCTCGAAGGCTATAACCTCGACGAGGATTTCGACGATCTCATTCGCGATCCGGACGGGCGGGCGACGATGTCGGTGCGCGGCCGCGAACAGCGTCTGGACGTGGTGCTCGGACCACGATGGCGTTCGGTCACCGTGTGGGCGCCGAATCCGTCCGGGAAAGGCCGCGGCGGCCAGGGCGACTCGCCGCCGGCCGAGCGCAACTTCATTTGCATCGAGCCGATGGCCGCCCTCACCAACGCGCTCAACATGACGCACCGCGGCCAGTACAGCGAGCTGCAGTCGATCGCGCCGGGTGGAACGTGGCGAGAGAGCTTCTGGGTGAGGCCGTCGGGTTTCTAGCCGGCGCCCGAAGGGTATCGGGCACGTTCGAGCTTCTCGGTGACGCCGATCAGATCCCCGCGTACCACTGGTAGCCGGCCTCGGCGTCGGCCGACCCCTTGCCGGTGCCGAACGCGGCGAGCGAATCGGTGACGACGATGCGGTTCACGAACTTGGTGCTCTTGTATCCAAGCTGCCGCGGCACCCGCATCCGTAGCGGACCGCCGAACGGCACGGGCAGGTCGCCGCCGTTCATGCCCCACGCAAGCAGTGTCTGTGGGTGTCGCGCCTCGTCGAGATCGACGCTGTCCCAGAAACCGGTATCGTGAGACTGGTACACCACGTAACGAGCCTTCGGCGCTACGCCGGCCTTTTCGAGAACGGCGGACAGCGGCGTGCCGATCCACTCGGCAATGTACGACCACCCCTCCTCGCAGCTGATTTCCGTGATCTGCCGGCTGACCGCCGTCGCCCGTAAGTCCGCGAGCGTCAGTGCGGTGGGACGGGCGATGAGACCGTCCACGGCCAGACGCCAGGTGGTGAACCCCGCCGCCTGGTGCGCGAGAAACGCCTCGTCGCGGTCCTTGACCGAGTTGGCGAACGGCCGCGCGGAGATCATGTCGCGCGGAAACTCGCGAGCCATCGCATGTCGCCCGAACAGGCGGTGCGTGGCGTAGGTGAGTGTTTCCCCCGGTCCGTAGATGCCGGCGGCGTCCGGCGGCACGAGTCCCAAGCGGCGTCCCAGCGCGGCGGCCGAGGCAACGACAGAGGTCCCGGCGGCGACGACCCCGGCGGTAAGAAGAGCGCGGCGCGAGAGGGGAGTCATGGCCGAACCTCCGCCTCGCCGGTAATCATCGCCCGCAGGCGGGACATGAAGCCGGCGAGGACCAGCATCGCGAGGTGAACGAGAAGGAAGATTGTGAGTGCAATAGAGACTACGAAGTGCAGCGTCCGCGCCGATTGCTTTCCGCCGAGGAGCGTTACCGTTGACGGCCAGATCGCGGTGAAGCCCGGTGACATCGCCAGGCCCGTCCAGATGACCACGGGTACGAGCACGAAGATCACGAGCAGGTAAGCGATCCGTTGCAGCGGGTTGTACGACCAGGCATCGGCAACCGCCGCCGAAGGGAACCGCACGTGTTCCGCGATCGCGCGTCGAACGGCGGGCCACCGCAAGTCCGCTGACGAGGGGACGAGGTTGGCTCGGAAATGTCCGCTGCCGAGGCCGGCACCCAGGTAGGCGAGTCCGGTCAACGCCAGCAGCCATGCCGACTGGAAGTGCAGATACCGGCTCCAGCCATTCTGGTCGGGCAGCACGTAGTCGTAGCCGGTGGGGACGGTCGAGCGCGAAGACGGGACCGGGATGACGAAGAGCGGTGTTTCTTCGACGTTGCCGGTCTCGCCCCAGTAGAAGCGCGGATGGGAGAGCAGGACCTCGCCCCCGCTCACCAGGAGCGCAAGGAAAGCCAGGGTCGTCAGCCAGTGCGTGACGCGCACGAAGCCGGCGTGGCGCCGGGCGACGGCGGGAGCGCTCACCGGGCGAATCCTAGCATTTATGGGGCACACTAACCCACCGATATGGTCACGAAATCCGCTGTCGTTTTCGTCGCCGCCAGCGCGCTGGCCGCCTGCACGGCCCCGCCTCGCTCCGAGGCGCCGCGGCCGGCGGCAGGAGATCCGGCGCTGAGCGCCTTTATCGCCTCCATCCGGACCGTGGACAACCACACTCACGCCAACAGTACCGATCCGGGCGACGCCGATTACGATGCGCTCCCCGTGGACGGCCTCGGCGCTTTCGAGCTGCCGGCGATGCTGAAGCCCGATCACCCGCAGTGGATCGCGGCGAAAAAGGCGGTCTACGAGGGCGCGACCAAACCGGCGGGCGATGCGTTCCCGCCGTGGGTGCTCGATCGGATTGGCACCGAGGTCCTGCTGGCCAACCGCATTGCGATGGGCCCTGGGCTCACGCCGCCCCGCTTCCGCTGGGTCTCGTTCGCGGATGCGTTGATGTACCCGCTGTCGACCGCGGCCGAAGCGCAGGCGACACCGGACCGCGTCAAGCTGTTCCCCCTCGAAGACGCACTGCTGCGCCGCTACCTTGCGAATCTCAAGATCGCGGCCGTCCCGGCAACGCTCGATGCCTACCTGAAGACGGTGGTGACGCCGACGCTCGAAGCGCAGCAGCAAGGCGGCTGCGTCGCGATCAAGTTCGAGGCGGCTTACCTGCGCGCGCTCGACTTCGAGAGCGTTCCCGAACCGGTGGCGGCGAAGGTGTACGCGAGCTGGGCCGGCCGAGGCGCGCCTCCGCACGCCGACTACAAGGCGTTGCAGGATTTCCTGTTCCGCTACCTGGCGCGCGAGGCCGGTCGGCTCGGCATGGCCGTGCACATCCACTCGTTCGAGGGCGTCGGCAACTACTACGACATCGCCGGCGCCGACCCGGCACTACTCGAACCCGTCCTGAACGACCCGGCGCTCCACGGCACCAACTTCGTCGTCATCCACGCCGGCGGAAGCCAGGCCTCGCACACGACTGGCCTGCTCTGGAAGCCGAACGCGTATGCGGACATTTCGTTGATGACGCAGGCTTACCCCCCGGCAGAGCTCGCCGCAGTCCTGAAGCCATGGCTCGCAACGTTCCCCGAGAAAGTGCTGTTCGGATCGGACGCCTCGGCGCTGGGCCCAGACATGGGCTGGGAGGTATCGGCGGCCGCGGGCACGGCCAACGGTCGGAGCGCGCTCGGCATCGCGCTGTCGGACATGATGGCGGCCGGCGAGATCACTCGCGATCGAGCGCAGGAGATTGCGACGCTGGTGCTGCGCGGCAACGCGTCGCGACTCTACAAGCTGGGCCTGCGCTGAGAGAAAGCGCCGCGCTCACCCTCGCTCGCGGAGCAATGGCCCACCGCGAGGGTGAGATCCAGCGTGGAATCAGCGGTTGGTCAGCCGCACCACCTGGCCATCAGTCGGACCAGCGAAGGCAGCGAAGTTGGA
>DATJFF010000210.1:0-8572 GCA_035495795.1 Vicinamibacterales bacterium
ATGCGGAGGACGCGCTGACCGGCAGTGACCCGAAGAAGCCGGAGACACCTCCCTCACCGGAGCGAAAAGAGTAAGAGATGACGTCACCAGAGATCGACTATTACGAGACGCTGCAGATCAGCCCGAACGCCGAACTGGACACGATCCACCGTGTGTACCGGCTGCTGGCGCAGCGCTTCCATCCCGACAATCAGGAAACCGGGGACGCGGATCGATTCAGGCTGGTGACCGCGGCCTATCAGGCGCTGTGCGATCCGGAGCTGCGCGCCAGCTACGATGCCGTCCGGCGCGGCCGCGAACAGCAGCGATCGCGGCTGCTGTCGGAAACCGTGCGACCGGACACCGACGTGCACGCGGAACAACTGCTGCGGATGACGCTGCTGCAGGTGCTGTACACGCGGCGCCGCCTGGAACCGCGGACGCCGGGCATCTTCGAGATGGACCTCGAATCGCTCGTCGGGCATCCGCGCGAGCATCTCGAGTTCACGCTCTGGTACCTGGGTCAGCGTGGATTGATCGAGCGGACCGACGGGTCGCGCATCATGATCACCGCCGACGGCGTGGACCACATGGAGCGGCAGCCGCACACCATCCACAGCGTCCGCCGCCTCACCGCGGCGCCGTTCGAGTCAGACGAGGACGAAGAAACGGCGGTCGCCTGAGCACGGCGACATCGAGCCGGCAAGCAGGCCGACCTGAAGGTCGGCCTCGACGCCCTCCTACACGTGAAAGGCCGACCTGAAGGTCGGCCTCTACGGGGCTACTCGACGGCGAAGACGTACACCGCGCCGTCCAACTGCACATTCGGCCGCGGTTCACCGAGCAGGCCGGCCACGGTGGTGCCGGCGCCGTTCGCATCGGCGCCCCAACCGGTCATCACCGCGATGTATTGCTTGCCGTCGATCTCGAACGTCGAAGGCGGACCTTCGACGCCGGAGCTGGTCTTGAACTCCCACAGGAGCTTGCCGGTCTTCGCATCAAAGGCGTGGAACATCTGATCGGGCGTGCCGCCGACGAACACCAGGTCACCGCCGGTCGTCATCACGCCTCCCCAGTTCGCCTGCCGGTAGTTGTGCGTCCACACCTTCTGGCCAGTATCGACGTTCCAGGCCTGCACCTCGCCCACATGGTCGGCACCGGGGAACAACGTCGTCCCCGGTCCACTCGTGCGTCCGGTGCCCGTGAAGCCCCTGCCAGCCGTGTACGTCACCGGCACACCAACCAGCGTCGAGCAGAGATTGTTGTTCGCCGGGATGTAGAACATCCGCGTCTTCGGGTTGAAGGCCGCCGGCGGCCAGTTCTTGCCACCGGAGAGGTTCGGACAATAGGTGGCTTCCTTGCCGGTACCCGGCTTGTTCTGCTCGTTGTAGGTCACGTGGCCGGTCTTGGGATCGAGCGACTTGAACGCCGTCTGGTTGACGAACGGCTTGCCCTCGATGAACCGGATCGGGCCCTCCTTGGTTCGCTCGAGGAACCAGAGGTAGCCGGAACGCGACGCATCGACGAGCCCTCTGACCGTGTGGCCGTCGCGGCGGAAGTCGATGAGGAGCGGCGGCGACACCTCATCCCAGTCGAACGATTCGTTCGGGTTGTACTGGAAGTACCCGAGCATCTTGCCGGTGGAGGCATTGAGCGCGATGGTCGACGAAGTGTAAAGGTTGTCGCCAGGACGCTGGTCGCCCATCCATGGACCGCCATTACCCGTGCCCCAGTACGCGATGTTCGTCTCGGGATCGTAGTTGCCCGTCACCCAGACCGATCCGCCGCCGGTCTTCCACTGGTCGCCTTTCGGCCACGTCTCGCTGCCCGGCTCACCCGGCGCCGGAACAGTGTAGGTTCGCCACAGTTCGTTGCCCGTGTCGGGATCGAGCGCCGCGACATACCCGCGCACGCCGAATTCACCGCCTGAGGCGCCGACGAGGATCTTGCCGTCGGCCGCCAGCGGCGCCAGCGTGATGTAGTAGTTCACCTTGTTGTTGTAGACCTCTTTCGCCCACACCTCTTTCCCGGTCTTCGCGTCGAGCGCGATGACCACGGCCTCACCGGCACCGTAGAACACCTTGTCGCCATAGAGCGCGAGGCCGCGGTTCGACGGATGTGCGACAAACGCCCCCGCCGGGCGCGTCCGCTTGTAGCGCCACAGCAACGTGCCGGTCTTCGCGTCGTAGGCGGCGACCTGGTTGTTCGGTGTGCTGATGAACATGACGCCGTTGTTGACGAGCGGCGGCGCCTGATGCGACCCCGGTTCCTGCGTCAGGGCGCTCCATACCAGCTTCAGGCGCGAGACATTCGCGGTGGTGATCTTGTCGAGCGGGCTGTAGCCCCAGCCGTCGTAGGTGCGGCGGATCATCAACCAGTTGCGCTCCTCCGGCTTCAACAGACGCTGCTTCGTCACCGCCGAATAGTTGCGCAGCAGCGGCGAATCGATCGCCGCCACCGGCGGAGCTCCCGGCACAGGCGCCGCCTGACCGCGACCTTGACCGCCACCACCACCGGCTGCCGCGGGTCCATTCGGAACCGGCGCGGTGGGGCCCTGAGCTGCCGGGGGCGCCTGCGCCAGCGCCACGATGGTGGCCGCGGCAACGCCGATGACGCCGAGCACGAGTCGAATGGGCTTCATGACCTCTCCTGAAAGCGCCGATGCGAAAAGCCGATACGAGGATAGGGATATTCGTTCGTTACTGCCCGCCGCGGCCGCGGCCACGACCGGCTGGTGCCGTCTGCGCCGGCAGCGCCAGGGCGACGATTTCCACGGCGCCGTCCACGCGTGCCGCCACCGCGATGTACTGACGTCCGCCTTTCATATAGGTCACCGGAAATCCAGTGGTCGGGCCCGGCAACTGAATCTCCGCGACAACCGCGCCGGTCTTCTTGTCCCAGGCACGAAACATCGGTGACGGGCCGCCCTCGCCTCCAAACAACAGTGTGCTGGTCACCAGCAGACCTGTCCCGTTGGTCTGCGCCCCGGTGTTGGGAATGGTGACGCCCTGCAGCTTCGGGTTTCTCTTGATCGACTCCGGCGTGTTGCCATGTGGCACCGTCCACAGACGGTCGCCCGTCTTCAGATCGACGGCGGTGACGAATCCATAGGGAGGCTTGAACAGCGGCAGGCCGAAGACGCTCGTTGGCGGACCGATCGTTTGACCGCGGGGGTTGACCAACACCACGCCGCTCTTCTCCGCCCCCTCGACGAGCTGCTCTTTGTTGAGACTGTTTTGACCCGCCACGAACAGCACATCGTCCACCGGATCGACCGCGCCGCCCTGCCAGTTGAAGCCGCCGACGGCCGCCGGCGCCGTCAGCGTGCCCATCGTTCCATCCGCCGCGTTGGGCAGCGAAGGGGGCGTATAGAGGGAACCGAGACGGTACTGATGCGCGACCCGAAGCGCTTCGGCCTTGATCTCGGGCGTGAAGTCGACGAGATCGTTGTCGGTCAGGCCCTGCAGGGTGAGGCCGGCCGGCTTGGTGGGGAACGGCTGCGTCGGCGATGTCCACTCACCCGGCACGTCGGACTTCGGAACGGGCCGCTCTTCGATCGGCCATACCGGCTTGCCGGTCACGCGATCCAGTACGAACGCGAATCCCTGCTTCGTCAACTGAATCACCGCCTTGACCGGCCGGCCATCCGCGGTGATATCGGCAAGGATTGGCGCGCTCGGCGGGTCGAAGTCCCAGATGTCGTGGTGGGTCGTCTGGAAATGCCAGACGCGCTTCCCTGTCTTCGCGTCGAGCGCCACGACTGAATTGGCATAGAGGTTATTACCCGGCCGATAGCCGCCGTAGTAGTCGGCCGTCGACCCCTCGACAGGGATGTAGAACATCCCCAGCTCGGGATCCCCCGTGGCGGGCGCCCAGAAGCCCGCGTTGCCGGTGTAACGGTTGGACCCGGCGAGGAGTTCCGGGTGTTCTTTCACCCAGGCGTTCACGCCGCGCGGAACCTCCCACACGCTGGGATCGGCCTTGAGCCATGTGTCGGCCCCCTCTTCTCCCGGACGGGGAATGGTATTGAAGCGCCAGAGGACTTTCCCCGTCTTCACGTCGTAGCCAACGACGTCGCCGGGAATGTTCATCGGCCACTGCTCGTTGATCGACGCGCCCGGCAGGTTCGGCGCGGCGCCCGTGTGCATCGAGATCGACGCGACCAGGACGTTGCCCACGATCGCCGGCGGAGACGTGTTCGACACGCGGCCTTCGTGCGGCAACCCGGGCCGGTCGTTCCATCGCAGGTTCGCGGCGAGGTCGACAACGCCGTGCGTGCCGAAGCTCTCCACCGGGCGTCCAGTCTTGGTGTCGAGGGCGACCAGCATGTAACTAGGCATCACGACGAAGATCCGCTCGTCGCCCTGCCCGTCGGTCCAGTAGCTGACCCCGCGACCGGTGCTTCTCGAGAGCGGATCGATGATGTCGGCCCATCGGGTCAGATCGCCGGTCGGGCGCCACTGCCACAACTGCTGCCCGGTGGCGGCGTCGAGCGCGACGACGTCGCGGTTGGCACCGGCCACCGTGTACATCACGCCGCCGACGATCAGCGGACTGACCTGCGACGCCACCGCCGGCCGGGGACCGAAGTTCCGGGTCGAAAAGCGCCAGGCGACCTGGAGATTCTTGACGTTATTCGCGTTGATCTGACTGGCCGGCGAATATCGCGTGGCGCCGCTGTCGCTCCCGAAAAACCGCCACTCGGTTTCCGCGGCGGGACGGCCCGCCGCAGTCTGGCCCGACAGGCTGGTTGACACAGCTGACACGACGCCGAGCGCGGCGACAGCGACCGCAAGCACTCTCTTTCCAGACACCGGCATTCGACTCCTGTTTGAGGACTGGTGGGGCGAATTATAGGCGTTAACTGATCCAGAGGTCCTGGACTCTCGACAGTCCAAGACCCGGCGCTTTGCCGCAGCAGAAAGAGCCACCCGGGCACTGCCTCAGCTCGACGTTCCGGCAGTCGTGCGATGCTCGGCGCATGGGGGCCAGCCTGCGCCATACGATCTGCCCGCGTACGAGCGCCGACGGCGTCAGCCATGCCCCGGCGCCTCACGATTCCATGCACCGCGACGGCGCAGGGCCGCATCGCTCGCCGTTATGTGCCAGACGACGCGCGTGCATCAGCCGTCAGTCACGAAGTCGACGGGATGCGTCGCCGTGCACGATCGCGCCAACAGTGAGAGCTCACGTGAGTTGAGGAGCCGAATCCGTATGGAGGTCAGGCCGACACGGATCGCCTGACCGCGCGAGAAGCCTCAGGGGACCAGCCAGCCTGACTGCTCCTAATGAAGGTCGTCCAGCTTCACCGACGCGCTCTTCACGGCCACGTCGTTGGTATCCATGTCGGCGATTGCCGCGATTGATTCCCGAATATCAGATGACCATAATGGTCACATGACGGGAACGGCAAATGTCGCGCAGATCAAGGCCCGTTTGAGCGAATACCTCCGCCAGGTGAAGGACGGGAGCGAGGTGGTCATCACGGAACGCGGCATCCCGGTGGCTCGTCTCGTGCCGCTCGCCCCCGATGAAAAGCGCGCGACGCGCGAGGAGCGCCTCATTCGATTGGGTGCGCTCCGGCCACCGGCTGCACCGCGCCGGCAACTCGGCGCGCCAACACTGAAGCGCGGCGCCGGACGCGCCGTCCTGCAGGCGTTGCTCGCGGAGCGCGACGAGAGTCGCTGATGTTCTGGGACAGCTCAGCGCTCGTCGCCGCGCTGCTGGACGAGCCGCGATCGGTGGCGATGATCGACGCCTTCGACGCCGACCCGGTTCCGGTCATCTGGTGGGGCACGCCGCTCGAATGCCACGCTGCCGTGGTGCGGGCGGTCCGTGACAAACGCGTCAGCCGCGAGGAAGCGGCGGAAGCGGCCGAGCGCCTGCGTGAGGCGCGGGCCCAGGTGCGTGAAGTTGCGCCGCTCGAAGCGGTGCGCACCCGGGCGATGCGACTGGTCTCGTCGCATCAACTTCGTACTGCCGACGCGCTGCAACTGGCCGCGTCACTGATCTGGTGCGAGGAGCAACCCGCGTCCGAGGTGTTCGTCAGCCTCGATCAACGCCTGCGCGACGCCGCCAGACGCGAAGGGTTCACGCTGCTGCCCGCCGATCTCTGAAATCCAGGACAGAGAAAAACCCGGGGCGGGCCGCGGTCCCGCCCCGGTCGTTACGCGTCGTCACGTCCCTCACGCGGCTTCCCCTGCAGAATCCGTGTCCGCCGCTGTTGCGGGCGGCGTCTGAGGAGCGGCTGCGGCAGGTTCACCTGGCGACGGGCGGCGCGCCGCGTTGGGGTACTGGATGCGCCGGCTTTGCTTCCAGACCTCACGCGCGGCCGCGTTCACTGCCGGCGAGTTGGCAATGAACACGTCGAGCTGCGCGATGGCGGCGAAGGCGCGGGCGACGGCCGCCTTGATGTCCGCCCGCGCCACCCTCGTTCGTTCCCGCCCGAGGCCGCGCTCCTGCAGCGCGGTCGCGAACCGGTCGATCAGCGCGCCGAGATCCGTCAGGAACGTCTCCGGCATGCCGTGCTCCACGAACACCGCCTTCATCGGCCCCGCCTCGTCGAGCGCCCGCCGCGCCGCGGTCAGCAACTGCTGATCCGAGGCGGACGGTCGCACGTCGAAGTGAGCCCGCATCTCGGCGTCGCTGCCCGGCAGCACGGCCGCCGTCTTCGCCAGCAGCGACATCCGCTCCTGCAGCGCCGCCCGCACATCTTTCTTGCGTGCGGCGCGTGCCTTCACCGACGCGCCCTTCAAGGCCACGTCGTTGGTGTCCATGTCGGCGATTGCCGCGTTGACCGCGGCAAACGCCTGTGAGGCCAGACTGGGGTCGGGAAACAACGAACCGTAGGTCACACCAAAATCACGCACCTGCGTGAACATGTCGTATCTCCGTTTGTCGATGATCTCCATCACGCACGTCCTTTCCTGGCGTCATTGCCAGCGGCGTCATTGCCGTGAACGCGATGGTGCCAGCCGCGCCGGCAGGAGTGGTGACTGCTGGAGTGACAAATGGTGACAGGGCTGTCACGCCGAACGCTGGCGGATCACCGCCAGGGTGTCGGCCCAGACGTCGGGATGAGCGGCGGGAACAATCAACGGTTCGACGGGGAGGATCCATCCCGCTGACGGCAGCGATGAGGCGCGCACGGCCTCGCCATAGATCCGGGCGGCATCGCCGTGTCGTCCGGCGCGCGCCAGTGCCGCGGCGCGGGCCATTGCGGCACCGACCGCGCGCGGATCGTCGCTGCCGAGTGATCGCAGGGGACGACCGAGGGCGGCGTTGGTCGAGAGGTGCGCCGGGGCCACCGTGAGCGCGTTGGCGAACGCGGATTCCGCGTCGGCATGACGCCGCTGCCTGGCCCTGATCGCGCCGAGCGCGTACCACGAACCGGCCGCGCACTCGCGGCCGTAGACCTGACCGTGATCCAGCGACGACAACTCGCGCGCGATCGCGTCTGCCGCTTCCTCGAGACGGTTCTGCGCGCCGAGCACGAGCCCGCGCAGGAAGTGCAGTCCGATGGCTGGAAACGTCGACTGGCGGCTCACCTGGCTGTCCTGCGCCGCGCACCCGTCGCGCAGCACGTCGAGGGCGGTCTCGAGGAGTCCCCGTCCGATGAGCGTGGTGGCGATCAGCCAGTACGCGAACGGCGCCGGATACAGGCGCAGCATCTTCCGGCCGGCCTGGATGCGCTTCTCTCCCCAGCTGACGTAGCCCAGACGCAGCCAATGACGCCAGTTGTCGGGCTCCAGATCGACCGAGTGCTCCGCGGCCGCAGCGGCCTCCGCGATGTCTCCGGCGAGGAACTGACAGAACGCCAGCGCGCTCCACGCATCGCCCGAGAGCGGCGCGCGCTCGATCGCGGTGCGCGCATGCTGAACCCCGCGCGGCGGCTCGCCGACCAGCCACACGGCGTCAATCCGTGACGCATCGAACCTGAGCGCACACAGGTTGGCCATTCCCACACGCGCGTTCACGTGCGCGGGATTGGCGTGCAGCACGTCGAGAAACGCGCGCTCCGCCTCGTCGAGCCGGTCGCGCCGCAGGCTGTGCAGTGCCGCTTCGCCCCGCAGGTAGGCGCGGGACAGCGTCAGCCCGGCCCCGACCGTGCCGCCGTCGGCGTAGCGGTCGGCGCGTTCAACCGACGCCGAAAAGCGGTAGCCCGAACGAGGGATTGTCTCGATCAGGCTGCGCCCCTTTGCGGCGTCTGCACGCGCTGGCGCGCTCACGGAGCGGCGCAATCGCGAGATCGTCTGCTTCACGCACTCGTCGGTGACCGCCTGCGTTCGCCAGGCGACTTCGGCCAGCGTGTCCTTCGAGACGACTTCGCCGCGGTGGGCGATCAGGTAGGCGAGGATGGCGGACTGCGTGGCGGGGAGCTGCGTGCAGCCTGTTCCGCGGAACACACGGCCGCTCAGCGGATCGAATTCGACATCCCCGAAGCGGTAGACGACAGTCGAGGGCGACATCTCGGACGCCGGCACGGCGGCGCGCGATTATCAGGTCAAATGCGCCGCGCGACGCGGTAACCGCGAAAGAAGTTGTGCAAACGAATTGGCGAGAACGGAAACCGTTCCCAACAACGGCGAAGACG
>DATJFF010000211.1:0-10905 GCA_035495795.1 Vicinamibacterales bacterium
CGGATCGATGGCGATCGCCGAGATATAGCGGTTTGGCAGGTTCGCGGGAAGCGTGAGCAGGTGGTATGTGCCGCCGGCATTGGTCGACACACCGCGCGCGAAGCCGTCGTTGTTACATGGACCGCACCACGCCGAGTAGACAATTCCGTTCTGCACCGAAATCGCCGTCGTCGAGGTGCCGAGACCGTTGTCGAAGACCTTCTGCCACTGGTCGCCCGACTGGATGGCGAACCCGACGTCGTTCTTCCACAAGTAGCGACCGCCGGCGATCCACAAGTTCTTGTTGAGGCTGTCGGCGCGGAACGGCGCCGTGAACCTCGGACTTGGATCGGTGATCGATACGTCGCGAATCGCCCCGGGCGCGCCGTTCGATCGCCCGCAGGTCTCGGTCAGCCACAGCTCGAGGTAGACGTACTCGTCGAGGATCTTGCAGCCGTCGTCCGGGTCCACGATGATGTCGCCGCCATCGCCGCCGAACGGCGATCCCATCGTGCCGTTGCCAGTCCGGTCCTCGGGCAGCAGCAGCGAGCCGCCGTTGTCCTGGAGGCCGCCCGCCACCGCGACACCGCCCGGAACCCGGCCAACTCCGACCGAGTAATACTGCAGCGTCCGCAGGTTCGCGTTGAGGCTCCTCCAGTCGGTAGCGTGGCCCAGGGCGTCGGTCTGCCCGTTGATCGGCCGTGTGTAGACGCCGCCGTCGTCGCCGACATAGACCTGACCGTTCCCGAATGCGATCGAGTGCTGGTCCGCGTGCACGGTCTGGCTGCACGAGTTACTGGCATCCGAGATCGACCAGCAGGGGAAGTCGAAGTTCCAGTACGGCCCGGTCGCCTGCCAGCTCGTGCCGCCGTTGCGTGTCTCGAAGATCTCCTCGAGGCCGACGTACACGTGCAACGCGTCACCGGGATCGACGGCAATGACCTGGTTGTACCAGGCCTGCACGCCCGGCCGGTAGCCGCGAGACAGTTTCAGCGCCGACCCGGACCCGGCGAGCTTCTGCGAATCGCCGATCTTGTTCCACGGCCCGGTCACCGAGCCCGCAGAGCGGAATATTCCGGACAGGTTCGTGTTCAGCGTGTTGGTGTAGTGGACGATCGATTCGACGGTCGCATAGAGCTGCGTGCCGTCGCTCGAGTAGGCAAACTGCGATCGGCCGACGTCCTGCGGGTTGAGACCACCCTGCGGGTTCACCTTCGCAAACGTCTGGCCTCCGTCGGTCGAGAGATAGAAGCCGTTGTACGCGGCGCCACCGCGCCACGCGCAGTTGGCGATGACCACCTGCCCGCCGGTGTTCGGCTGGAAGGCAACGTCGTTGCAGATGTTGTTGTACGGCGATTGAAGATCCGGACGGCTGGCGCCGTCCACGATCGGATCGGCAACCGGATAGAGCACGCGTGTCCACGCGCCGCTGCTGCTGCCGGCGCCATGCTTCCATACGCCGCGGGACGTCGCCGCATAGACGCTGCCGGCCCCGTCGAACTTGAGGCGGTGGATGAACGTGCTCTCGAGCTCGTTCCCGCCGACGCGATGGCTCTGCGCGAACACGCCGGTTGCGGCGCTGACGAGCCGATAGACTCCCGAACCGACGTAGGAGGTGGCACCGGTGTTCCCCTCGCCGGTTGCCAGCCACAGCGCACCATCGGGCGCGGCGCGCAGATCGCCGACCGACAGCGTTGGCAGACCATCGGCGATCGGCGTCCACGTACCGCCGTCGTCGGTCGAGCGGAAGACGCCGCCATCCGCGCCGCCTGCGAACAGCGTCGTGCCGATAACGGCAAGCCCGGTGACACGACCCGAAACCAGACCCGCGCCGCCGCTCGAATTGGAGAATTCCGGATCGCGATAACGGGGATCGTCCGCGTCGTAGGGGCGATCGGTGACCTCCGCCCAGGTACCGGAAGCAACCGGCAGTGACGTCAGCGCCGCGAAGGCCTGTGCATACGCCCCGGGCAGTACAAGCCCAGGCGCCAGCCGCGCCTGCGCGTACTCGGTGTCGCGGTTGAGTGCCTCGGCGCTCTCATCGCCGGCCTCACCGGCCTTCGAGTATGCGTGTTCCTCCCGCATCCGGTTGCGCGGTGTTTCACGCACGTTCCCAAGTTCGACGATCAGCGAGACCACGACAAGGGCCAGTGCCAAGGCAATGGCCTGAAAACGCAGAAGAGTCACCGCATCCTCCCGGGGAAAGGAATTTTTTGAAGGGATCGCAGGTTACGTCGCGTGGCGGAACCTGTCAAACGCGCTGCTACTCGCGCTCGGCGTGAACGATGAATCGCTTCGGGGCGTGGCCCACGTAGTAGAACGGGTAGCAGGTGATCAGCGTGAGCATGTTGCGCGATCCCGGATCCAGCACCGACACGTCGTCGGGGTTCACGATCGACGTGCGCGTCACGCGATAGCGAAAATCACCAGTCGCTGTCCGCAACAGAATTTCATCGCCGACGGCGATGTCCTTGAGCGGGCGAAAGAGCGTGTCGCGGTGCGCGGCGACCGCGCTATTTCCTTCGTGCCACGGAAGCGGGGTATCCGGCAGGTGTCCGACCGCCTTGCTCAACGTCGCATCGTCGTCTCCCTGCACCACCGGTGTGGACAACTTCAGTCGCGGAACATCGAGCATTCCAAGCAGCGTGCCGGTTTCCACCAGCTCTGTTGACGGCATCACGGCTGAGGACGACGGGCTTGGCTTCTCCTCAGGGCGCGGGCGAGCGGCCGGCGCCTTTTCAGCGGCTTCTCTTGCCGCGAACGCTGCCGTCTGCTCCGCCTGGTAGCGACGCGCGTCGAGTGTCGCGAACGCGTAGGCGCCCAAGCAGACTACGCCGATGATGAAGAGGAGGCGCTCGATCCACACTCCCAGATGCCGGTTCATCGCGGCTCCGCCTCCGGATGGCGCTCCATGTAGCCTTCGCGAGCGCGGACCGAGAGCGGCCGCCCGTCGCTCGATCGGACGTAGACGCGCACGGCCCGGCGGCGATCCTCGCCTTCGCCGTGATGGGCCGGCGCATACGCCAGCGTGTAGGCGCTGCGGATGTCGCGCGCGATACGCTCGAACACCTCTGGAATGTCCTCGACGTTCCGGGGATGGAACGCCTCGCCGCCGCTCTCGCGCGCAAGCTGCCGCATCAGGCCGGGATTGCCCTCGCGTACCAGGGTATCGGTGAGCGTCACCGTGTACATCGTGGCGTCAGAATCGCGGACCTGCTTGATCGCCGCGTCCATCGTCGTGCTGCTGGCGTTGTCGCCGCCGTCGCTGACGAGGATCAGGACCTGGCGCGTGTGCACGCCGCCCGACACCCGCCGCAGTCCGGCCACCACCGCGTCGTAGAGGGCAGTCATGCCCCGCGCGATGATGGCGCGATCCATGGCGGCGCGGAGCGACCCTTCGGGAATGTCCTGGATCAACGCGGGACCGAATGCCGGCGTGACGCTCTCGTTGAAGGTCAGGACCGAGATCTCATCCCTGGGGTGACTGTTGGCCGCGAACGCGATCGCCGCGGCAATCACCCGCTCCCGGTTCGGCCGCATGCTGTTGCTGTTGTCGATCAGGAACGCGATCGAGGCCGGCACTTCGTCGGCGGAGAACATCGCGAGCGCCTGCGCCTGGCCGTCGTCGATGACGGTGAAGGCGTCCTGGCCCAGCCCCATCACATAGCGCCCGCGGCGGTCCCGCACTGACACGTGCATCACCACCAGCTCGGACTGCGCCTTGAACACGGGCTGTTCCGACTGCCGGGGAGCCGCCGCCGGCATGGCGGCCGCGATGATCGCGCCGGCGAGCGTCCCCAGCATTGGTCGTCGCACGTTTCTGCCTTCTGCTTTTTGCCTTCTGCCTTCTGCCTATTGCCTTTTGCCTTTTGCCTTCAGGCTGGCCTGATTTCAGCCAGCCTGATCTTTACGCCCTGCGCGCGCGCCGGACGATGCGGCTGCCGGCGAGTGAGCCGAGGCCGATCAGGCCCATGAGCGGGAGCACGCCAGCCGTGCGCGGGAGCGCGCGCCGCGTCCGCGCCGCGGTCGTCGCGGTGCCGCTGGTCCCCGTCGCGCCTGGCGTGGCGGTCGTGCGCCTCGAAGCGGACGTGGCCGGCGGCGGAGGCGTGTCCGGCTGCTGAGACGTTGCCGAGGAACGGGCTGAAGCCGACTGCGTCGCGGTCTCGCCCATCTCCGAGCGGGCGTTCTCGGACGCGCGCTGGCGGCTCATGTCGGCGGCCACGTCCTGGCCCTCGGGGTTGACCCGTGTCAGATCGCTCTCGGCGACGGTGGACGTCACGTCCTTGTCGGACTTCGTCGTCAACACAGATTCACCCGATGCCTTCGCCAGCTTGAGCGCCTGGTTGCGCGGGTAGACGAACTCGTGCCCCGTGGCGTTGCCAGGGTAGAACCAGATCTTGATGGCGTTGGCCTGCGAGGCAGGGCTTTCCATGAAGCGAACTTCCGGCTTGTCGGGCGGACGGTTCGTCGAGTAAGCCGGGATCGCCATCAGCGTCGCGTAGACCTTCTGACGGTCCTTGGTCATGATTCGGACGATATGACGGTTGCTCGGACTGTCGACGAGCTGGAACAGGTAAGTGCCGGCGGGCAAGGTTGCGTTCGGCAGTTCGACCGGCTGGCTGAATGTGAAGTACGTGTCCTGGTTGCGCGAGCCCGTCTGCGCGCTCGCCGCGAGCGGCAGCGCCATCATCGCGGTGGTCATGCACGCGAGGGCGACTGTTCGAATCGACGTCATCTGGCCTCCTTCTCGGCGCACGCAAATGAGTTGCGAAACAATGAAGCCGAGTCGTTCAGCGCTGAAAGAGCAAGGATTCGGCCAGCTCCGGTGGTCGGGACCGCGGAGAGGGATGACTTGGAGGGTTCACCATTGGCGCGCCGGGCGACCACATGTGGGCAATCGAAGACCGTCCCCCGGGGCCGACCCGGTTGACGCGTTCTTCCGGCTGAGCCAGGATCCTGCTCTGCCACTGACGAGGCAAGGCCCGAGGTGTCGACATGGACCGGAGAACGTTCATTCGAGGTTCGGCCGTGGCCGGCGCCGGTGCGCTGGCCGGAACGCCGGCATGCACGCCAACGCCATCACAGCCGCCAGCCGCGAAGCCGGCGGAACGGATGAGCGGCACCGAGCCGTTCGAGCTGCACGAGGCGACGATCGACTCGCTGCAGGAGGCGATGCGCACCGGCCAGCTCACGGCGAGGCGCATTACCGAGCTCTACCTGCAGCGTATCGAGGCGCTCAACCAGCGCGGCCCGGAGCTGCGGGCGATCATCGAGACCAACCCGGAGGCGCTTGACATCGCCCAGCAGCTCGATGCCGAGCGCAAGGCCGGCAAGGTCCGCGGACCGCTGCACGGCATCCCTGTCGCGCTCAAGGACAACATCGACACGCACGACCGGATGACGACGACCGCCGGCTCACTGGCGCTTGAAGGATCGATCCCGCCTCAGGATTCGTTCATCGCAGGGAAGATGCGCGAGGCGGGCGCCGTGCTCATCGCCAAGGCGAACATGAGCGAGTGGGCTTACTGGCGCGGCCTGAATGCGTCGAGCGGCTGGAGCGCCCGCGGAGGCCAGTGCCGCAACCCGTACGCGCTCGATCGCACGCCGTGCGGGTCGAGTTCCGGATCGGGTGTCGCGGCGGCCGCGAACCTCGCCGCGGTGACAGTCGGCACCGAAACTGGCGGCTCGATCATCTGTCCATCATCGATTACCGGCGTCGTGGGCGTGAAGCCGACGGTCGGGCTATGGAGCCGCGCCGGCATCATTCCGATCTCACACTCGCAGGATTCAGCCGGACCGATGACGCGCACCGTCCGCGACGCGGCGATCCTCCTCGGTACCGCTTGCGGCGTGGACTCTCGCGACACGGCCACGGCGCGAAGCCAGGGACGGTCCCACGCCGACTACACCACGTTCCTGGATCCTGCCGGCCTGAAGGGTGCGCGCCTGGGCATCGTGCGAAACATCCCGGGCTTCGACGAACGCGTCGCCAGGCTGTTCGACGAGGCGATTGCGGCGATGAAATCCGCCGGCGCCGACATCGTCGATCCCGCGAACCTGCCACACATGGAGGCGGGCAGCGTCTTCCAGGAGCTGCCGATCGTTGTGTTGAACTACGAGTTCAAGGCGAACATCAACCGGTACTTCCAAAGCCTTGGGCCCGACGCGAAGATCAAGACCCTCGCGGATCTGATCCGCTTCAACGAAGAGCAGCGTGACCGGGAGATGCCGTTCTTCGGGCAGGAGCGGCTGATCATGTCCGAGGCGACCACCTCGCTCGACGATCCGGAGTACCGCAAGGCAGTCGAGACGATTCAGCGGATGAGCCGCGCTGACGGCATCGACGCGCTGATGGCCCGGTTCCGCCTCGATGCGCTGGTCGCGCCAACCGCCTCGCCCGGATGGCTGATCGATCACGTCCGCGGCGATCGCTTCGATGGAGGAGACAGCGCAGGAACGGCGGCAATCGCCGGTTATCCCGACATCACCGTGCCGATGGGCTTCGTCGCCGGCCTTCCGGTTGGCGTGTCCTTCTTCGGCCGCGCGTGGAGCGAGCCCACGCTCCTCAAGATTGCATACGCCTACGAGCAGGCGACGAAACGCCGGCAGCCGCCAACCTACGTGCAGACGGTCGGGTGATTCGCAATCACTCGACTTGACGCGCAATCGCCTGGCGCACGTCGTCTGGGAGCAGCACCGAGGCGCGCCTGGCGGTATCGAAACAGACCTCCACGGTCTTCTGGGTCGCGCAGTGGGTCATGGAATCGGCTTCGTAGAGGCGCATCTCGTAGGCGAATGACTTTCCGCCGGCCCGCGTGAACGCGCCCGTCACCACGACCAGCTGCCCGGCGGTGAGCTCGTGATGGAAATCTATGGTGAGGCTGGCGACGACGCTCCCGAGCCCGCGCCCGCGGAGATCGGTGAGCGAGACGCCGGCGCGAGCCAGGATGTGCCAGCCGGCCTCGTCGAACATCGCCGCGTAGTGGCGGACGTTCATGTGCCCATAGGCGTCGCAGTGTGCCGGCATCACGATGGTCCGATGCAGCTCGTGCCAGCGCGACGGCATGCTCGGCACCGCGCTCACTTCACTACCACGGCTGGCACGTTGCGATCGCGCACCAGCCGGTTGAACGCATTCAAATCGTCGCCGAAGAGCGCCGACGCTGTGCGCTGCTGCTGCGCCCATTGCTCCGACAGGTCGCCGAAGCGGTCTCGCTGGCCGTCTGTCGGGCCGGCATCGCTGCCGTCGATGGCGCTGCGCAGGTAGATGAAGAACTGGTTCAGACGCATCGGGAAGTTGATGACGGTCTGGCCGTCCACCACGCGCTTCTGGACGAGCGCCTCCTCGAGCGCGTTGAGTTTGTCGACGAGCGCCTTCCCGCTCTTTTCGATTGCATCGGCCCCGGCAGTTCCCTTCGTGCGCTTCATCAGGTCCTCGATCTGGCCGCGCACATCACGAAGCCGGATCACCGCACGATGAATCTCGTTCAGCCGATCGTCTACCCGCGTCACGAGATCGTCCTGTGCCTGGAGCTCGGCCAGAGGGGTGGTCACGCGCGGGTCCATCTTCACCGTTACGGCCTCGGTGAGCGTCTTGCCGGCGGCGGCGAGCCGCACCTGGTAGTCGCCGGGCAACGCCTGCCGGCCCTGCAGCGTGCCGAATACGTAGAGTCCCGGGACCGGGACGGCCTGATCGTGGCGCACGTTCCACACCACCCGGTTGAGGCCGGCCTTCACGGTGAGCGCGCTCGGCGGCGCCTCCGTCGAGGGCGGCGCCGATGGATCGGGCTTGAACGTCGTGTACTGCCGGATCACTTTGCCGGCCTTGTCGAGGACATCCAGCTTCACGTCGCCGTCCGGCACTTTCGCGAGCCAGAAGTCAATCACCGCGCCGTTCGGCGCGTTGCGTCCGGCCCGGGGGTCGGGGCCCCCGAATCCGCCGGCAAACGCCTGGCTGCGATACGCCGCTCGGGGCTTGAACAGCCGCACGTCGGTCGCCGCCGTGGCGTCGGTCCACTGCTGGAGCGGCGAGAGGTCGTCGAGGATCCAGAATGCGCGGCCGGCCGTGGACGCCACCAGATCGTTCTGGTGGACCTTCAGGTCGGTGATCGGCGTCACCGGCAGATTGAGCTGGAGCTTGGTCCAGCGCTGGCCGCCGTTGAATGAGATGTAGAAGCCGGTCTCGGTGCCGAGATAGAGCAGGTCCTTTCTGACCGGGTCTTCGCGCACGACGTGGGCCCATGCCTCGGACCCAATCCCTTCGACGATCTTCGTCCACGACTTGCCGTAATCGGTGGTCTTGAACACGAGCGGGGTGAAGTCGTTGAACTTGTACTTCGACACCGTGACGTACGCCGTCGCGGCGCTGTGCGGCGACACCTCGATGATGTTCACCATCGCCTCGCCGACGTCGGGCGGCGTGACGTTGCTCCATGTCTTGCCGCCATCGCGCGTGAGCTGCACCAGCCCGTCGTCGGTGCCGACCCAGATGGTGCCGGCATCGTGCGGCGACTCGGCGATGTCGTCGATCACTCCATAGGTCTCGCCGCCGGCGCCCTCGTTCGTGATCGGCGCGCCTCCAGGGCCCTGCTTGCTCTTGTCGTTGCGCGTCAGGTCCGGGCTGATCTCGCGCCAGGTCTTGCCGCGGTTGTCCGAACGCAGCAGCACGTTGCCGCCGTGGTAGATGACCGACGGGTTGAACCGGGAAACGACGATCGGAGCGCTCCAGTTGAACCGGTATTTCTGATCCCGCGGCGGCACCGCGGCTGGCATCTGCGGCCACGCCATGATGTCGCGCGCGCTCCGGGCCTCGTCGTCGTACTCGCTGATGATCCCCATGTAGCAGCCGGCGTAGATGTAGCGCGGCTTGTTCGGATCGAACGCGGGCACGGCGCTCTCGCAGCCGCCGACGTCGTACCAGTCCTTGTCGTTGACGCCGCCCGGCGCGGAGCTCGCGATCTTGATCGACGTGTTGTCCTGCTGACCGCCATACAGATGGTAGGGAAACAGGTTGTCCGCGTTGACCCGGTAGAACTGCGCCGTCGGCTGGTTCGCCTGCGTGGACCAGGTGCGGCCGCCGTTGAACGACACGTTCGCGCCGCCGTCGTTGCTCTCGATCAGGGTCTCGGGATCGTTCGGGTTGATCCACAGGCTGTGATTGTCGCCGTGCGGCACCCGGACGTTGGTGAAGGTGCGCCCGCCGTCGATCGAGCGGCTCACGTCGGCATTGAGCACCCAGACGACCTCCGGGTTCTTCGGATCGGCGAAGACCTTCATGTAGTACCAGGCGCGGGTGTGGAGGTTCCAGGCCTCGTTCACCAGCTGCCACGACTTCGCGCCGTCCTCGGAGCGGTAGAGTCCGCCCTTCGGGTCGGCTTCGACGATCGCGTAGATCCGATCGGGGTTGGCCGACACGTCGATGCCGATCTTGCCGACCGGCGAGGGCAGGCCGGTCATCGCCTTCTGCCAGGTCGTGCCGCCGTCGGTGGATTTGTGGATGCCGCTTCCCGGCCCGCCGCTGCGCACCTCCCACGGGCGGCGCAAGTGATCCCACATCGCGGCGTAGAGGATGCGCGGATTCGTCGGGTCCATGGCCAGCTCCGAGGGGCCGGTGGTCTCGTTGACGAACAGGACCTGCTCCCAGGTCTTTCCGCCGTTGGTGGACCGATACACTCCGCGGTCCTTCGAGGGCCCGTAGGCCGCGCCCTGCGCGGCGACGAGCACCGTGTCGGGATCGGTCGGGTGGACCCGGATTCGTGAGATGTGGCGGGTGCGGTCGAGTCCCAGGTGGGTCCAGGTCCGCCCGGCGTCGGTGGACTTGTAGACGCCGTCGCCATGCGAGGTCATGACGCCGCGGACGGCGTGCTCGCCCATACCGACGTAGATCATGTTCGGGTCCGACGGCGCCACGGCAATCGCGCCGACCGACGCGGTGTTGAGCTGACCGTCAGTGATGTTCGACCAGTTCTCGCCGCCGTCGGTCGTCTTCCAGACACCGCCGCCAACGCCGCCGAAGTAGAACGTGCGGGGCTGCTGCGGGACGCCGGTCGCGGCCACAGCGCGGCCGCCGCGGAACGGGCCGACGTTGCGCCAGCTGAGCGCGGAGAGCGAGGCGCTGTCGAACTGCGGCGCCGCGGCCTGAGCCTGGGAAACGGCCGGGGCCTGTGCGCTGGGCGCAGACGCCTGCAGCACGAGACCAGCGACGACAGCCAGGCGGCGGGCACGAATGATCATGGTGAGCTCCGCCGATCAGTCTAGTGGACGGTGGAGGCGATCGGCCGATAAGCAGGTTTCCAGACCCCAGGCTCGCAGGAGCCTTGCGTGAATCGAATGGTCAGCTTCGTGGCGCCCTTCTTACTGTCGTGACGTTCATGACAATCGGCGTCGTGGCATTCGCTCGGCAGGCGACCGACCTCATCGTCGCTGAGACGCGACCGTCAGCGGCGTTCCACCGTTCCTCTTCACGACGCTGGACCGCTACTACTTGCCAGCGGCAACATCGAGCGCTCCCACGTTCGCGCCGATTGCGCTCTCGCCTGGGCGAGTGCTGCGCAACGGCGACCTGGTGGCTGGCGTGAGCGGACCCGCGGGGCCGCAGGGGCCGGCCGGGGCCATGGGACCGCAGGGGCCGGTCGGACCGCCGGGAGCGACCGGTGCGACCGGGCCGCAGGGCCCGATAGGTCCGACGGGACTGACTGGCCCTTCGGGAGCGACGGGTCCGTCGGGTCCCGCTGGCGCTACCGGTGCGACAGGCGCCACGGGTGCGATCGGCCCGATTGGCCCGCAAGGACCCCAGGGGCCGCAGGGACCCCAGGGACCCCAGGGCCCTCCGGGACGCAGAACCCGTTTGGAACCGACACGAGCCTGGCCGCGGCCGGCCACGGCAGGGACTGCACGCTCGGCGAGATCATCCTGACGGCGGGCAGC
>DATJFF010000212.1:0-15752 GCA_035495795.1 Vicinamibacterales bacterium
TGGATGATCTGCGATCGCCCCGAGCATGGGCACACCGCCGACGGCGGCAGCTACGCGCACATTCGCGGCTTGTACGCGGTGCTCGACGCGCTGCGCCAGCGTTTCCCGTCGCTTCTCATCGAGAACTGCTCCGGGGGCGGCCATCGTCTCGACGCCGGCCTGCTGCGCCTCACCGATACCGGCTGGATGGACGACACCACAGCACCCTCCGCGCACGTCCGTCACAACATCGAAGGGCTGACCAGCGTGTTTCCGGCGTCCTACCTCCTCTCCTATGTCATGCCGAGCGAGGCCGAGCCGATGAATGCGGCTGCCGACATGCCCAACCTGGTGCGGAGCCGGATGATCGGCACCCTCGGTCTGGCGGTCAACTTCCGTTCCGTCAGCGAGCGGGACCTCAACGAGCTGACCCAGGAATTCCAGCTGGCTCGGGTGATTCGCGATTACCAGGCGGGCTCGGCGAGCTACCTGCTCACCCCCCAGGCCGGTTCGCATCCGGCGTGGGACGTGGTGGAGCAGTGGTCGACGGCGAACCAGCGCGGCGTGCTGTGGGCATTCGACAACGACGGCGGGCGCTCGACGGTCCGGCTCGCCGGTCTCAACCCCGCGGACATGTACGAGCTGCGCGACATGGACACGAACCGCCGCCAGCGCATCTCGGGCTCGACGCTGCTCGACACCGGCTTCGATCTGTTGCCTCGTGACGGCGGCGCCGCGCAGATCTACACGATCCAGTCGGTGGGCGGTACGGCAGCGGCACGGCGGCTGAAGTAACATCGCGGCGATGGCCGCTCCGTCCGTGCGCACACAGGCTTCGCCTCTGCCGATCGAGGCCCGCCTGGTGATTGGCGCGATCGCGCTGCGGCTGTTCACCGCCTTCATCGCCTTCCTCGCCGAGATCACCATCCCGACCAAGGTTGACCAGCGCTTCCACGTGCTCGGTCAGCCGAACGCATTCTGGGATCCGTTCGCGCGCTACGACTCCGGGTGGTACTACGGCATCGCCTCGAAGGGGTACGCGTTCCTCGGCGAGGGGCGCAACAACCTGGCCTTCTTCCCGCTGTATCCGACGCTGATGGGATGGGGAGGACGCCTCCTCGGCGGAAATCAGGCCGACTTCTACTTCGCGGGCGTCGTCATCTCGTGGGTGTCGTTCGCGCTGGCAGCGATGCTGCTGTACCGCCTCGCCCTGCTCGACATCCCGCACCCGCGGGCGGTGCGGGCGGTGCTCTATGCGGGTATTTTCCCGGCGGCGTACTTCTTCGGCGTCGTCTATTCCGAGAGCCTGTTCTTCCTGACGTTGATCGGCGCGGTCCTGGCGATCCGCGAGCGGCGCTGGGTGTGGAGCGCGCTGGCCGGCGCGGCGATGACGGCCACGCGAGTCAACGGTGTGATGTTCGTGCCGGCGCTGCTGTGGCTGGCGTGGCGGGCCAACCCGGCGGGCCGCGAGCGCGTGCTCGGCGTGCTGGCTGCGGCGTGCGCGGTGGCCGGCATCGGCGGCTACTGCATCTACAACTACATGCTGAGCGGGGACCCTTTCACCTGGTACCACAGCATTCAGCGGTGGGGATACTACCCCGGAGGCAACCCGGGCAGCAGTCTTCTCACGATCGCGAAGGCCCTCGTCACCAGGCCCTACGAATTTCTCAACAACGAGTCGATGGCGCCCTACGACACGTTGAACGCGCTCTCTGCAACGGCGGCCCTGGCCATCGTGCCGCTGGTGTGGCGGCGCCTTGGGTTCGGCTATGCGGCAGTCGTGCTGCTCGGCCTCATACTGCCGCTCTCGTCCGGCCAGTTCGAGGGCCTGGGGCGGTACACCTCGGTGCTCTTCCCGCTTCCGATCTATCTCGGCTCGCTCGACGGCGACACCCGGCACGTGGTGCTGATTGCGGCGGCGGCGATGCTCTACACCCTCGGGCTCGTCCTGTTCACGAACGTGCATCCCCTCTACTGAAGAGCAAGGCAGAAGGCAAAAGGCAAAAGGCAGAAGGCAGAAGGCAGAAGGCAGAAGGCAGAAGGCAGAAGGCAGAAGGCAGAAGGGCGCACCCGTCGCACCCGGCTTAATGACATACTGGAGGGATGCTTACTCGCTCGACCGCCGCGCAGAGCGTCGCAAATCCGCTGCGCCGCAACGTCGCCATCATCGCTCACGTCGACCACGGCAAGACCACGCTCGTGGACGCCATGTTCCGGCAGGCCGGGGTGTTCCGCGCCAACGAGCGGGTGGCGGAGCGGGCGATGGACAGCAACGAGCTCGAGCGCGAGCGCGGGATCACCATTCTCGCCAAGAACACCGCCGTCCATTACGGCGAGACCCTCATCAACATCGTCGACACGCCGGGCCACGCCGACTTCGGCGGCGAGGTGGAGCGGGTGCTGTCGATGGTCGATGGGGTCGTGCTGCTGGTGGACGCTGCCGAAGGCCCGCTGCCTCAGACGCGCTTCGTCCTGCGCAAGGCGTTCGAGAGCGGCCTGCCGCCGGTCGTGGTGATCAACAAGATCGATCGCAGCGATGCCCGGCCGAGGGAGGTGTTGAACGAGGTCTACGATTTGTTCATCGACCTCGACGCAACCGAGGAGCAGATCGAATTTCCCGTCCTCTATACGAGCGGCCGCACCGGCACGGCGACCGTCGATCTCGATGTTCCCGGAGAGGATCTGCGGCCGCTGTTCGATGCGATCGTCGCCAAGGTTCCGCCGCCGAAGGGAGATGCATCAGCGCCGCTGCAGATGCTGGTCGCCAACCTCGATTCGAGCGATTACCTCGGCCGCATCGCGATCGGCCGCGTCTTCAACGGCGCAGTCCGGCTCAACGACCCCATTGTGGTGCTCAAGCTCGATGGGAGCGCGATCGAGACACGGGTCACAAAGCTGTTCGCTTTCGAGGGGCTGAAGCGGGTCGAGATCGAAGACGCGTCAGCCGGTGACATCATCTGCCTCGCCGGCATCGAGGACATCAACATTGGCGAAACGATCGCCAACCCCGAGCATCGCATGCCGCTCGCGCCGATTGCGATCGACGAACCGACGGTGTCGATGATCTTCGGGATCAACAACTCGCCGATGGCCGGGCGCGAAGGTCAGTACGTCACCTCGCGGCACCTCCGCGAGCGACTCGACCGCGAGCTGATCGGCAACGTGTCGCTGCGGGTCGAGAACACCGATACGCCAGAGCAGGTGAAGGTGATGGGCCGCGGCGAGCTGCAGCTGGCGATCCTGATCGAGATGATGCGCCGTGAGGGATACGAAGTACAGGTGTCGCGGCCGGAGATCATCACGCGCGAGATCGACGGCCAGCGGATGGAGCCGGTCGAGGAGCTGGTCATCGACGTCGCCGAGGAATTTCAGGGCGTCGTCATCTCGATGTGCGGGACCAGGCGCGGCACCATGACGAAGATGGTGAACCACGGCAGCGGGCGAGTGCGGCTCGAGTTCCGTATCCCGGCGCGGGGGCTGATCGGGTTCCGCTCGCAGTTTCTGACCGACACCAAGGGCACGGGAATCTTGAACCATCTCTTCGCCGGCTGGGAGCCGTGGGCCGGGCCTATCCCGTCGCGCACCGCGGGGGTGATGGTCGCCGACCGCTCGGGCGTGGCGACTGCCTACGCGATGGCCAACCTGCAGGAGCGCGGGGTGTTGCTGATCGAGCCGGGGACCCAGGTCTACGAGGGCATGATCGTCGGCGAGCACGCCCGGACCAACGATCTCGACGTCAACATCACGAAGGAAAAGAAGCAGACCAACATGCGCGCGTCCACCGCCGACGAAGCGATTCGGATCGTACCGCCTCGTATCCTCGGGCTCGAGACCGCGATCGAGTTCATCAACGACGACGAGCTCGTCGAGATCACGCCCAGGAGCATCCGCCTGCGCAAGAAGGTGCTGGCGCAGAACCTCAGGCCGCGCAAGGAAGAGTAAGCGCCGAGCCTACGGGACGATACTGAACGGGGTCTCGGCGACCGCGCTCAGGAGGTTGAGCGTGCCGGCGGCGGTGACGGCTGAGAGCCAGGCGTAGCTGCCGGGCGGCGTGCCTGCCGGCACCGTGAGTTGTGCGACGACGCCCTGATAGTTGAAGGGCATGAAACCGCGCGCGACGGGTGCCAGCCCGGGAACGAGGCCGGCGCCGGTCCACGACATCATCGCTCCGTTGGGCAGCCGTACCACGATGTACGCGTCGGCCGATTGCGGGGCTGGGCCCGGCTGCAGCGTCGCCGAGAGGACCATCGTGCTCCCAGCCCGGAAACTGGTCGCATTGAGGCTGGTGGTCAACGCGAGCCGCGGTGCCTCGATCGGGCTGCCGCCAACGACGAGCACGCCGCCGCTGTCGGCGACATCTGTGCCCGTAGGCGAAGCGGTCAGCACGACAGTGCGGCCGCTGCCCGATGGCGATGATGTGACAGTGTAGCGTCCACCGGGCCCGAGCCCGGTGAGAAACATCCTGGTCACGCCGGCCGAGACGCCGAACGTCGTCGTTGAAACGGCGGGCGCGGCGTCAACCGGCATCATCACGACGGTGGTGCCAAGCTCCACGCCCTGCATCGGCGTACCGGCCGTTGTCTGCACGAGAGCGGGAACCGGAGCCGCAGCGCCGCCATCGAGTCCCTGAAGCACATGGAGGAAGCGGGTCCGCGCCGGACCTCCGGTGGCGTCAATCTTGAGGCGCCGCGTCATCCGCTCGTATTCCGCGGTCTCGCTGTAGCCGGCTTCGTCGGGAATCTGGCCATCGACGGCGATCTGCACTTGCGCCGGCAGCAGCGAATCGACGACCAGCTGCTGCTGCGCGACGCCCGAGCCGACCAGCGTGGTGATGCGCCGCCCGCTGACGCTCGGCGCGGCCGGCAGCATCAGCGTGAACCGCTTCGTCCGGCCGGCGGTCTGCGACTCGGCGCGATCGTAGACGACGATCGTGTCGGGCTTGAGCCAGACGATCGCGCGGGTCGCGTCGAGGATGTCGGTGGATTGCGCGGTGGGGTTGTTGTAGGCGTTGCGGGCGTTGCCGAGCGCGTAGACGTGGTCCGGGCCCTGGCTGACGGCAACGAGCGACGGGTCGCCGCCGGGCCCGTAGAGATACTGGGACCCGTGCCGGTAGTTCGCCTGCCAGAAGTTGATGGCCGTGTTTGGCGCCGTGTTCTCGAGGACGAGCGTGTTCTTGTAATCCGAGCCGGCGACAATCATCCCGTAGCCGGCCCACTGCTTGGTCAGCCACTCTCCCTTGCGCCAGAACTCGAATGCGTTCGCATCGCCGAACTGATGATCGATGCCGGTCCACCCGAGGTGATACGTGAACCACGACGCGTTCGGGCTCCAATCGGTGCGGGCAAGAATCTTCTTCGTGCCCGGCGCAAAGAAGAACGTCGGGCGCCCCGGACGCGGATCGGCGGGCGGCGCCGCGGTCGGATCGAACAGCAGGAACGTGAGGATGCAGTCGCGGACGTAGTTCCAGTCGCCGGCGCGCTCGACGAGGCGAGCCGCACCGCCAGCGGGCATGTTCAGTTCCATCCACCGAACCGCCTCGAGGCGGGTGCTGTTGCCGGCCAACCGCGCCTGCAGGCCGATCGTCGCCAGCAGCGTCGTCTGACCCTGCAGGTACTCCTTGTAGGTGTCGCCGTGATCGGAAATCAGGTGCACCGTCCCGTGGTAGGCCTCATCGGGATGGTTGATGACCTTCGCAGGGCTTGATGCGTGCAAATAAGCGTCGAGCACCTGGTCCCAGAACGGCGTGTCCATTCGGATCTGCTCTCCCCAGGTGGCGGGATCGGCGTACCCCGCACTGTGCAGGGCGAGCAGGAGCTCGGTGGCACGGCCGAGACCGGTCGGCCCGTAGGCCATCCCTTCCGGCGGAACGCCGCCGGCTTGATCGGTCTCGGTCATGTAGTGATGGACGTAGAGCCAGGCGCCAATCGCATTGCTCACGTAATCGCGGACGCCCCGGCCATAGCCGTCGGCCGGCCCGACATCGTCGGCGGCGTCGAGCGCGAGCGCCATCAGGCCGATCTGGTTCATGTGCGCGTCGTAGAAGTTGTTGATCGCGTTGCGGGCGCGCTTGCGATCCGCGTAGAGGGTTGGGCTGTTGAGCACCCACACCGGCTGGGGATGATCCATCCCCGACGTCGTGGCGGTAAGGTTCTCGCCGATCCAGCGCAGGAACGTCGTGCGGATCTTCGATTTGTCGGAGGCTGAGAGCGCGGGGTAGATCCAGTCCACCGTCAACGGGAACGCTTCGCCATAGAAGAGCGAGCGATCGGTGGTCGAGAAGCCACGTTCGCGGAACGGTGTGCCCTGAGGTCCTTCGCCGAGCACCGCCCGGTCGATGACGTACATCAGCAGCGTGCGGGCTCGCTGCTGGTAGTCAGCGCGCACGCCTGCGTCGCTTTCCACGAGCGACATGAAGGCGAATAGTTCGGCCGCCCACTCGAGCGGGCGCTGCACGTAGCAGCGGGAACAGCCGGAGTCGCTCGCGATGAGCGTGCCGTTGTCCATGCGCGCCTTGAAGTCGGTCGCGAGCGCCTTGAGCCCCTGTTCGAAGACCGGGTTGGCGGGAGTCGCCCAGGCGCGCAGCGCCGGAAGGTCGCTGCCGCGGACCCAGAGCCGCGGGTGATCGGTCAGCGGTGCGGCGGCCGCGGGGCACACCGTAGCGATCAGCAGGGCGCAGAGGAGGAGTCGCCGCATTCCGAGTGGGTGGGCAACGCCCGCGCCTGCGCAGCGTCGTGCGCCTGCGGGCATGGGCGGGATCACACCTGTGTCGATCCTGAACGGGTCGAACGAAAGTTGGCCGCGAGCCAACTCGTGCCGCGATATGAAGACAAAAGACCTCGGAGAGGCAGACTCCGTCTCGCTAACTCATTGAAAATAAAGCAAGTGCAATCGTCACGGGGCTTGCACAGTATCGGGCATGCGCCCCTCCCGCATCGTGCTCCTCCTGTTTCTCGCTGCCCAGTTGCTCGATGGCGTCTTCACCTGGGTCGCTGTCGATTCGCATGGCGTTGCTGCTGAAGGCAACTGGATCCTCGCGACGTGGATGCTGCTCGCCGGACCGGCGCCGGTGCTCGTCGCGGCGAAACTCGGGGCCGCTGCTGGCGGGGTGCTTCTCTACGTTCGTGGCGTGCACAGCATCCTTGCGGGGTTGACCCTGTTCTACGCGGTTGCCGCGATCGGTCCGTGGTTGATGCTGTACGGGATGTGACGGGCAAGCCGAAGGCTCTTCTCCTCGGTCACCAGCCCTAGTTTCTGCGACAGGTTCTCGTTCACATTGTCGCAAAGGGGCACAATATGTAGTGACTCCGTCCCCGGAAACCGCTAGTATCTGTTTCCGACCCAACCGGGGAAGGACGACGCCCGGACCGATTCGGCGTCGAAGGAGAACAGATGGCCAAGAAAGCCAAGAAGGCAGCGAAGAAGGCCGCGAAGCCCGCGGCCAAGAAGACCGCGAAGAAGGCTGCGAAGAAGCGTACGCCGAACGCCGCGTTCATGCGGCCGGTGACGCCGAGCGCCACGCTCGCCGCGGTGATCGGCGACAAGCCGGTTCCTCGTACCGAAGTAACCAAGAAGCTCTGGGCGTACATCAAGAAGAACAACCTGCAGGACGCGAAGAACCGGCGGCAGATCAACGCCGACGACAAGCTCAAGCCAATCTTCGGGGGCAAGGCCTCGGTCAGCATGTTCGACATGACCAAGCTGGTCGGCAAGCACCTGAAGTAGCTTTTCGCCCGCCGGCCCGCGTACAAGCCACGGAATCGCCGAGCGATGGTCCAACCGGATCCTCGCTTTGCGATTCCGTGGCTTGTGCGCTTTCTGGGCTTATTGCCTTTCGTCCTTTTGCCTTCTGCCTTCTACGGGAATATCCCGAGTTCCATGTAAGACCGCGCCACCTTGTGGATGGCGCTGACAAACGCCGCGATTCGCAAGTCGGGCACGCCAGGATGCCGGCGCCTGGTCTCCAGCAGATCGTGGAACGCGCTGATCATCGTCTCCTCGAGTCCCGAGTTCACCAGATCCGCCTCGTCCGGTCCCTTCGCAATCTCCGCGCGCTCGGTGTCAGAAAACGGCTTGCCTGTCGCTTTCTCGATCGCCCGCAGCATCGTGAGCTCGTTGGCCTGCTCGTGACGCTTCGAAAGGCGCCCGAAGCGAACGTGCGAAAGGTTCTTCAGCCATTCGAAATAGGAGACGGTGACCCCGCCCGCGTTGCAGTAGATATCGGGAATCACCATGATTCCCTTCTGCCGGAAGATCAGATCGGCCTCGGGAGTGGTCGGGCCGTTCGCGCCCTCGAGGACGATCCGTGCCTTGATGCGTGGAGCGTTGTCGGCGGTGAAGACGCCTTCGAGCGCGGCGGGAAGCAGCACGTCGCAGTCGAGCTCGAGCGCCGCGGCCGTGCCGGGCAGATCCGTGGCGCCGGGGAAGCCGAGAATCGATCCGGTCTGCTTGCGGTGCTGGAAGACTTCGTCTTCGTTCAGCCCTGTCGCGTTCATGATCGCGCCCTCGCGCTCGGCGATCGCGACGAGAATGGCGCCGCTCTCGCGGCAGAACTTCGCGGCGTGATAGCCGACGTTGCCGAGCCCCTGCACGACGATGCGTTTGCCGTCGAGGCCCGGTGACAGCCCGAGGGCCTTCATGGTGGCTGCCTGGGAGCACGCCTCGCGCAGCGCGAAATACAGGCCGCGGCCCGTGGCCTCGCGCCTGCCACGTACGCCGCCCTGCGTGACCGGCTTGCCGGTGACGCACCCCATCGCGTCGAGGCTGCCGGGCGTCAGCGCCGCGTAGGTGTCGGCGATCCACGCCATCTCGCGCTCGCCGGTACCGTAATCCGGCGCGGGAACATCGATGCCAGGGCCGATGAACGCCTTCTTGACCAGTTCGTGGGTATAGCGCCGCGTGATTCGCTCGAGCTCGTCGAGCGTGTAGTTCTTCGGCTCGATCTTGATCCCGCCTTTGGCACCGCCGAACGGCACGTCGACGATGGCGCACTTGTAGGTCATGAGCGCGGCGAGCGCCATCACTTCTTCTTCGTAGACTTCAGGGCTGTAGCGGATGCCGCCTTTCACCGGCAGCTTGTGATGACTATGCTCCGCACGCCAGGCGTGGATGACCTCGATGGTGCCGTCCTGGCGGCGCAGCGGAAAGTCGAAGCGGTAGACGCTGTTGCAGCAGCGAATCTGATCGAGCAGCCCCTTTGGGTACTCGGTGAACCGCGCCGCCTCGTCGAATGACTTGTTCACTTCGTCAAAGAAGTTCGGCATCGAATCACGATAGTTCAAATCACGGAGGTTCAAGCACGGGGGTTCAAAGCACGGGGGTTCAAAACAGAGAGGTTCAACAACACTGAGTTCACCGGTCGCGTGGGCGTCGTGGCTTCTTGCGGTGCCGGGCCGCCTCTCTAATCAGGTACGCGCGCAGGCGGACCGACATCGAGCGGCACTGGGCGCAGAGGCGAATCGCTTCCGCGGCGGGCAGGGGATTGAATATCTCGTCCTCGACGCCGTCGCGCAAGTGGTTGTCGGTTTCATCGAACGAGGCAATGGCGACGTCAAGAAACTGGGCGAATTCAGCGGGGTTGTATCGGCCGAACCCTTCTGCGATGTTGCGCGGCGGAGAGCGGACGGCGTCTCTCAGTTGATCGCGGAACTTGAAATCCGCGCGCGCTTTCGGCGTGGCAAGAAGTGCCAGCACCCGCCGCCGCAATTTCGCCGCTTGCTGAAATACAACGAGCTCCCGATAGGTCTTTGCGCCCATACACAAGGTAGAGGCAAACCATCTGCCAAGAAGAACCCCCCGTGCCTTTGAACCTTCGTCCCTTTGAACTCTCGTGCCTTGAACGTCCGTGGTTTGAACGTCAGTGCTTTGAACCTCCGTGCTTTGAACCCTCGTGCTTTGAACCCTCGTGGTACTATCTCGCCCCTATGGCCCAGTCCGAGGACGTGCGCCCGGCCCGCTTGTGGCGCCTCATGCCTGTCGATCAACGCGTTTCCGCCGCCGTCGCCTTCTGGCGCGACGAGCAGGCGGCTCTCGAGCAGGCCGAAGCCGTGGCCCTCATCGCGCGTCAAATCAAGTTCCGGCCCAAGAGCGTGCTCGCGCTGCCGGTGGAGAAGAAAGCGAAGCACCTTGCCACGCTGCCCCAGGTGTCTGACCTGCTGGCGGCGCGGTTGCTGGTCGCCTATCACCTCGAGCACCAGCGGCCGATGATGGGGGCGTTCCTGGACGCGCTCGGCATCGTCCACGAGGAAGGCCTCATCAAGGATGAGTCGCCGAAGGCGCCAGATGCCGAGACGCTCGACAAGGGTGTGGCCGCGCTGGTTGCCGCCTATCCGAAAGCCGATGTCACGCGGTATTTCTGGACCTTGCTCTGGCAGGATCCGGAGACCTGGGGCGGACTGCAGGGGCGGCCCGAACTCGCGCTCTGATCGTTGTCAACCGTGGCACCCTTCGAACGGCATCTCTTCGTGTGCACCAACCAGCGGCCGGCCGGACATCCGCGCGGCTGCTGCGATCCCGACGGTGGCGGTACCCTGCACAAGGCCTTCAAGAAGGCGCTCGCCGAGCACGGCCTGTCGCGGCGGATGCGCGCGAACAAGTCCGGCTGCCTCGATCAGTGCGAGCACGGTCCGAACGTGGTCGTTTATCCGGACGGGGTGTGGTACGGCGGCGTCACCGAGGCCGACGTCAATGAGATCGTCGAGCGGCACCTCATCGGCGGCGAACCCGTCGAACGGTTGCGGCTCGCCGACGGCTGCATCAACACCGCCACCTGCCCGCACCGGCCGCGGAGCTGAGGATGGACGCACTATTGAGCGCGGACGGGCTGATCGCGCTCGTCACGCTGACCGTTCTCGAAGTCGTCCTCGGCGTCGACAACGTCATCTTCATCTCGATCCTGGCGGGCAAGCTTCCCGCCGGCCAGCAGGAGCGGGCGCGTCGAGTCGGGCTGCTCGCCGCGATGGGGATGCGCATCCTGCTGCTGTTCTCGCTGGCGTGGATCGTGCGGCTGACCGCCCCGTTCTTTACCGTGCTGAGCCACGAGATTTCAGGCCGGGACCTGATCCTGATCGGCGGCGGGCTGTTCCTGCTCTTCAAGGCCACGCGGGAAATTCACGAGAAGCTCGAAGGCGAAGAAGGGCACGTCACCGCCAGGATCGCCCCGTCCTTCGCCGCGGTGGTCGGGCAAATCATGGTGCTCGACATCGTCTTCTCGCTCGACTCGGTGATCACCGCCGTCGGCATGGCCGACGATCTGATCGTCATGGTGCTCGCCGTGATCCTCGCGGTCGGCATCATGCTCGTGTCGGCGGGCTCGATCAGCCGGTTCGTCAACCAGCATCCGACTGTCAAAGTGCTGGCGCTCAGCTTCCTGCTGCTGATCGGCGTCTCGCTGGTTGCCGAAGGTCTCGACCAGCACATTCCGAAGGGCTACATCTACTTCGCGATGGCCTTCTCGGTGTTCGTCGAGCTGATCAACCAGCGCGTCGCCGCGAGGCGGAAAGGTCCCCCGGTCAAGCTGCACCAACCGTACTGAGCCGCGCGGCAATCCAGGTGACGATCTGATCCTGGACGCCGGCGTGGACCGTGGCCGGATCCATGCCGCTCGACTTGAGCACGCCGAACGAGTGATCGCCGCCGGCCACCGTGATGACATCGATTGGCGGCGTTGCCCCCTCCGCAAAGACCGCGTCGCGCACCTCGTCCGGCCCGCCGAACGGATCCCGCGTCCCCTGGACGATCAGCGCCGCCACGCTCAGCTTCCGGAGATGAGAGACCCGATCGCCGCTCCGCCTGCCGCCCGGCGGCGCGAGCGGATAGCCGAGCGCCACGACGCCAATCGGCGGCGGGACGTCCGCCGGCCACGCCTCGGGCGCAGCCGCGAGATGGGTCGCGATTCGCCCGCCCATCGACTTGCCGCCGATGGCGATGCGGGATCCCCGCACCTCGTCGCGGGCGTTCGCTCCGGCGACGGCGGCCCGGAACGTCGCCTCGAGCACGGGAGCGCGGTCCGGTGTCTTCCGGCCCCGTGACAGGTACGCGAAGTCGAAAGTGACGACGTCGAGTCCGCGCCCCGCCAGGCCGGTGGCGTAATGGACCATGAACGGGCTCTGCTGGCCGGCACCGGCGCCATGTGCCAGGACCAGCAGGACATGTCGGCGGCCCGCCGCCGTGGCGGGGTAGAGCGTGGCTCGAATGGCCTCGGGTTGTGCGGCGATCTCGAACGGAAGCGGGCTCATGACCTGTGCTCCGTGGGCGCTGTAGTACCATGTGCGGCTACTTTGCGGCCCGGAATTGTCAGTAACTGTCTCTCCGTGGAGAGGTGCGTGCGTCGCTCGTCGTCCTTCTATTCTGCCTGCCTGACCGTCCTTTGTATTGTCGCGCTGGGTGGCGGCATCGTCCGCGCCCAGAATCCTCAGTTGGCGACGCCGACCGGCCGAGGCCGGGATGTACCGACGGCTGAGGCGGCGCGTCTCAACGACGGACCAGTCGTGGACGGCGACGTTCTCGACGACCCGGTTTGGAAGTCTGTCCCGGTCATCGCCGGATTCAAGCAATACCAACCGTTCGAGGGGCAGCCGGTGTCCGAACGGACCGAGGTGCGCATCGGGTTCACGCGCGACACGCTCTACGTCGGGGTTGTTTGCTACGACAGCGATCCGGAAGGCATCATCGTCGCCGACTCCCGGCGTGACAGCCCGCTCGACAACACCGACAGCTTCCAGATGATTCTCGACACGTTCCTGGACAAGCAGAACGGGTTCGTGTTCGGAACCAGCCCGTCGGGACTGGAGTACGACGGACAGGTCACCAACGAAGGGCAGGGAGGCGGCGGGCTCGCCGGCAACCAGCAGTCCGGATCGGGAAGCGGCTTCAACCTCAATTGGGACGGCGCGTGGGTGGTGCGGACGAGCACCACCGAGGTCGGCTGGATGGCCGAGTTCGCGATTCCGTTCAAGACGCTCCGCTACCCGGCGGGCTTCGATCAGATCTGGGGCGCAAACTTCAAGCGCAACATCCGGCGCAAGAACGAAGAGGCCTACTGGGCGCCGATTCCACGCCAGTTCAACCTGTATCGCGTGTCGATTGCCGGCGCGATCGGCGGGCTCCAGCCGCCCGCGTTCAAGAACTTCAAGCTGATCCCCTACGTGCTTGGCGAGTACGTCACGTCAGGCGTCAATCCGGTCGAGCCCGATCCCAATGGTAACGTCGGCATCGACACCAAGTACAACCTGACGCCCAGCCTGACGCTCGATGGGACCGTCAACACCGACTTCGCGCAGGTCGAGGTCGACGATCAGCAGGTGAACCTCGATCGCTTCAACCTGTTCTTCCCCGAGAAGCGGCCGTTCTTCCTCGAGAACGCCGGTTTCTTCTCGGTCGGCAATCCCGGCGAGGTGGACCTGTTCTTCAGCCGGCGGATCGGGTTGAACCAGAACGGCGAAGCGATTCCGATCATCGGCGGTGGCCGGGTGTCGGGAAAGATCGGTCTCTGGAACGTCGGGCTGCTCGACATGCAGACCGCCGAGGTCGATCCCGAAGACCTGGCGTCGGGCACGGTGGCGCCCAGCAACAACTTCGCGGTGATGCGGGTGAGCCGTGAATTGCCGAACCGTTCTGCGGTCGGAGGCATCTTCGTCAACCGGGCCGGGTTCGGCCAGTACGCGAGCGACAGCGACTACAACCGGACCTACGCCGCCGACGGCAAGTGGGGTATCGGCCGCAACTCTCTCGTGTCGGGGTTCGTCGCGAAGACGGACACGCCGGAGGCCGACGGTCGCGATTACTCCTTCAACCTGCGCGGCCGCGTGCTGTATCCGAAATGGGATCTCGACGCCGGGTATCAGGAAGTCGGAGACGCGTTCAACCCGGAAGTCGGCTTCCTCACGCGGCGCGGGTACCGCAAGCCTGACGTCCGAGTCATGACCCGTTTCCGTCCGAAGGACTTCATGAAGCTCCAGGAGGTTCGTCCGCACGCCACGTACCGCGGCTTCTGGGGCTACGACGGCTTCCAGGAAACAGGCTACTCGCACCTCGACAACCACTGGCAGTTCCGCAACAGCTCGGAGGTGCATACCGGCATGAACCTTACGCGCGAGGGGCTGCGCGTGCCGTTCGAGATTTTCCCGGGCATCTTCGTGCCGCCTGGCACCTACGACAACGCCGAGGCTCAGCTCGTCTTCATGACGAACCAGGGGGCACCGGTCAGCCTCAACCTGCAGACGTTCATGGGCGGCTTCTTCTCGGGAGACCGGGTCACGCTCAACCCGACCTTTCGCGTGCGGCCCTCCGAGATCTTCCAGATGGAGGTCGCTTACTCCTGGAATAACGTCAACCTGCCGCAGGGTGACTTCGAGACGAACCTGGTTCGTACCCGCGTGTCGTATTCGTTCAACCCGCGCGTGTTCACGCAGGCGCTGGTCCAGTACAACGATCGCGCCGACGTCTGGTCGATGAACCTGCGCTTCGGCTGGCTGCAGGCCGCGAATACCGGCCTGTTCGTCGTCTACAACGACAGCCGCGGCCTCTACGACCTGTTCCCCGATCGCCCCGAGCGCACCGATCGATCGATCACGATCAAGTTCTCGCGCATGTTCGACGTCCTGCGGTGACAGTCCACACCATTGCGACGACGACGCACGGCCGCTACCTGGTGGAGGCGGCGGCCGGCGACGCGGCGGGGATGCTCGTCGGCTTCCATGGCCAGGCCGAAACGGCGGCCATCGAGCTCGACCACCTGCGCGCGATTCGCGGAGATCGGCCCTGGACACTGGTCAGCGTGCAGGGCTTGCACCGCTACTACACGCGCAAGGGCGACGTCGTCGCGGCGTGGATGACGCGTGAAGATCGTGAGCTGGCGATCGCCGACAACATCGCCTACATCAAGGCCGTTCTCGGCGAGGTGACCGGCGCGGCCGGCGGCCGTCCCCGTTGCCTCGTGCTCTGCGGATTCTCGCAAGGGACGGCGATGGCATATCGGACCGCGGCGTTCTCAGGCTATCGCGTCGACGGCCTCATCATTCTCGCCGGTGACCTTCCGCCCGACGTCGCGGGGGCCGCCGCGAAACTCCCGCGCGTGCTGATCGGGCGCGGCGCTGCCGAGGAGTGGTACACGGCCGACAAAGCGGCGCTGGATGTCGACCGGCTGCGTGCGGCGGGTGTGGCTGTGACCGAACACGTCTTCGACGCCGGCCACATGAGGCATCCTTCGTTCGCCGCGCGTGCTGGTTTGTTCCTCGAGGAGTGCGCGGCCGCGTCCCAATGATGATTGAGGATTGACGATTGACGATTGACTGATGATTCAGCGATTGGCGATTGCGCCATTCGACTGGTGATTGGCAGCATTGGGACGATTGTGGGATCCGTGGGAATCACGATTTCTCGATTGGGAGCCCAAATCATCAATCGTGCTTTCACCGGTCAGTCAATTGTCGATGCCGCAATCGTCATTCGAATGCCGCAACCAACAATCCCCCAATCGTCAATAAGTCGTCAATCGTCAATCCTCAATCGTCATTGGACGCGCGCGGCGCAGCGAGCCGCTCCGCAAGCCCCATGACGGTGAGCGGCGACGACCCCTCGGCCTTGTTATTGACCAGAATCCACACCTGCCGGCCGCGCGAGAGTACGCGGCGGGTGACGGCGACGACGTCGGCGCGCATTCCTTCGTCGGGTTCGACCAGCCGGTCGAAGGGCTTGAAGCGATCGCGCTGATCTTCGTACCACGTGCCGGGCCGCAGCAGGAGGCGAACCACGGAGAATGGCAGGTCTTCCGGCGG
>DATJFF010000213.1:0-10464 GCA_035495795.1 Vicinamibacterales bacterium
TGGGCGCAGACGCCTGCAGCACGAGACCAGCGACGACAGCCAGGCGGCGGGCACGAATGATCATGGTGAGCTCCGCCGATCAGTCTAGTGGACGGTGGAGGCGATCGGCCGATAAGCAGGTTTCCAGACCCCCAGGCTCGCAGGAGGCTTGCGTGAATCGAATCGGTCAGCTTCGTGGCGCCCTTCTTACTGTCGTGACGTTCATGACAATCGGCGGCGTGGCATTCGCTCGGCAGGCGACGGACCTCATCGTCGCTGAGACGGTACTGACACCCGGTGCGCCAGTGACTGCGACCGTGGCGGGTCTGCCAGGAGACTACTTCGTCGTGCTCGGGAGCCCGGTGGGGGCCGGCCTGTCGTTCGGCGGGCAGAACCTCGCCGTCGGTACCGACTACGCGGTGGTGGCCTCCGGGCAACTCGACGGCAGCGGTCGCGCGACCGTCAGCGGCGTTCCACCGTTCCTCTTCACGACGCTGGACCGCTACTACCTGCAAGCGGCGACATCGAGCGCTCCCACGTTCGCGCCGATTGCGCTCTCGCCTGGGCGAGTGCTGCGCAACGGCGACCTGGTGGGTGGCCTGAGCGGACCCGCGGGGCCGCCGGGGCCGGCCGGGGCCATGGGACCGCAGGGGCCGGTCGGACCGCCGGGAGCGACCGGTGCGACCGGGCTGCAGGGCCCGGTAGGGCCGACGGGACTGACTGGCCCTTCGGGAGCGACGGGTCCGTCGGGTCCCGCTGGCGCAACCGGTGCGACAGGCGCCACAGGTGCGATCGGCCCGATTGGCCCGTCAGGACCCCAGGGGCCGCAGGGACCCCAGGGACCCTCCGGGACGCAGAACCTGTTTGGAACCGACACGAGCCTGGCCGCGGCCGGCCACGGGAGGGACTGCACGCTCGGCGAGATCATCCTGACGGCGGGCAGCGTGGCCAACGGCGTGCCCGCGAACGGCCAGTTGCTCGCGATCAGCACGAACCAGGCGCTCTTCGCGCTGCTCGGGACCACGTACGGCGGCAACGGTACGACGACGTTCCAGTTGCCCGACCTTCGGTCGGCGGCGCCGAACGGTCACACCTACTCCATCTGCACGATCGGCATCTTCCCGGCTCGACAGTGAGGACCGGCGCGTGCGACGCGACGCGAAGTGCCGAGGTTTGACAGGGTTAATTAAATGAGCAATCATTAATTTCTGTGGCCCGCCCAAGAAACGCCGACGGACAACGCACCCGCCTGGCCATCCTCGATGCGGCGCTCGACCTGTTCGGCGACCGCGGCTTCTTCGGCACCAGCCTGCGCGACGTCGCCGAGCGCGTCGGCATCCGCGACAGCGCGATCTACAACTACTTTCCGAGCAAGGAGTCGCTCTTCGAGGCGCTGATCGCGCTCGATCACGACGCCCGGAGCGAGCGCGTGTCGGCCGCGCTCGACGACCCGTCGGACGACCCGCGCGTCGTGCTCGAACGGCTCGCCGGCCTCATCCTCGACGACTTCTCGATCCCGCGCCAGCAGCAGCTGTTCCGGATCCTGATGTCCGACGGCCTGCGGCTCGCCCGGGCCGGGCGGCTGAACCTCATCGATCGGATCGGCAGCGGGCGCGCCCGGATCCGCGACGCGATGCAGGCCTTCATCGATCGTGGCTGGCTGCGTACGGCGGACCCCGAGATTCTCGCGATCTCGTTCGCCGGTCCGCTGCTCGTCTGGCGCCACCTGCTGGCCCACGATCCAGGGCTGCCGATGGTCCGCGACCCCCAGCGGTTCGTCCAGCAGCACGTCGAGCAGTTCCTTCGCGGCGCGGCCGCGGCCACTCAGCCGGCCGGCCGCGGCGCCCCAACCCGAACCGCGCGGAAGCGGCGCGCGCCGAAGGCGCGACGCCGATCCGTCCGTACCCGAACGTGAACCTCAGGGGAGCCCATCCCGTGTCAGCTGCCAGAATGTCGTCCGTCCTCGTCCTCGCGGTCAGCGTCTGTGCGCTCGGCTGCGGCCGCTCGCAGACCGATGTGCTCGCTCGCGAAGACGGCGGCACCGCCGTCTCGGTGACCGGCATCACGCTGGCCGAGGAGCCGATCACGCGATTCATCCGGGTCAGCGGCACCCTCGTCGCGCAGGAACAGGCGGAGGTGTCGGCCGAAATCGCCGGACGCATCGTCGCAACGCCGATCGAGCGCGGCACCCGCGTCGCCGAGGGCGCGGAGCTGATTCGCGTCTCCGCCATCGAAGTCTCGGCGCAGGCCGACGAAGCGCAAGCCAACGTCGCCCAGATCGAGGCGCGCCTCGGGATCGCGGATGGATCGACGTTCGACGTCGAGCGCGTGCCGGAAGTGGCCAACGCCAAAGCCTCGCAACAGCTGGCCGTGAGCGAACTGGCGCGAGCGCGGCAGCTCTCGGACCAGAAGCTGCTGTCTGCGTCGGAGTTCGACCAGAAGGCGGCCCAGGCCGACGCGGCCGCGCGCCAATACGACACGGCTCGGAACTCCGCACTTCAGCAGTATCAGTCGCTGGTCGCAGCCCGCGCCCGCGCAACGCTCGCCAGGAAGGCGGTCGCCGATTCGGTGGTTCGGGCGCCGTTCGCCGGGGTGGTCGCCGAGCGGCTCGTCTCGGTCGGCGACTACGTCACGAAAGGCGCGAAGGTGGCGACGGTGCTGCGCGTCGATCCGCTGCGGGTGAAGCTGACGGTCCCCGCGCTCTTCGTCGCCGAGGTTGCAGAGGGCCGGACCGTGACGCTGCAAGTGGATGCGTATCCCGGCGAGCGCTTCACCGGACACGTTCGGTTCGTTTCGCCGGCGCTCGATGCCGAATCCCGCGCGCTGATCGTCGAAGCCGAGATCGCCAACCAGGACGGACGGCTGAAGCCTGGCTTCTTCGCCACTGCCCGCATCCAGCAGGCGTCCAGCGAGAACGCGGTGATGGTGCCGTCCGCGGCGATTCGCACCGTCGCCGGGACACCGCGCGTGTTCGTCGTCACCGGAGAGGGCGATCACCGTCGCGCCGAGGAGCGCGTCATCGCCACCGGGCAGGTCGACGGAGACCGGACCGAAGTGACGAGCGGCGTCAAGCAGGGCGAGCGGATCATCGCCAGCGGCCTCGAGAACATCGTCGACGGCATCGCGATCGCGGTGACGAGGTAACCGACCATGCAGTGGCTGGCGGAGATCTGCGTCAAGCGCCCGGTGTTCGCGTGGGTGCTCGTTCTCTCCCTGACCGTGGTCGGGCTGTACGCGTTCGGGCAGCTCGGCGTCGATCGCTTTCCCAACGTCGACATCCCCTCGGTCTTGGTCACGACCCGTCTGCCCGGCGCCGCGCCCGAACAGGTCGAGACCGAGATCACCGACAAAATCGAAGAGTCGGTCAACACCATCAGCGGCATCGATCAGCTCACCTCGACGTCCTCCGAGGGCATCTCGCAGGTCGTCGTCTCCTTCAAGCTCGAAAAGAACACCGACGTCGCCGCGCAGGAAGTTCGCGATCGCGTCAACCGGGCGCTGCCGCTGCTCCCTCGGACGGTCACCCAGCCGACGGTGGAAAAACTCGATCCAACCGCCTCACCGGTCATCACGGTGGCGATCACCGCGAACAAGCCGCTTCGCGACATCACCGAGTACGCGGACAAGGGGCTGCGGCGCTGGCTGGAAAGCGTGGACGGCGTCGGCCAGGTGCTCGTCATCGGAGGACGGAAGCGCCAGATCAACGTCTGGCTCGACGCCGAGCAACTGAGCGCGCAGGGGATGTCGGTGAACGAGGTGGGGCGCGCGCTGCAGGCCCAGAACGCCGACATTCCCGGGGGCCGCATCGATCGCGGCGCGCAGTCCGTCACGTTGCGCACTCGCGGCCGCGTCGAATCGGTTGCCGACTTCGGCGACATCGTCCTGCGCGAGGTCGGTGGCCATCCGGTGCAGCTGCACGACGTCGCGCGGATCGAGGACGGCATGGCCGAAGCGATGACGCAGGCCAGCGTCAACGGCGTCCCGACCGTCCTGCTGCAGATTCGCAAGCAGTCCGGCACCAATACGGTCGCCGTTGCCAACAGCATCAAGCAGCGCCTCGTCGCCATCCGCGCTTCGCTCCCGCCCGGTTACGAGCTGCGCATCGTCCGCGACGAGGCACAGTTCATCGAGGCGTCGATCGCCGCGGTCCAGGAGCACCTCGTGGTCGGCTCGATCCTCGCTGCCGCTGTCGTCCTGCTGTTCCTGGGCAATCTGCGCTCCACCGTGATTGCGGCAATCGCGATCCCGACGTCGATCGTCGCGACCTTCGCGCTCATCTGGTACATGGGCTTCACGCTGAACATGCTCACGATGCTGGCGCTGACGCTCTCGGTCGGCATCGTCATCGACGACGCGATTGTCGTGCTTGAGAACATCTACCGCTTCATCGAGGAAAAGGGCATGTCGCCGATGGAGGCGGCGATCGAGGCCACGCGCGAGATCGGCCTCGCGGTGATGGCCACCACCCTGTCGCTGGTCGCGATCTTCGCGCCGATTGGCTTCATGAGCGGCATCGTCGGCCGCTTCATGGCGAGCTTCGGGCTGACGATGGCGTTCGCGGTGCTGGTGTCGTTGTTCGTGAGCTTCACGCTGACGCCGATGATGTCCGCCCATTGGCTGAAGGCACCGCCGAAGCGGGACGGCAATCACGATTCGAAGCACAGCGTTGTGTTCGGCCCCTTCGACCGCGTCTATAGCCGGATGCTCCGCTGGAGCATGGCCCACCGCGGCAGCGTCGCCATGGGCACGATCCTCGTGCTCCTGTCGAGCGTCCCGCTGTTCCGCATCACGGCGGTGACCTTTACGCCGCAGGACGACACGTCGCAGTTCGACATCACCCTGCGCGCGCCCGAGGGAACCAGCCTGGCCGGCACCGACGTCCTCGCCAACCGGGTCGCGACCGCGGTGCGGAAGCTCCCCGAGGTGGACTTCACCCTGGTCACGGTCGCCGGAGACACCGCCGGAACGCTCAACACCGCGACGGTGTTCGTCCGACTCAAGGAGATCGGCGACCGCTCGCGCGACCAGTTTGCGGTGATGGCCGACGTACGGACCAAGATCCTGCCGGCAGCGCTTCCCGAGAACGTCAGGGTGGCAGTGCAGTTCACAGGCGGCCCGGGCGGAGGCGGTGGCGACATCCAGTTCCTCGTCCAGGGGCCGGATCTGAAGGCACTCGAGCGTTACAGCGAGGCCCTGCGAACCACGGTGAAGCGGATTCCAGGCCTCGTTGACGTCGACACCACCTTGAACGCCGGCAAGCCAGAGTTGTCGGTATATCTCGACCGGCCGAAGGCGGCCGACCTCGGCGTGCCGATCGCCGACGCGGCCGAGGCGCTCCGGTTGCTCGTCGGCGGCGATCAGGTGACCACTTACAACGAGGGCGGCGAGCAGTACGAGGTGCACCTTCGCGCCGAGGACCGGAACCGCGGTTCGGAAGCGGCGATCACGGCGCTGCCAGTCCCGTCCACACGCCTCGGGATCGTGACGCTCGACAACATCGCGCGGCTCGCGCCCGGCGATGCGCCGGCCACGATCAGCCGCAACGCCAGGCAAAGACAGGTGACGCTCACCGCGAACATGGTGCCTGGCACGTCTCAGGCCGTGGTCCAGCAGCAGATTGCCGAGGCTGCCCGCGGGCTCGGCATGCCGCCGGAGTATCGCGCCGACTTCGCGGGACGCTCCCGCGAGTTGAACCGGACGGCCACCGCGTTTCTCACCGCCATCGTTCTGTCGCTGGCGTTCATGTATCTGATCCTGGCGGCCCAGTTCGAATCGTGGCTGCACCCGGTGACCATCCTGCTGTCGCTGCCCCTCACGTTGCCCTTCGCGCTCATCTCGATCATCGTGTTCCAGCAGTCGCTCAACATCTTCTCGGGGCTCGGGCTGCTGGTGCTGTTCGGAGTCGTGAAGAAGAACTCGATCCTGCAGATCGATCACGCCAACCAGCTCCGCGACGCGGGAATGAACACCCACGACGCGGTCATCCAGGCCAGCCGCGATCGGCTTCGTCCGATTCTGATGACGACGATCGCGTTCGTCGCGGGGATGATCCCGCTGGTGATCACGCGCGGCGCCGGCGCCGCGACCAATCACGCGATTGGATGGGCGGTGATCGGCGGACAGACGCTCGTGCTGCTGGTCACGCTGCTCGTGACTCCAGTGGCGTATTCGCTGTTCGACGAGCTCGAGCCACGGCGCATCCTCCGGAAAAGCGTCGGCTGGCTGCGCTCGAAGCTGCCGGCGGCCGACCCGATCACGCCTGTCTGATCAACGCAACGTTCGTCGATTGCTATCGGCGGGTGACGGCCAGCAGCGTCAGATCGTCCTCCAGCCGCGAGCCGCCGTGGAACGTGGTCACGTCGCGGATGCATGCGTCGATCAGCGCCCCTGGACTGCACCGAGTGGACTCGGCCAGCGATCGCAGCCGCTCGGTGCCGTAGTCAGCGCCCTCGGCGTTCTCCGCTTCGATGAGTCCGTCGGTATAGAGGAGCAGGACGTCGCCAGGGCCAAACCGCACCATCACCGACTGGAAGTTGCTCGCACAGAACAGGCCAACCGGCACGCCGGTCGCGCCGAGGGCGGTCACCTCGCCGGCGCTCACCAGAAGCGGCGGTGGATGGCCGGCGTTGCAGACTTCGATCTCGCCCGACGCCGTTCCGCGACAGCACACCAGCGTGGCGTAGTGCATGGGGAGCGTGCTCTCGCAGAAGACCCGGCTGGCGCGCTCCACCATCTCCGGAAGGGGCAGCCCCACGGAGGCGAGCGTCCGGAGCGTCGCGCTCAGGTGCGACATCAGCATCGCTGCCGCCACGCCCTTGCCGGCCACGTCGCCGAGGACGAAATAGACGTCGCCCCGCTCGCCGCGAATCAGGTCGCAATAGTCGCCGCTGACTGGCCCGGCCGGCCGGTAGTGATGAGCGATCTCCCAACCCTCCACGGCCGCCCCCAGCGGCGCGAGCAGCGCGTGCTGCACGCGTGCCGCCAGCTCGAGGTCCTGCTCGAGGCCGCGCTGCTCGGCCGCGGTCAGGTGATCCAGGCAGAACCGGGTGAGCGGATCCGCGAGCAGCCGGTCGGCTTCGATCGGCTCGTGACAGGTCTCGCACAAGCCGAACGCGCCGCTGTCCATGCGTTCGAGCGCCGCATCGACTTCGCTCAACAGCCTGGCGATCTCCGTCCTCAGCGGGCCGGTGTCGACTCCAGATCGCAGGAGCTGACGACGTCGCGTCAGGAGCTCTTCGCGTAGTGTCGGGATCGGGATCATGCGGGCAGCATTCCTTACGAGGGGCAGGTGCCGCAACCCGGAACGTGCGACGTTACCCCGGGCTACAGACCGACGGATTGCCGTGAGCCGTGGGTTCGCGCCCTGCCCGTGCCATGATGCTGCGGTGGCGAAGAACGTCCTGGGACAACCTCTTCACGCCTGCTGCTCGGATCCCCTCACCGGCTTCTATCGCGACGGCTTCTGCCGGACCGGCGCGGACGACGTCGGCCAGCACACGGTGTGCGTGGTGATGACCGCGGAGTTCCTGGAGTTCAGCCGTGCGCACGGCAACGATCTGTCCACGCCGATGCCCGCATTCGGATTTCCAGGGCTGAAGTCCGGCGACCGCTGGTGTCTGTGCGCGAGCCGCTGGGCCGAAGCGCTCGAGGCCGGATCGGCGCCTCCGGTCGTCCTCCAGGCCACCGCCGAGGAGGCGCTCGAACTCGTCTCGTTCGACGATCTCTTCGCCTACGCGAAGGTGTAGCTGGCTGCTGAGCACGCGGCCTGCGCATTTGAATTGAGAGGTGACAAGTGGGACGGTCACGACATCACTGGTCGCGCCGGGCGTTCCTGAGTACCTCCGGCATGGTGACGAGCGGCGCCCTTGCCTCCGCCGGCTGGCACCAGGGCGGCTCGCCGGCCACGCCTACGCTTCGTCTGACAGGCAGCAACTACGTGCGGTTGCTGCCGATTGCGACCGGGGACGTGCGGCCCGACGGGCTCTCGCTTACCTGGATCCGGGGCGAGCGCAACGAGATGCTCCGCCGCGCGACCGACGATCCGGCCGTCGACGGCGGCGAGACCTCGATGGCGCAGCATGTCCAGCGGCTCGATCGCGGTGATCGTTCGCTCGTCGCCGTGCCGGTCTTTCCGCTGCGAAACTTCACCGCGCGCGATCTCTACGCCCGACATGGCACGTCGATCGATCCGGGCCGCCTCGCCTCGCGCCGGGTCGGCATCTACAACTGGGCGGCCAGCGGCGCCGTCTGGTATCGCCACCTGCTGCGCTACCTTGGTACCGACACAAAGCAGGTCCGGTGGGTTGTCGGCGGCGTGGACGGCCCAGCCGCGGTCCGGTTGCCGGATCCGCCGCTTCCCTACGTCGTCGCGTCACCGGTCGGCACGTCCCTGAGCGCGATGCTGCGGGCCGGCGATCTCGACGCGCTTTTCGCGCCGCTGCCGCCGGGCGATCTGGACCCGGTGCGCGGCCCAATCGTGCGAGCCGTCCCCACTTTCAAGGAGATGGAGCAGAAATACTTCGCGGAAACCCGCTGCTACCCGCCGCAGCACGTGATCGTGGTTCGCCGCGTCGCCTGGGAACGCGATCCGTCCATCGGGCGGCGGCTGGTTGAGGTCTTCAACGCCAGCGAAGCCGCGTTCGAGGCGCTGCAGCGCCAGTTCCCGTACAACTCTCCCTGGCTCATCGACGAGGTCGAGCAGACCGCCCGCGTCATGGGCCCCGACTACCACGCCCACGGCCTCGAGAAAAACCGCAGGGCGGTCGACACGTTCTGCCAGGCGGCGTTCGACGACGGACTGACGACGCGGCGTCTCGGCGTTGACGAGTTCTTCGCGGAGTTCTTGCGGGCCTAGAAGCAGGCTGCTGGCGCAGCCTGAAGTATGAAGTGAGAAGTGAGAGGTGAGAAGCAGGCCTCGAGGCCTAGAAGCTTCCTTCGCACTTCTCACTTCTCACTTCTCACTTCTCACTTCTCACTTCTCACCTCTCACTTCGATAACATGGCTCCATGTCCGGCTGGCGCCTCGAGCACACCTACGCGGAGCTGCCGCGGCTGTTCTTCACCGAAGTCGCACCAACCCCGGTTCGCGAGCCGAGGCTCGTGGTCTTCAACCGCGCGCTCGCCGCCGCGCTCGGGCTCGACGCCGAGGCGTTGGACTCCCAAGCCGGCGCCTCCATCTTTGCCGGAAACACGCTGCCCGATGGCGCGAAGCCGCTCGCGCAGGCATACGCGGGGCATCAGTTCGGCTACTTCACCGGCCTCGGCGACGGGCGCGCCATCCTGCTTGGCGAGCAGGTCACGCCCGACGGCTCGCGGGTGGACATCCAGTTGAAGGGCGCCGGGCCGACCCGCTACTCCCGCCGCGGCGACGGCCGCGCCGCGCTCGGCCCGATGCTTCGCGAGCACATCATCAGCGAGGCGATGCACGGGCTCGGCATCCCCACGACCCGCAGCCTGGCGGTGGTCTCCACCGGCGAGCCGGTCTACCGCGAGCAGGTCCTCGAAGGCGCGGTGCTGACCCGCATTGCCAGAAGCCACATCCGGGTCGGCACGATGGAGTGGGCGGCGGCCCATAAGGACGAGGCGGCGATGCGAGCGCTCGCCGAGTACACGGGCCAGCGGCATTACCCGCACCTGGCCGGCGCTGACAATCCTGATACCGCGCTCCTCGATGCCGTCGTCGCGCGGCAGGCGAACCTGATCGCTCAGTGGCAGTCCGTCGGCTTCATCCACGGTGTGATGAACACCGACAACATGTCCCTCGCCGGCGAAACCATCGACTACGGTCCGTGCGCGTTCATGGACAGCTACGATCCGGCGACGGTTTTCAGCTCGATCGACAGCGCCGGGCGGTACGCCTACGGCAACCAACCGGCCATCGCGCAGTGGAACCTGGCGCGGCTGGCCGAGGCGATGCTGCCGCTGCTCGATCCGGAGACAGAACGTGCCGTCGAGCGCGCCAATGGATCGCTCGCACGATTCGCGGAGCTATTCGATCGCGACTGGCTGGCCGCGATGCGCGGCAAGCTTGGCCTCTTCACAGAGGAGGCGGACGATCGCGTCTTCGTGAACGACCTTCTCGCCTGGATGACGCTCCGGCGGGCGGACTTCACCAACACGTTCCGAGCCTTGACCCGCGGCGAGCGGCCGGACGCCTGCGCTTCGCCGGATCCGGAATTCGACGGGTGGCACGAACGGTGGCAGGCACGCCGGGAGCGGCAGCCGCAGACGTGCGACGAATCGCGTGCGCTGATGCGCCGCCACAACCCCGTGGTGATCCCCCGAAATCACAAGGTCGAGGAAGCGCTGGCGGCGGCTGCGGCGGCGCACGACTATTCGGTCATGCGCCGCTTGCTCGACGCGCTGGCGTGCCCTTACGACTACGAGCACGAGGCGGACGCCTTTACCGAGCCGATGCCGACCGGTCTCCCCTATCGCACGTTCTGCGGGACCTAAGGCAGAGGGCGGTCTTCTGCCTTCTGCCTT
>DATJFF010000214.1:0-14648 GCA_035495795.1 Vicinamibacterales bacterium
CGATATGAGACTGGCCTATTCCATGATCGCACTCGCTGTACTCGCCGGCGCCGGATGTACGGACGAGAAGATTGTGTTCCGCGACCGTCCGGCCTTCAATCCACCCCCTGACAGCGTCAACGGTTTCCTCGGCTACTTCACGGCGAGTACCAAGCAGACCACGTGCGGCAACTGCCACGTCGGTGTCCAGGCATCCTGGAAGCTGACCCGACACTCCAATGCCTGGACCGATCTTCAGCAGTCCGGCCACGCCACCGCCTCCTGCAATGATTGTCATACCGTATCACAGTTGGGCAATTTCACGGGTCACCCGGCCGGTTATGCGATCACGCCGGACTCCGCGTATCACGACGTCCAGTGCGAGAACTGCCACGGCCCCGGCCTCGCCCACGTCGAGAATCCGGACCTCACCGCGAGTCAGCCGCTCGCGTCGATCCATGTCGACACGGGCGTCGTGACCTCCTGTAGCGGATGCCACAGCGGCACGCACACGCCGTTCATTGAGCAGTGGAAGGAATCGGCGCACGGATCCGGACCGGGCTTTGCCGCCGCCGGCGCCAACGCCAGCTGCCAGCCGTGCCACGAAGGCCGGACCGCGATGCTCGTCAAATTCGGCGAGACCGCGAATTACCGGGAGAAGGGCACCGCAACAAACGAGCGCATCGGCTGCGTGACCTGCCATAACCCGCACGGTTCACCGTACGAACATCAACTGCGGGCGCCGCTCTCGGAGCCGACGACCGATCAGCTCTGCGTGAAGTGCCACTCGCGCACCGGGACGCCGCCGTGGAGCGTGTCGTCCGGCCCGACCTCGAGCTCGCGCGGCCCGCACGGCGCGCAGGGGCTGTTGGTCATCGGGCAGAACATCGGCTGGATTCCGCCGGGCTTTGCGTATGACACCAATCTGATCGTGAGCAGCCACGGCACGGCCGCGAATCCGAAGCTCTGCGCCACCTGTCACGTGGTCCGCAAGACCGTTACCGACCCGACCGGCGGCTTTACGTTCCAGAGCGTCGGGCACACGTTCGAGGCGATTCCGTGCTCCGACGCCAACGGCGTTCCGATCCCCTGCGACCGCGCCGTGCCGCCGGATACGGTGCATGACTTTGGTGCGTGCTCCAACAGCGGCTGCCATTCGAGCGCCGCGGTCGCGAAGAACGCCTATGTCACGTTCCGGGGCCGGCTCGACAACCTGCTGGACCAGATCTGGACCGACAACAACGCGGACAACATCATCGATTCGACGGATGCCGGCTTGATCCCGCAACTCGTCGCGCGCGCAATGCGGCCCGGTGCCACCGCGGCGGACTCGGCCGAGATCTTTTTTGGCAACAATCTGACGACCGTGGCCAAGGGCACATTGTGGAACGCCGCTCTGGCCGCCACGGATGACCGGCCGTACTTCACCTCGGGTCGGGTGCTGAACCGCGGGTTCGCGGCTCACTTGTCGGCAGGAAACGGCGTCCACAATCCGTTCCTCCTGGAGGCGCTGCTCACGTCGTCGATCGCCGCTCTTCATACGACGTACGGGCTGCCCTCTCCTCGGAATGTGAACCTGCAGGTGCAAGCGACGCCCCCGCCGGGCGTGCACGTGCGAGCGAGCACGAGTCAGCGGTAGGTCAGGCATACGGTTGTCGGCCACGCCGTCTTTACCGGGCGGCGTGGCCGCAGTGTGTAAAGCCCCTTTCATCTCCCATTCCCGGTCCCTTAAACCGTTTTCATGAAGCTTTCACGCAGTTGTAGAAGTGCTTCATCCCTCCCTTGAGGTTTTGTCGGATCAGACTAGTCCGGGGTGGTCGGCCCTTCGTGGAGGAGTTCATGGTGCGGTACGGCAAGGATGGCTGGGGCGGACGCCCATGAAACGCGTCGACCGCCGGACATTTCTCAAGGGAGCCGGTGCCGCATCGGCGGCAGCCGCGGTCGCGGTTGTCGTGCCGGGCATCGTGCCGGGCATCGTGCCGGGCATCGTACCGGCCCTAAACCCGACTCTCGTGACCGGCGACCGCACCGGCCCGCTCTGGAGAAAAGCGCCATGTCGCCTGTGCGGCGTCGGCTGCGGGTTGCTCGTGGCAGTCGAAAATGGGCGTGCGATTGCGGTAAAGGGCGACCCCGACTCGCCGGTGAGCAAGGGGTTGGCCTGCGTGAAAGGCTTCAACTCAGTGCAGGCGCTCTACGGGCCGGACCGGATCAAACACGCCATGATTCGGCGCGACGGCGCGCTCGTCGAGGTGCCGCTTCCCGAGGCGCTGGACCTGGTGGCCCGCAAACTACGCGAGACCACCCAGAAGTACGGAAAGAACAGCGTGGCCATCTACGGCTCGGCCCAATGGTCGATCCCGGATGCGTACGTCGCTTCGAAGCTGTTCAAGGGAGCGCTTGGAACCAACAACGTTGAGACCAGCACGCGGCTCTACGGCAGCAGCGCGATCACCGGCCTCGAGAGCAGCTTCGGTGTCGATGGGGCGATTGGCTGCTATGAGGACATCGACCAGGCAGACGTGTTCGTGTTATGGGACGTCAATCTCGCCGAGACCGACCCGGTGCTCTTCTCCCGGATGCTCAAGCGCAAGCGGGTTGATCCCGCCGTTCGCATCATCGATGTGTCCAGCCGCATCTCGCGCACGAGCTACGCCGCCGACCACTCGTTGCTCCACGTGCCGCATACAGCGCTGGCGATCGCCAACGGGATCTGCCACGAAATCGTGGTCCGCAAGTGGGTGCACGAGGAGTTTGTGCACCGGTACGTCGCCTTCAAGCGCGGCCGGATCAACCTCGGCGACGGGACCGCCGACGGCGTGGTCCCGGACGACACCGTCGACGTCAGCTGGAAGGATTATGTGGCCTTCCTGGCAGACTATGAACCGGAGCGGGCGCAGGAATTGTCCGGTCTATCCGCAGCGAGCATTCGCTGGCTCGCGTCGCTCTATGGCGACCCCCAACGCAAGGTGATGTCCGTGTGGGGCCGGGAGGTGAACCAGGACATCCGCGGCACGTGGACGAACAACGTGCTCTACAACATTCACCTCCTGGTGGGAAAGGTCGCCGCGCCCGGGAATAGTCCCTTCGTCACAACGGGGCAGCCCAGCGGCGGGTGCGCCGTACACGACGCGGGTAGCCTGGCTCACACGCTGCCGCGCGGGATCGTGCAGAACGACGTAGATCGCCGCCGCGCCGCCGAGATTTGGGGCGTTGCGCTGGAGGCCATCGACGCCGAGCCGGCCGCGCCCGCCCTGTCGATGTTCCGCCGACTGGAACGGGGCGACATCCGGTTCCTCTGGATACTCGCTACCGATCCGATGGCCAGTTTCCCCAACCTGGACCGTTACCGCAGCGCGGCTCGCCGGCAGGGTGGTTTCGTCGTCGTCTCGGAGGCCTATCCGACACCTACGACGGATGTCGCCGATGTCGTGCTGCCAGCGGCGATGTGGCTTGAGCGCGAAGGGATCTACGCCAACGTAGAGCGGCGGGCGCAGCACTTTGAGCGGATCGTCGCGCCGCCTGGTGACGCAACCGGAGACGCCTGGCAGATGGTCGAGGTGGCCCGTCGGCTCGGCCACGGCTCGCTCTTCGCGTGGGACGAACGGCGTCACGTGCAACAAATATGGGAGGAATACAGTCGGTTCCATGCGGACTCGCCGAGCGCGCTCCCTCCAATCGATGCGCTGCGCGGGCAGGCGGGCGTGATGTGGCCATACGTCGCCGGGCGCGAGACCCGCTGGCGCTACAACGCTGTCCATGACCCCGCAGCCGACGGCTCACGCGGCGCCTTCGACTTCTACGGTCATGCCGACCATCGGGCATGGATCTGGCTCAGACCGTACGAGCCGCCCGCCGAGTCGCCTGACCGCACGTATCCCTTCTGGCTGACGACCGGGGCCGTGCTCGAGCACTGGGGCGCGGGCTCGATGACGCAGCGGATCCCGTCGCTCCATCGCGCGCTGCCGCATGCCTACGTGGAGATCAATCGCGAGGACGCGCGCGACCTCGGTATCCGCAACCGCGAGCGGGTGCAGCTCGTGAGCCGGCGCGGCGCGCTCGAGATCCAAGCCCGCATTGACTATCGCTCCCAGCCGCCGCGTGGTCAGCTGTTCGTGCCGGTGTTCGACGAGGCGGAGCCGGTGAACCGCCTCATGCTCGATGCCGCTTGTCCACTTTCGGGGCAGCCCGACGGGAGCAAGTGTGCCGTGCGCGTGGAACGGCTGCCGGCCGGGGGAGGGAGCGCACCGTGAGCTCCCACGGCTCGTCCCTCACCGCGGTGGCAGTGGTCATTCTCCTAATCGCCTCAGCGGCTACGGGGGTGACCGCGGCGATCGTCGCGGTTCGGCGCGTGCGTGCCGCGCGTGACGCTCGGCCCCGCATCACCGCGGTGACACCGCCCGCCGCGCCCGCCGAGCCGATCGCCGCCGAGGCCCAGGTGTTCCGGACGGGGCCCGACATGCTGGCGATCGAACCAGCCTCGCCCCGGCAACGCACAGCGCACCCGCGCACTCGGGCGACCTATCGTTTCCTGCGCGCGTATCCGGGCGCCCCGCCGCGCATTCCGCATCCGCTCAGCGCCGACGAATTCCGTACCGGGGTCTGCAGGTCGTGTCACGAGCGGGGCGGTTACTCACCGCGTTTCGCGGCCTACGTGCCGCTCACGCCTCACGCCGAACGGGGTGTGTGCTTGCAGTGCCATGTGGGCGATGACAGCGCGATGGGCCTCGCAGCTCCCGACGCTGATCCCAGCACTCGCTGTTCCCTGTGTCACGGCTCGAGCGGAGGGCGTCCTCGACCTGAGGCCGCCGCGACGTGGACGACGGCCGTTTGGCCGCAGCTGCCGCAGACGACGGCGGACCAAGACCCGCCCCCGATCCCGCATAACCTGCAATTCCGAGAGAACTGCGTCGCATGTCATTCCGGGCCCGCCGCCGTTGCCGAGATCCGGACGAGGCACCCCGAGCGAGCCAACTGCCGGCAATGCCACGTTGCGCTCGATCCCGACGCGGAGACTTTTTCCCGTCCGCGGCAGAACGTCGCTGCTGGGACCGGGAGCCCGCCGTGAACCGGACCCCTGTCGCGGTCGCAATCGGATGCGCGGTGTTCGCAGGGTTGGCATGTGCCTGTGGCGAACGCCCCCATGCGGTGTGGCAGGCTTCACCGCCGGGAGCCGTCCGGACGGTCGACTCTACGACAGCCGCCCTGAATGCGACGCGGGAACCAGGTGTTCTGGGCACGGTGCAGGCCGCCCCGGTGGTAGGCTGGACGGGACCGGGCAACCGACCGTTCGAAGTCGCGCTCCGCAGCAGTGCTCCAGAAGCCGGGCACACGCGCCAGTTCGGCACCATCGCGCTGCCGATCGCGCTCCGCAATCGCTCGGCGGCTCTGAGTCAGTATCCGTGTACGTCCTGCCACGCCGGTCGGAAAGTGGTCATGGTCGAAAAGCGCATCGGCGACGCACACCAAAACATCAAGGCGGTACACCCGGCGCGGACCGGTGCCGTGTGCTCGACCTGCCACGCCCCAGAGAACGTCGCGCTGCTGGCACTCGTGGACGGCAAGCGCGCCACGATGGACGAGAGCTACCGGTTGTGCGGCCAATGCCACTTCGCGCAGGCCGACGCCTGGGCCGGCGGCGGGCATGGCAAGCGGCTCGACGGCTGGCAGGGGCGGCGCGTCGTCATGGTCTGCACCGATTGCCATGATCCGCACAAGCCCGCCGCGCAATCGCGGATTCCGTTCCGCGCGCCGCAAATCGAGCGAACCAGGAGCCATGACCGTGAGTGAGAGCCGGAAAGACGGCACCCTGCTGCAGAAGCCGGTTGATCGCCGCGCCGCGCTGACCATCCTCGCAGGCGGCGCGCTGATCGGTGCCCAGGCATTGGCCGCCTGCGCCCCCCTCAGCGTCGAAACAGACGAGCAGCGCGAGGTCAAACTCCTGGCCTGGCGCGAGCACATCAAGGGCAATTACCGCTTTATGACCGAAGCGGAGCGGAGCGAGACCATCGCGAGGCTCGAGCGCCTTGCGAAGCTACGGCGCGGCGAGGATGTGACCATCCAGTCCACCGGGGCGCAGCCCGGCGTGATGTTCGGCTACGCCTTCAATATTTCGAAATGCAAGGGGTTCAGGAGCTGCGTGGAGGCGTGCATCAACGAGAACAATCTCGATCGGCATGCGGCGACGCAGTACATCCGCATCTTCGAAATGGAAGACGGCGAAGTCGATCTCGAGCTCGGCGATGCGACGTTCCAGCACGAGGTGCCGGCGGAGGGTCACTTCTACCTCGGGACACAGTGCTTTCAGTGCGCCGATCCACCGTGTGTGAGGGTCTGCCCCGTCGGCGCCACGTGGCAGGAACCGGACGGGATCACGGTCATCGACTACGACTGGTGCATTGGGTGCCGCTATTGCATGGCCGCCTGTCCCTACTGGGCGCGCCGGTTCAATTGGAGCGCCCCGGAAGTTCCGGTCCAAGAGGTGAATCCGAACCAGCACTATTTGGGCAACCGCGCGCGGAAGACGGGCGTGGTTGAGAAATGCACGTTCTGCATCCACCGGACCCGCCAGGGCCGCCTCCCAGCTTGCGTGGAGGCCTGTCCTACAGGGGCGCGGGTCTTCGGCAATCTGCTGGATCCCGACTCGGAGATCCGTTGGGTGCTCGCGAACAAGCATGTGTTCCGGCTCAAGGAAGACCTGAAGACGGAGCCGCGCTTCTGGTATTTCACCGACTGAGGCGATCGTGCACCTGAAGCCATTCCTGCTGAGCGCGCTGAGCTCGGCCACCTCTGGAGGCCGGCGCTACCACGTTTGGATGGGCAGCTTGACGCTGATCATGCTCCTCGGCGCGTATGCCTACTCCGTCCAGTTGCGTCATGGACTGGGCGTCACGGGCCTGAGCGATCACGTCAGCTGGGGACTGTACATCTCGAACTTCACGTTCCTCGTCGGGCTGGCCGCAGCCGCCGTGATTCTCGTGCTTCCGGCGTACATCCTGGAGGACGTCGACTTCGGCCACGCGGTCCTCATGGCGGAGGCAGTAGCGGTGGCGGCGCTGGTCATGTGCCTGAGCTTCGTGGTCGTCGATCTCGGCAACCCCCTGGCGTCTTGGCACCTCCTGCCCGGCATCGGCCATCTGAACTGGCCGCGTTCGCTCCTGGCCTGGGACGTGATCGTGTTGAACGGCTACCTGGCCCTCAATCTCATCATCCCGTTCTACATCCTGTACAGCCACTACGCCGGACGTACGCCGGACAAGAAGAAGTACCTGCCGTGGATGTACGTCGCCGTGATGTGGGCAGTGAGCATTCACCTGGTCACCGCATTCCTCCTGGCGGGCCTGCCGGCCCGGCCGTTCTGGAACACCGCACTGCTCGGCCCCCGTTTCCTCGCGTCCGCGTTCACCGCCGGCCCGGCGTTCGTGATCGTCCTCCTCTGGTTCATCCGGCGGGAGACGAGCTACGAAATCGCCGACGGCACGTTTGCCAAGCTCGCGTTAGTCACGACGGTGGCGGCGCAGGTCAACCTCGTGATGCTCGTCTCCGAGCTCTTCTACAAGTTCTACTGGCCGACCGAGCATGGTATCAACGCGAGATATCTCTTTTTCGGACTCGGCGAGCACCACGCGCTGGTGCCGTGGATCTGGACGGCGATCGCGCTCAATGTCCTGGCGACGGTTGCCCTGATGATCCATCCGCTGCGGCGCAACCCGCGATGGCTGATGCCGGCCTGCGCCACGCTTTTCGTCGGCATCTGGATTGAAAAGGGAATCGGCCTGGTGATCCCCGGTTTCATCCCCTCGCCGCTGGGCGAGATCGTCGAGTACAGACCCACGTGGGTCGAGTTGTGCGTGACGGCCGGCATCTGGGCGCTCGGCCTGTTCGTGCTGACCGTCCTGGTGCGCGTGGCGCTTCCGATCGAATTGGGTGAGGCGCGCAGTCCATATCTGGAAGCGGGCCCCCCCGCGCGCACAGTCCGCCCACGCAGTACGCGCGCGAGGCATGAAGACGTCCGCCCCGTCCGAACCCGGTGATCAAGGGTCGCGACACTTTACTCTCACGAGGTGATGGACATGACTAGACACACGCCAAACGACACCCGGTATCCCGTCGCTGCGCTCGGTGCAGGGTTGACCGGTGCGGCAGGGCTGGCCGGGGCACTGTTTCTCGGCGGCGTGGCGCCGCCGCTGGCGGCCCTGGCGGGCCTGGGATTGGGACTGCTCCTCGCCGCGTCGATCAAGTACAGCGACCAGTGGGAGAAGGCCGTGCTATTGCGGCTCGGCCGCTACCGGGGCTTGCGAGGCCCCGGCTACTTCGCCGTCGTTCCGATCATCGACCGGATTGCCTACACGATCGACCAACGGATCCGGACCACGGCGTTCGGCGCTGAATCATGCCTGACCCGTGACACGGTGCCGGTGAACGTCGACGCCATCGCGTTCTGGATCGTGCGCGACGCCGAGCGTGCCGCGCTGGAAGTGCAGGACTACGACGAAGCGGTCATCCTCTCGGCGCAGACCGCGCTGCGTGACGCCATCGGAAAGCACGATCTCGCGGAGCTGATCCAGTCCCGAGTAGAGCTCGGCCACGGGCTCAAGGTGGCGCTGGAGGAGAAGATGAGGAACTGGGGGATCCAAGTGCAGTCGGTGGAGATCCGCGACGTCATCATTCCTGCTGCGCTCGAGGACGCAATGTCGCGGCAAGCGCAGGCCGAACGGGAACGCCAGGCGCGCATCATCCTGGGCACGGCGGAAACGGAGATCGCCCACAAATTCGTCGAAGCCGCGGCGGCCTACCGCGACCATCCTGAGGCCATGAACCTGCGGGCGATGAACATGCTCTATGAGAGCATCGTGAAACGGGGCTCACTCATGGTCGTGCCGTCGGGCCTGGCTGACTCGCTGAACGTTCCGGCGCTCATGGGCGCGATGGGTGCGAGCAGGCTTCTGCCGGGAGACGGCGGCGCCGAAGCAGCGGAGCCGGCGGCAACCGGCCCCGTCCATGTCAAAGAGACCGCGCCCGACGTCTCGGGCAGAGCGCGCAAGGAGCATTAGTTCGACGGTTGCCGCAGCAACCGGCGGCGATACTCCTGCGGGTCCGATTGCAGGTGGCACGTCGTGCACTCACGGCCGCGGTTGTGATCTACGGCAGGGTCGTGGCACACAAGGCAGAACGACCGGGTGGGCGACAACGGGGCAATGGCGGCCGTGGGGTGACAAGCATCGCACGCGACGTGCGCGTTGACCGGCATCGCGTGGGTCTGGACGATGCTCTCGGTCCGGTGACACGTCGCGCAGCTGCGGCCGGCCTCGTGGTGCTCCGCATGGCAGCCCCGGCAGGTCGCCGCGGAGTCCACTGGTGCCATTGTCACGAGTTGCCCGTGGCAGGCCGTGCAGCGGAGCTCGGCGTGACGCTCGTGTGGGAAGGCGACCGTCCGATCGCGCGCGGGTTTTCCCGCTGCGGCGATGGCGATGTGGACATCGAGGGTCTTCGGGCGGCTTTCCGGCTCGTGACACCTGGCACAGTCGTTCCGCGGTGGATCGGCGTGGTGGCAAATCTGGCAACCACGCGGCGGTTGGAAGGTGAGTAGCGTCTGCGATTTGGGAAGGTGGCAGGTCAGGCAGGCTAACTTTGCGTGCCGCGCGTGCGGAAACGTGTCGCTCGGAATCGGCGAGATGCCCCTGGGTTTCTGCGCCACCTGGACGGCGGAGCCGGGTGCCGCCACGGCGAGTCCTACGGTGATGACGGCGATCGCGGCGAGCGCCGATATGAGAATCCGCGGCGCAAGCTTCAGACTCGTCCTTATGAAGGAATGGCTGTGAAACTCTGAAGCGTTTTTCAGAAAAACTAGAATGGTGCTTGATGGCCGATCGGGCAAGGTACAAGAACGTACGACAAGAACTGGCCGGTCCACACTTTTGCGATAGATTTTGTGGCATGACGCTCCTTCCCGAGGCTCTGGGATCCTCGCGTTAACCGGGGTCGGCTTATTCTTTCAGGGAGCGGCGGTGGGACGGCCGCCCCTGCCTGGCGGCGTCGCCGCCGTATTACGCTTCTTCTTTAACCTCCCGCAGTGGTTCCAGATCGGCGGCTTCTTTGTCGGCCTGGCGGTCGCCGCGTGGCTCGTCGTCTACCTGTGGCGCCGCCGCCTGCAGATCGTCACCTGGATCAAGACACGCCAGCGCGGCGTCAAGATCGGTCTTGTGACCGCCGCCGCGCTCGTGGCGATCGGCGCGGCGGGATTCGGCACGGTGAGCTGGACGTACATGCAGCACGACAACGCCTTCTGCACCGGCTGCCACATCATGGCGGACCCGTTCCAGCGGTTCGCGGGCTCGAAGCACGACTCCCTCAGTTGTCACAACTGCCACCAGCAATCGATGTTCGCCAGTATGCGCCAGCTGTATCTGTGGGTGGCGGCGCGGCCCAATGAGATCGGCAAGCACGCCAAGGTCCCGACACGGGTCTGCGCCAGCTGTCACGTGACCGGCCAGAAGGAGAAATGGCAGCGGATCGCCACAACCGCCGGACATCGAGTCCATCTTGAGTCAGACTCGAGCGCCCTGAAGGATGTGCAATGCACGACCTGTCACGGGGTCGAGGTGCACCGCTTCGTACCGGTTGACTCGACCTGTGGACAGTCGGGTTGTCACATCGGCACGCAAATCAATCTCGGCAAAATGGCGAGCCAAACCGGGTTTCACTGCATCGCGTGCCATCAATTCACCGCGGAAGTGCCGCTGCTCGCCACGCGCGACTCGGCTGCAGGCACATTGCGGCCCGGCTCGCACCAATGCTTTGGCTGTCACGAGATGCGCGCCAAGCTCGCCGATTTTGATCCCGCGCGCGATCCGCACCGGCAGACGTGCGGCATGTGCCACAATCCACACGAGCAGAGGCGGCCCGCTGATGCGCTGAGGAGCTGCACCACGGCAGGATGTCATTCCGACTGGCGCGATGAGCCGTTCCATACCGGCAAGCCGCACGCCCGAGTCGCGGAGCAATGCACGCTGTGTCATCAGCCGCACGGCGCCAAGGTCGATGCCGCCGAGTGCGCGGAGTGTCACGCCGCCGTGAAGAGCCGTACTCAGGGCAAGATCAGCCCGCCGCAGCCGTTTGACACCACTCGCGCGTTGCGGCGGGTCTCGGAACTCGAGCGAGTAGATCCTGAGCTGAGAGGGAAGGGCGACGCCAATCCGCCACGGGCAGCCCCTGCTCCCTTCTCCCTTCTCCCCTCTCCCTCAGATTCATTCCCCCACGCTCGCCACAAGCAACTCGCCTGTCTCACCTGCCACGTCACCTCGCGGCCGAACGCAGAGCTCACGTTCGTACCGCCGCGCGGGTGTCAGATTTGTCACCATCAGACGCCCGGGACGACCGACTGCGCGAAGTGCCACGCGGCAGCGGAGTTGGCACCGGTACATGCGGAGACGATCGCGGTGGCGGTCGGCAATCGACCGGCGCGGCCGCGCTCGGTCTCATTTGCGCACAGCACCCATGCCGAGTTGCAGTGCACGGCCTGTCACGAGACGGCGGTCACACTCGATCCATCGGCGCCGGTAAAGGCGTGTAGCGCCTGTCACGACGATCATCACACCGCAAAGCGCGATTGCGCGACGTGTCATACGAACGACGCAATCCGCGCGGCGCATCCCGATTCGCTGAACACGCACGAGGCGTGCGACGCTTGTCATCGTGAAGCGACCGTGGCTCGCCTCGTGCCGGATCGCGGGCTGTGTTTCACCTGTCACGCCGATCTGCGCGAGCACCACGCGGCGCGGGAATGCACGACCTGCCACTTCCAGACCTCGCCTGACGACTACCGCGCGCACCTGCGCAAGGTCGGCGCGTGAGAGCTCTCGCACTACTGGCGCTCGTGCTGGCGACTCCGCTTGCGGCGCAGGGCTATCGCGCGCGCGTGGACGGGCGCTTCCAGTCCGTGTCGTTTCGCGGGCTCCAGCTCGACAGCATCCCGGTGGCCGACACCGTGACGGGTCCGTACGGAGGCCCCCAAACGGCGGACGGCTTCGCCGTGCACTGCCCGCCCAGCGCATCCCACTGCCTGTTCTTCCGTCCCGGCGCCATCCAGCACGGCGCTCCCTTTGTCACGAGCGCCGATGTCTCACTCTGGGGCTTCGGCATTCGAGGCGTGAGCGCGCATGTGAATGCGCGTGCCGCCACCGACCTGAGCGGCAGCGCCGCCTGGCCGGGGACCGAGCCCGCGCTGCAGCTCGTCACGGCGTACGTCGAGTACAATGTCGAGCGTCTGACGGCGCGCGCAGGGCGCCAGCTGAACAGTACCCGCCTCGGCATGATCGGCTTCGACGGCGCGAGTCTAGCCCTGCGCGACAACCGGCACGGCCTCGATGCGGCGATCTATGGCGGATGGGGACTGGCGCGTGGCGTCGCCTTGCCGGTGACGAGCCCCGCGCTGAATCCGCTTGACGACTTTCAGCCCAGCGAGCGGCAACTGCTGATTGGCGGCGCGGCGGGCTGGAGCGGGCGAGCGGGCGATGTGCGCGCCGAATATCTCCGAGAAGTCGATCCGCGTACCGACTACTTCGTGTCGGAGCGCGTTGGTCTCTCAGCGGTCATCCGACCGGCGGCGCGCTGGAACGTGACCGGTGGGGCCGACTACGACATCGCGGCCGGGTGGTGGGGCAGCGCCGAAGCAACGGTCGGTTACGCGACGCCGGCAGTGACGGGGTCGGTGGGTGTGCGACGCTACCGGCCGCATTTCGATCTCTGGACGATCTGGGGGATGTTCAGTCCGGTGCCGTACAAGGCCGTGCAGGGGCAGGTCGCCGTGCGCGCGCTCAAGCACGTGCAGCTGCGCGGCCGCGGCGAAGCCTACCGCTTCGACCCGGACTACGCCGAGACCCCGCTCGTCAACGTCGAGGAATCGGGATGGCGTGCCGAGCTGGGAGGGACCGGCTGGCTCGGAACGTCGTGGACCGTCGATGCCGGCTACCACTATCAGTACGGTCCGGGTGCCGCCTCGGCCGGCACGAGCGCGAGCGTCACGTTCGAGCCGCCCAACCACAGCTACGCGATTACAGCGCATGGCGCATACATGGACCGCCCGCTGGAAATGCGCTTCAGCGATTCGCAGCTCCGTTTCTATGGCATCGATGGCCGCATCGAGCCGCGTCCCGACATGCGCCTCGAGCTCGGGGCGGTGCACTACGCCGAAGACCGAAGTCGTCCGGACGCCGCCGCGATGGACTGGGGACAATGGCGCGTCACGCTGCGCGCGGTATTCGCGTTCGGCAGTGGAGAGGATCTCGGACATCTGCCGCCGGCGATCCGGCGGATGCCGGGCGGGAGAGCCCAACGATGATTGGCGTATTGAGTCTGATCGTCGTCTTCGCGCAACAGCCCCCGCAGCCCGCGCAGCCCGCGCAGCCCGCGCAGGGCTTCGATCACCTCAAGCACAAAGCGGTGTTTCCGTCCTGCGCGACGTGCCATCGCGGGGCGGCAGAGCGTGGAAGCTCCCTTTGGCCTGAGCCGAACTGGTGCGCCGCTTGCCATGACGGGACTGTAGAAAAGGTAGTGAACTGGAGTCCCCCTGCGGCTCCGAGGCGGACGAACCGGCGCTTCGACCATCTCGAGCACGCCTCGAAAGCTGGAGCGAAGGCGCCGAATTGCGCCGGTTGTCACACGAACGTAGGCGAGCCGCGAATGGCGGTGCGCGAGCCGGTCATTGCGCGCTGTTTCGACTGTCACGGGATCAAGACGGCGCATCTTGCGGCGCCCGATTCTGCGTGCACGACCTGCCATGTGCCGCTCGTGCGCGCCGTCTCGCTGACGCGCGGGGACATCGCGCGGTTCCCCGCGCCGCCGTCGCACGCAGCTCCGGATTTTCTCACGCGAAACGGCCACGGCGCCGTGTCGCGCCAGACCATGGGGGCGAGCTGCGCGACCTGTCATGCCCGCGAGTTCTGTTACCAGTGCCATGCCGGCTCGGCGCCGCCGCGTGCCACGACTTGGCTCGCGTCTGATCCGCGAGCGACGGCGATCGCGGTACGCGCGACGCCTGCAAGTCACCGCGACAATTTTGCCGATCATCACGCGGCTGAAGCCGCGGCGTCCACCACGCGTTGCACCAGTTGCCACGTCCGCACCGACTGCCTCGAGTGTCACCGCCCCAACGCGGCAGCTGGCCGCGGTGGTTATCACCCGGACGGATTCCTCGCGCGGCACCCTGCGTCCGCCTACGCGCGCGACGCCACCTGCAGCGATTGCCACAACGCCCGCTCGTTCTGCACGTCCTGCCACGAGCGGTCGGGCCTGGTCGCGACGAACGTGCTCCGATCCGGCTATCACGATGCCCGGCGGTTCTTCCTCTTGGGACACGGGCAGGCGGCGCGTCAGAGTCTCGAGTCGTGCGTCAGCTGCCACGCCGAGCGTGACTGCCTGACCTGTCATTCGGCGCTGGGCGGCCGCCGGTTCAATCCGCATGGGCCCGGCTTCGATGCGTCGCGCTTGCGCAAGAAGGCTTTCCCGACCTGCACCGTGTGCCACGGTGCGAACGTCCCCGACCGCTAAGTCTCACACTCGTTTCACCGCTGCTTCAGTCCCGCCGGCGTATGTTGCACGCGGTCACCGGGCGGGTGACCAAATGCGGGATCCGACGCAAAGCCATCGGCCGCATGTTCACCGGGACGACCGGT
>DATJFF010000215.1:0-16896 GCA_035495795.1 Vicinamibacterales bacterium
GATCAGTGCGTCTCGTTTCTCACGGCGGGTCCGCCGCTCCTGCCCTACTCCTACAACAGCAACTACCAGATTGTCGTCGCCAAGGATGTCGTCCTGATCTTCGCGGAGATGATCCACGACGCCCGCATCGTCCACATGGACAATCGTCCTCATCCGCCCAGGAGCGTCGCGCTTCCGCTCGGACACTCCACCGGTCGCTGGGACGGCAACACGCTGATCGTGGACACCACGAACTTCAAGTCAGGAAACGGTTACTACGGCGACGCAGGCGGAAACTTCGGCTGGGACGAGAACCTGCACATCGTCGAACGTTTCAGCCTGTTCGACGCTGACACGCTGCTCTATCAGTTCGAGATCGACGATTCCACCGCATTCACGCGGCCGTGGAAGGGTGAGCTGACGATGGATCGGACGACTGAATTGATCTACGAGTACGCGTGTCACGAGGCGAACTACTCGCTCGAGAACATGATGCGCGGCTACCGTGCGGCGGAACGAAAGCCCCCCGGGCGATAACCGGCTACCTTGTACCTTTTGCCTTTTGCCTTTTGCCTTCTGCCTTCTGCCTTCGTCTAGGCCCTGTCCCACCACTTCGAGAGCGCCTGGCCGGGCACCCGCGGTCGGTTGGTGTAGTGCGACGTATCGTTGAACAGCATCAGCCGGGCCCGCACCGGATCCCTGAAGTCGAGCACATTGAGGCAGGCGGGCGCCTGGTCGAGGCGATCGCGGTAACCGCGAGGATCGAAAGCGAGGAGGCTGCTGAGGATCAGCCGGAGCGTCGCCTTGTGTGAGACGACCACCACCTGCCCGCCCGCATGCGCCGTGACGACGTCCCGAATCACCGGAAGCGCACGGGCAAGAACGGCGAGGCCCGACTCGCCGCCAGCCGGCGCGAACGTAAACGGATCCTCCTCCCACGCGGCGTACTCGGCGCCAAACTCCCGCTCGACGTCTTCGCGTTTCATGCCCTCCCAGTGGCCGTGACCGATCTCTTGCAGCCCGTCGCGGGTGACGGGCTCGAGCCGGCAGTGCCCGGCCACGATCCGCGCGGTGTCGAGTGCCCGCGACAGCGGACTCGAATAGATCGCCGTAATGTCGAGCGGCGATAGTCGTTCTCCCAGGCGCTCAGCCTGCCATCGGCCCTGCTCCGACAGTTCGGCGCCGCTCGAACCTGAAAAGCGGTCCTCCTGGGTCGCGGTCGTGGCGCCGTGCCGGACCAGCAAGAGACGCGTGATGCTCATCGGGTCATTCTTGCAGCTTGACGAGAGGTTCACCACGAGGCCTGCAAAAGGAGCGCAAGCCACCCGTCCCGGGCTGACGATGCGATGCACTGCATGCCCCAGCGGACGTAGGCATTCTCGACCTCGCTTCGGGTCGAAGCGCGAATCCCGGAAAGCAGCAACTGGCCGCGGTGGCCAACTCGCCGCACCAGCTCAGGAGCGAGCTCCAGCAGCGGGCCTGTCAGCAGGTTGGCCATCACCAGCGGCCACGCTCCGATGACGGCAGCCGGCCCGCCGTGGACCAGGTGAAGCCGGCTGCCCAGGTCGTTGAGACGGGCGTTGGCCGCGGCAGCGGTCATCGCTTCGGGATCGATGTCGAGGCCGACCGCGCGTGGAACGCCGAGGGTCAGAGCCGCCAGCGCGAGCACACCCGAACCAGTGCCCACGTCGAGCACTGTGCTGGGAGGCGCGTGCCCGACCACGTCGTGGATTGTCTGGAGGCACAACGTCGTAGTCGCGTGCAGCCCGGTGCCGAAGGCGCGCGCGTCCGTCAGCCGGATCGTTCCAGGCCCGGATTGGTGGTGCGCCGGTACTATCGTCACGCCGCCCACGCGCACCGGCCGCGGGCTCAGCACCCACACCGACCCAGCATCGCGTTCCTCGGCCGGCGCAACGCCCAGGACCGTTACGCCGAGTGCGCTCGAAATCTCATCGGGAGCGACTCGATCGGGCATCAGCGCCGCGGTCCTGCCCTCTGTCGTCAACTCGACGTCGAGCGCGCCAAGGCCGACGAGGCGATCGAAAGCACGGTCGTCGAGTGCGGGGAGATCGATGCGGTACGGCATGTCGCCAGGCGTCGGATTCACCGACTCAGTGCGATTGCTCGCGGGGCCAGACCGGACTGACCAGCTCGATGCGCCAGATCGGACCGCCAAGATAGAGCGCCTGCTCAGACTTGACGAACGCCGGCGCTTCCCCGCCGAGAATCCAGACATGCGAGTCCGGCGGCTGCTTTCCCAGCAGGGGAGCAAGCACTCCGCTGAGTCCGCCGATGTCAACCTTCAACCGGTAGTTGGTTGCCGTCCGCCCGGTGCCGCCTGTTGCAAAGCGCTCGCTACCGGCGGCCGTCACCTCCAACTTGACCAGCCGCGGCTTCGGCGTCGCCGCGACGAACGACAGCGATTTGGGAGGAGCCTTCGGGTTCACGTTCTTGAGGAGTGTGAGGATGAGGCCATTCGCGAGGTCGGGCGGCAGCTCCAATTGTTCTGACTCGGTCTTCGTCTCACCGTCGTCTGAGTAGCGCACGACGACCTTGCCGCTCGGCGCGTCGATGGTCATGTCGAGCGACCGCGCAAAGCTCGGCCCCTTCTGAACCAGATGGTCGCTGACCAGTCGGAACTGCTGCCGCTGTGTGAAGACGGCCGTCTCCTCGTGAGCCGACCCGTCCTTGAACCGGAAACTCAGGCGCGACGTCACGCGGTCGCCGCGCGTGGTCTGGACCAGTTCACCATCGGCAATCGAGTCACCGTCCAGTGTCCGGAGCACCAGGAAGCCGTGGACGATGCCTTCGGTGTGGCGGACCCCAACCGGTTCGGCGCCGAGCACGTGCATGCAGATGGCCGCCAGGATCGCAGCGGTCGCGCCCACACTTCTCCTGCAGTGGCTCCAAATGCTCACCCGGCACCGTCGCCCTTCCGTTGGCGCATCTCAGAGCGATGCTACACCTCCCTGCGCGACTGAAAGCGGGGCCGCAATGCACGGTTCAGCCAGACGACTCACTTGCCGCCAGCGGCCAGCACCTGCTCCAACCGATCGAACCCGGCGATCATGCCGCGCTCCATCCCCGATCGGCTCGCGATGTCGCGCGCCTCGCGCGATTCGTATGTGACGACGAGCCTGACGGTTGTGACCCCGCTCCGCTCTTCGAAGGTTGTGGTGTTGATCGCCTCGCCTGGGTACCAGGCATCGTCGAACTTCTCGGTGATCACGAGCTTCTGCGGCGGGACGATCTCACGGAACGTACCGCCCATCCCCATCTCGGCGCCGGTTGACTCCTTGCGCCACACGTAGCGGTAGGCGCCGCCGACGCGCAGGTCGATCTGGCACACGGGCATCGTCCAGCCATCCGGTCCGAGCAGCCAGCGTCGGACCAGATCCGGCCGGGTGAATGCGTCGAAAACCAGCGCACGCGGTGCGTCGAAGTCACGCTCGACAAGAATCTCGCGATCGCTCGGAGTGGAGAGCTTGAACGTCTGCGGGTAGAACAACATAGGTCGGCTCCTTAATGCCCTCGTCTCCGAGAGCGAGGCTGTCGCGGTGACTTCCGAGGCTGCAGCTCGACGAGCACGTCGTCGAGGCGGCGGAACGACGACTCCCAGAACTCGCGGTATTGCTCGAGCCAGGCGTTCGCTTCGGCCAGCCGGGCTGGTTGCAATCGCCGCGGCCGGCGTTGCCCGTCCCGATCCGTCGTCACCAGTCCGGCGCTCTCGAGCACCTTGAGGTGCTTCGAGACAGCCGGCTGGGTCATGTCGAACGGTTCGGCCAGCTCGTTGACTGTGGCGGCTCCCGTAGCCAGCCGGGCGAGGATGGCGCGGCGGGTCGGGTCGGCAAGAGCGGCGAATGTAGCGTCCAGGCGAGCCGATTCCATAGCCATAACTTTATATAACCATTTAGTAATCTATTTGCCACGCGATGTCAAGGGACTTCCGCTCGCCTCGATCGGGCGTAAGCTTACAGTCCGACGCGCGAGGAGAAGGGCCATGCAGCTCACCGGCGTTCACCACCTCACCGCGATCTCCGCCGCGATCAAGGACAACCATCGCTTCTACACCAGCACGATGGGCATGCGCCTGGTCAAGCGATCGGTGAACCAGGACGACGTGAGCGCCTATCACCTGTTCTACGCAGACGCGAAAGGCAGTCCCGGTACGGATCTGACGTTCTTCGACTGGCCGGTCCCCCGCGAGCGCCGCGGAACGCGGAGCATCGTCCGCACATGCCTCCGCGTGAACGGCGAGGCTGCGCTCAAGTGGTGGGCGCAACGATTCGCTGAGCTACAGGTCACCCATGGTGAGATCATCGAACGCGATCGCCGCCTCACGCTCCAGTTCGAAGATCCGGAAGGGCAGCGTCTCGCGCTGATCGACGACGGCGGTGCCGGCGATCCACCGGTGCCGTGGGACCGGAGCCCGGTTCCGGTGCAACATCAGATCCGCGGCCTCGGCCCGATCGTCATCAGCGTTCCGACCCTCAAGCCGACCGACGCGCTGCTGACTCGCGTCTTCAACATGCGACTCATCCGCGATTGTTCGCATCCCGACAATCCGGGCACGACGGTGCACGTCTTCGAGATGGGCGATGGAGGGCCGCATGCCGAGCTGCACGTTGCCGTGCAGCCCGACTTGCCGCCATCGGGCCAGGGCGCCGGCGGCGTGCACCACGTGGCATTCCGGACGCCCGACGGCAACTACGACGCGTGGGCCGCCCGCCTGAACGAGTTCGACATTCCTAACAGCGGCAAGGTCGATCGGTTCTGGTTCCGCAGCCTGTACGTGCGCGAGCCCAACGGCGTGCTGTTCGAGATCGCCACCGACGGGCCCGGGTTCGCCGTGGATGAGGATCCCGAGACGCTTGGCGAGAAGGTGGTGCTCCCGCCGTTCCTGGAACCCTACCGGAGCCAGATCGTCGCCAATCTGAAGCCAATCGACTGACCTTCGTCCGGACGGCTCCGCAGCTATTCGCCCGAGCGGCCGCGCGAAACCTGCTTCTTGTAGATGCGGCTCTCGACAGCACCGGCCCCGGTCACGATCGCCCGAATCTCGGTCCCGTCATCGTCGACGACGAAGTCCAGGTTGACAGTGCTGCCGAAGGGCAGCACGAAGAGCGTCATCGAACCGGTGCAATCCGGATTCACCGCATACGTGCCGTGCACCGTCGCCCTGACAATGTTGCCGTTGGCGCTCAGCGTCGCGGTGGCATCGGTGCCGCCGTCGCCGTCGAAGGTCTGGCGGCCGACTTCAGCGAAGGGACCAGCAAAAGGGGCCGGGAGCGCGAGCAGCGTCCCGACGCTGGTGAATCCAAAGCTGCCTTGCAGGCTGGCGTTCGAGCAGGCCGGCCCATGCCCGCCAGGATCGCGACCGGCCGCGCGCGTCTCGCCCCGTTCGGGAGTGCCGGACGCCTGCATCGCGCTTGTCAACCCGGCGATCAGGCCGGCCGTCAACAATCCCCTGACCAGATGTTTCACCATACCGTCGGCTCCTTTCGCGGTCGCGCCAGCGACCCCTTAACTGGAAAGGCGCAGAAGCCCCGGCGGAACTATCAGTCGAACGGATAGCGAAGACGTATACTCAGCCAGCGGCATGATGGATCCGGACGCGACCGCTCATGACCCGGTTCGCGGCGACGTCACCGCCCTCCTCCGCGCCTGGAGCGGCGGTGATCAGCGCGCGCTCGCTCAGCTGACACCGATCGTGTACGACGAGCTCCGCCGCCTGGCGCGGCACTACATGAAACGCGAGCGTGCCGGCCACAGCCTCCAGACGACGGCACTGGTCAACGAAGCTTACCTCCGGCTGGTGGATTACACGCGCATGCACTGGCAGGACCGCGCTCACTTCCTGGCCGTCTCGGCCCAGGCGATGCGGCGCATCCTCGTCGATCATGCGCGGCGGCGCAATCTGAAGCGCGGCGCGGGTGTCGAGCACGTCTCGCTCGACGAAGCGGCCGTCATCGGCCCCGATCGCTCCAGCGATTTCGTGTCCCTGGACGATGCTCTCAACGCGCTGGCCGAGCGGGCGCCGCGCAAGGCCCAGGTGGTCGAGCTGCGGTTCTTCGGCGGCCTGAGCGTCGACGAGACCGCCGAAGTACTCCACGTCTCGGCGATCACCGTGATGCGCGAATGGAAGACGGCGAAAGCCTGGTTGTATCGCGAGCTGACCGGCGGGAATGGGAATGGACCCCGAACGCTGGAATCACGTCGATAGGCTGCTGCAGTCGGCGCTCGACCGTCCGGTAGCGGAGCGCGACCTGTTTCTGCAGGACGCCTGCCGCGGCGACGAGCCGCTGGAGCACGAAATCCGTTCGCTCATCGATGCTCACGATCGCGCCGGCGACTTTCTTGGCGCTCCGGCAATAGACCTGGCGGCACGCCAGATCAGCGGACCGGACGGCAATGAGGGTGAGATTGGCGCCGATCCGTTGATCGGTCAGACGTTCTCGCACTACCGCATCGCCGGAAAGCTGGGCGGCGGCGGCATGGGCGTCGTCTACCGTGCCGAGGATGCCCGGCTGCAGCGTCCCGTCGCGCTGAAATTCCTCACGCTGGAACTGGCCGGCGACCTGGACGCGGTGACCCGGTTCCGCCGCGAGGCGCGCGCCGCCTCCGCGCTCAATCATCCGAACATCTGCACCATTTACGACGTTGGCGAACAGGACGGCCGCGCGTTCCTGGTCATGGAGCTCCTCGACGGGTCGACGCTCAAGCATCGCATCGGCGGCCGCCCGCTCCCTCTCGAGCTGCTGCTGCCGATGGCCATCGAGATGGCCGACGCGCTCGAGGCCGCGCACGCTGCCGGGATCATCCACCGCGACATCAAGCCGGCAAACCTCTTCGTCACCGGCCGTGGGCACGTGAAGATCCTCGACTTCGGCCTGGCGAAGGTCCGGCCGGCCGCTGGCGACGGAGCGCAGCTCACGAGGACCGCATTGAGCACGACCAACCCTGGCAGTGCGGTCGGGACGCTCGGCTACATGTCGCCCGAGCAGGTTCGTGGGCAGGAAGTCGACGCCCGCACCGACCTGTTTTCGATGGGCGTCGTGCTCTACGAAATGGCGACCGGCACGATGGCCTTCCGCGGCGAGACTGCCGGGGTCATCTTCGATGCGATCCTCAACCACGCGCCGATCCCGCTCGCTCAGGTCGACGCCACCCTGCCGCCGGAGCTGCAGCGGATCATCGACAGATGCCTGGAGAAGGACAGAGGGGATCGCTATCCGGATGCCGCTGCGCTTCGTGGCGATCTGGAGCGGCTGAAGCACGATCGCGATTCCGGTCGTCAGTCGGCCCGCGTTCCAAGTGAGCGCACACCGCGGGGAACACGACGGTGGATAGCATGGGGACTGGCGGCGGCGCTGGCTGTTGCTTCTCTCGTCGGCGGTACGTTGTATGTCCAACGGCCGCCACCGCTGACCGACAGGGACACGATTCTCCTCGCCGACTTCACCAACCGGACCGGCGATGAGGTGTTCGATGAAACGTTGCGGCAGGGACTGGCGGTGCAGCTCGGGCAGTCGCCGTTTCTCAGCATCGTGCCCGAGGATCGCATCCGCCGGGCCCTCCAGCTGATGGGCCAACCGCCCACGGCGCCGCTAACCGACGATGTGGCGCGCGACCTCTGCGTCCGCACTGGCAGCACCGCGATGGTCGGGGGGTCGATTGCGAGCCTCGGCACGCAGTACGTGCTTGCCCTTCGCGCGCAGAATTGTGCGACCGGCGATCTGCTCGACCAACAACAACTCCAGGCAGCGCGAAAAGAAGAGGTGCTGAACGTTCTCAGCCAGCTCGCAAAGCAATTCCGAACCCGCGTCGGCGAATCGTTGGCGACGGTACGCCAGCACTCGACACCGCTCGAGGAGTCCAGTACCACCTCGCTCGACGCGCTGAGAGCGTACAGCGCAGCGATTAGCGCGATCGGGACGCCAACGGCAATCCCGCTGCTCAAGCGCGCGGTTGAAATCGATCCGGATTTCGCGATTGCTCATTCGCAGTTGGGCCTGACCTACAGCACCCGCGGGGAGACCGTCCTCGGCGAAGCGAGCACTCGCAAGGCGTACGAATTGCGCGATCGCGCGACCGACCGCGACCGTTTCTTCATCACGACGATTTACGACCGGCAGGTGACCGGCAACCTCGAAAAAGAGGGCGACACGCTCCGCTTGTGGGCTCAGACCTATCCGCGCGATCCGGTCGCGCCCGGACTCACGTCCGGGTATTTCGCGGGAGGCACCGGTCAATTCGAATTGATGATCGAGGAGGCCAAAAAGGCGATTGTCATCAGTCCCGACAGCGGGCCTGCCGTTCCGGCGTACTACAACGTGGTGTGGGGCTATCTCAGCCTCGGTCGGACGGCGGAGGCCGAACTGGCGCTTCGCCAAGCGGTGACGCGCGCCGATCAACCGGATGCGCTGACGGATGCGTTCCATATCGCGTTTCTGAAAGGCGATGGTCCCGGAATGCAACGCCAGATCGAACTGGCCAAGGGCAAGCCGGACCGCGAAGACCGTTTGGCCAACCTTCAGGCCTTGACGCGCGCGCGCGCTGGCCGCCTCGAGGGCGCGAGAGAGTCGGCGCGCCATGCCATCGAGCTCGCGGCGGCGGTCGGAAACCTCGAGCGGGCCACTGCCTACGAAACCGCGATGGCCGTCTGGGAGGCGTGGTACGGCAACGTGGCCGTGGCACAGCGAAGCGCCCTGCACGTCCTCGATGCCGGAAAGGGACGCCACGTCACATACGCCGGCGCATTGGCGCTGGCGATCGCTGGCGATACCGCTCGGGCGCAGACAATCGCCGACGATCTCGACCGTCGCTTTCCCGAGGATACGTCGGTCCGGTACAACTACCTGCCGACGCTGCGCGCGCTCGCCGCGTTGAAGGCCGGCGACCCGTCTCGAGCGATCGAGCTATTGCGACCAGCTGGCACCTATGAGTTCGCCCAGCCGGGAATCAGCTTTTACGGCGCTGGCGGGGTGGCGTTCGGCGCGATGTATCCGACCTACGTTCGCGGACTGTCGTATCTCGCGCTGCGCAAGGCTGGTGAAGCGGCCGCGGAATTCCAGAAGATCCTCGATCATCCGGGTGTCGTCCTCGAGGATCCGATGGGCGCCATGGCGCGTCTCCAGCTCGCCCGGGCGCTTTCCGCCGGCGGTGACGCCGCCTCGGCGAAGCGCGCCTACGAGGATCTGTTCACCGTCTGGCAGAATGCGGATCCGGACCTCCAGCTGCTCGCGACGGCACGCGCCGAACACGCACGCGTGCGCTAGGCGCTGGCGGCTCAGCCGAGCCTGACCGGCGTGAGCATCGGGACCGACGATCAGGCCGATCGCGTCGCCTCAGCCGCGTCGCGCTCGGTCGCCAGGAGTGCGCCGTCGACGGCACAGTAGTGGCGTCTGTCCAGACTTGCCGCGGGGCATGCACTGGCGCGGCCGGCGACCTCGTTCCGGATCAGCATCCAGGCGAGAACGCCGCCGGCCGCGGCCAGAGCGGCGCTGATAAGCAGTGCCGCGCGAAAGCCGCTCGCGAAGACAGCCGGGTCGTGATACGCATCGCCGGTCAGACCTGTCAGCCCCGGAATCATCGCAACGGCCAGCAGCCCAGCCCCCCGCGAGATCGCGTTGTTGACCCCGGATGCAATGCCCGCGTGTCTGGTGTCCGCTGCGGCAAGCACCGTGGCGGTGAGCGGCGCAACCGTGAGCGACAGCCCGAGGCCGAACACAACCAGCCCGGGCAGTATGGTGCCGAGATAGGTTGCTCCTTCCTGGACGCGGCTCAATAGCGCGAGCCCGGCGGCGATGCCGAGCGGACCTGCAGTCATTGGCAAGCGGGGGCCGATGCGGTCGGCCAGCTGCCCGGCGCGCGACGACAGTGCCAGCATCAGGCCCGTCACCGGCAGGGTCGCGGCGCCTGCCTGCAGCGGCGAGTAGCCCAGTACCTGCTGAAGATGAATTACGAGCAGGAAGAAGGTGATCGAGAGACCGGCATAGACGATGAACGTGACGAGGTTGGCGGCCGTGAACTGCCGCGAGCGAAAGATCTCGAGCGGCAACATCGGGTGCCGGACATTTCGCTCCGCGGCAACGAACCCGGCGAGCGACGCCAGTCCGACAGCGCCAACCGCCACCACGGCGCTGGTCGCACCGCGTTCGCCGGCCTCGATCAGCGCCCAGGTGACGGCGGCCAGCCCGACGACGGTCAGCACCGCGCCGGCGACATCGATGCCGGGTGCGGCTGACGGATCTCGCGACTCGGGCACGTGCCGGAGCGTCAGGGCGACAACGGCGACTGCCAGCGGCACATTGATCACGAATATCAGCCGCCACGAACCAACGCCGATGAGCCAGCCACCGACGAAGGGCGCGATCGCGCCGGCAACGCCCGACAAGCCCGACCAGGCGCCCACCGCCCGTCCGCGATCGCCCGGCACGAACGAGGCCTGAAGGATGGCGAGGCTGCCTGGCGTGAGCAAGGCGCCGCCGATCCCCTGGAGCACACGAGCCGCCACCAGCGCCCCGGAAGTGGGCGCGACGCTGCAGAGCAGCGATGCGGCTGCGAACCACACGATTCCGAACAGGAAAATCTTTCGTCGGCCGAAGCGGTCACCCAAAGAACCGCCAATCAGAATCAGCGAGGCGAGCGTGAGCGTGTAGCCGTTGACGACCCATTGCAGCCCGGCGACGCTCGCGTCCAGCTCGGTGCCGATCGTCGCGAGCGCCACGTTCACGATCATCGCGTCGAGAAAGGCCACGCCCGAGCCCAGCACGGTAGCCAGCAGCACCCACCGAGCTCTTGGTGTGCCCCAATTGACGGGCTGTTCTTCGGAGATCGTGCCGGCCATGGTCCTTCCAAACGATCGTCGTCGCACGAGGCCCGCGGGTCTTGAGCGCAAGAGCGTTCAGAGGCTGCGCAAGCGTTACTTGATCGTCGGACCCGGCCCACTGTCCCGGTTCCTGACCACCACCCGCCGCGCCAGCGATGCAATCGTCGTCACCAGCTCCGCCGGGTCGATCGGTTTGGCGAGATGGATCTGGAAACCGGCCTGCAGCGCCTTCATTCGATCCTCCGATCGGGCGTAGGCGGTCAGCGCCGCGGCGGGGAGCTCGCGGACGCGCGAATTATCGTGGCGCCTCAGCCGCTCGATGAACGCGAACCCATCCATCTTCGGCATGCCCAGGTCCGCCACGATGACGTCCGGCGTCTCGACCACGAGCTTTTCCAGCGCGCTTTCCGCGGATTGCGCCGTCGTCACACGAGCCCCAGCGGCTTCGAGCGCTTCGCTGACCAACGCCAGCGCGTCCGGCTCGTCGTCGACGGTGAGCACGTGAATCCCGCGGAGACTCTCGGCGCTGACGTTCGCGAGGCTCGATCCCGCGCGCGGGTGGACGCGTGGCTTGTCGTCGCGGAGCGTGTGGACGATCATGAGCGGGATCTTGACGCGGAACGTGGCTCCCTGACCTACGCCCGCGCTCGAGGCGTCGATGGTCCCGCCGTGCATCTCGATCAACTGGCGCGCGATCGACAGGCCCAGCCCAAGTCCTCCGCGTTCGCGCGTGAAGCCAGCGTCCGCCTGCCGGAACCGTTCGAAGACGTGAGGCAGGAACTCCGGCGGAATGCCGATCCCCGTGTCGCTGACGATCACCTCGACGTGCGAATTCACGCGCTCGAGCCGCACCTGGACCCGGCCGCCGCGATTGGTGAACTTGACAGCGTTGGAGAGCAGGTTCCACAGGACCTGCCTCAGGCGCTCCGGGTCTCCCGACACCGGTGCTGCGGCCGGATCCAGGACGATTTCGACCCGCACCCCCCTGGCATCGGCAGCAGGCGCGATGGCATCAACCGCGGTGCGAACGATGGTTGGGAAATCGACCGGCTGGACATTGAGCCGGATCTTGCCCGACACGATCCGCGAGATGTCGAGGACGTCCTCGACGATCTGGGTCAACGAGGTTGCGTTTCGTTCGATCGTGTCGATCGCCTTTTCCCTCCGGTCCGGGGCGATGATGCCGGTCCGGAGCATTCGCGAGTAGCCCAGAATCGCGTTCAGCGGCGTCCGGAGCTCGTGCGACAGGCTGGCGAGGAACTCGTCCTTCACGCGGCTCGCGTCCTGGACGCTCATGTACAGCCTGGCGTTTTCGAGCGCGACCGACGCCCACGCGGCGATGCCGACAGCAATTCGCTCATGGTGCGGATCGAACCGGCCGACCGCTGAATGCCCGAAGAACAGCCCGCCGATGACTTCGGCGCCTCGGCCCTTGACCGGAACCGCGAGATAGCTGCGGACTGGAAGGTGTCCAGGCGGCATGCCGTGGTAGGGCGCGTTGTGACCGTATCTCGGGTCCGTGGTGATATCGGCGCTGCGGACGACACCGGTTCCCTTGAACGTCGCCTCGAATACCTCGGTGTTGCGCGGCATGGGGAACTTCGAGAACGCATCGTGCGACGCGCCCGAGATCGTGTACAGGGTGTAGTTCTCCCCGCGCGCGTCGATCACGTTGTAGAAGAAGGCGCCGAACTCGGCGGTCGTCAGCTGCGTCGCGGTGTCGGTGACCGCCTGGACGACCTTGTCGCGATCGAGATCCGAGGCGACAATCGCCCCGACGTTGTTGAGCGTTTCGGTGACCGCTGCGTTCTCTTCGATCAATCGAACCCGCTCGGCTTCGGCCTGGCGGATTGCCGTGATGTCGCGTCCGATCTTCGAGGCGCCAATGATCCGGCCGGAGTCATCCCGGACCGGCGAGATTGTGAGCGCGACGTCGAGCCGCCGGCCGTCTTTGGTCACCCGGACGGTCTCGAAGTGCTCGACGCGCTCGCCGCGTGCGAGGCGCGCGAGGATTTCGTCCTCTTCCGAAGCGCGATCGGGAGGGACCAGGATCCGGACGTTCTGGCCGATGAGCTCCTGGGACGAGTAGCCGAACAGCCGCTCTGCCGCGGGATTGCACGATTGGATGACGCCGTCGAGACTCTTGGCGATGATCGCGTCGTCTGCCGAGTCTACGAGAGCGGCCAGGTGCGCCTTCGCAGCCGCCGCTCGTTTCTGTTCGGAGATGTCACGGAAATAGCAGACGAGGCCAAACCGGCCGTCCGGCAGCGTGATTCGATCGACCCGCCATTCGTAGTACTCGAACGCTTCACGATCGATTCGGAATCCACCGCCGTCCGACGCGACGTACGGTTCGCCCGTGTCCAGCGTCCGGCGAAAGATGGCGACCATCTCGTCCGCAAGCTCTGTCGGCCATAGCCGGTGCGTGACCTCGTCAAAGTCCTGTCCGACGAATCCGCCTGGGATCTCCGCGAACACGGGAAGCGCAACCGGATTGGCTTCGATGATCCGGAAGTCGGCATCGACGAGATACACGCCGAGCGGCGCCTGGTTGAGCAGTGTCTGGTGCTGGTCCCGCTGGTATCGCAGGACCCGTTCGGTCTCCTGCCGGAGACGCGCCAGCCGGAGTTGTGAACCGACGCAGGCGAGCAACTCGCGCGCGCTGAACGGCTTGACGAGATACTCGTCGGCGCCGGCCTTCAGCCCCTCGATGCGCGATTCCTCACCGGCCCGCGCGGAGAGGAGGACGACCGGTATGGACTGGGTGCGCTGATCGCCCCGGACTGCGGCGAGCAGTCCAAAGCCGTCCAATTCCGGCATCATCACGTCGGTCAGCACCAGGTCCGGCGCCTCCTCCCGGATGCGAGCGAGCGCGGTGCGGCCGTCGGCGATGACCTCGACGCGATAGTACGGACCGAGAATCCGGGCCAGGTAGTCCCGCATGTCGGCGTTGTCATCGGCAACCAGGATCCGCGCATTCGCAAGCGAATCGCCTCTTGCGGGCGATGCCGGGGCAAGAGATTCGGCAAGCGATCGAGCGGCAGGCGCGGCGCCGGGCAGCCATCGAAGCGCCTCTTCCACGTAGGGCGTGGCGCCGATTGTCGTCGGAGCGAGCTGACGGGTTGCCGAGATGCGGTCGGCAGGAAGATGAGATGTACCGGTGCGAACGCTGACAGTGAAGCTCGCGCCCCGTCCGGCCTCGCTCGAGACCGCGACGCTTCCGCCGTGCAGCCGGGCAAGCTCCTGGACGAGCGCCAGGCCGATCCCGGTGCCTTCCTGGGTTCGCGCTTTCACGCGCGTGACCCGGTGGAACCGCTCGAAGATCCGGCCGAGATCCGGCTCGGGAATGCCGGCACCGGTATCGCTCACCCGCAGGTCCACGTGATCGTCCTGCCATCGCAGCTGAACGCGGACCTCGCCTTCGAACGTGAACTTGAACGCGTTCGACAGCAGGTTGAGAACGATCTTCTCCCACATGTCGCGGTCGACGAAGACCGGTTGCGGGAGCGGCGGGCAATCCACGATCAGCGCCAGGCCGGCTCTTTCCATCGCCGATCGGAACGCACTTGCCAGGTCGATCGTGAGCGATGACAGATCGGTCGGTTCGTAGTTGGCCTCGATCCGGCCGGCCTCGATGCGGGAGAAATCCAGGAGCGTGTTGACCAGCCGCAGCAGCCGCAACGCGTTCCGGTGCGCGGTTTCAATCCGTTCGCGATGCGCCGGCGGTCCGGGCGCCGGATCGGCAAGCTCGTCTTCAAGCGGACCGACCAGCAAGGTCAGCGGCGTCCGGAACTCGTGGCTGACGTTGCTGAAAAACGTTGTCTTGGCGCGATCGATGGCCGCGAGCCCTTCTGCGCGCTGTCGTTCCGTCTCATAGGCCCGCGCATTGTTCAGCGCGGTTGCGAGCTGATCCGCAACCAGATCGAGAAAGCTGCGATAGCTGTCGTCGAAGGGCCGCCGTGGATTGACGCCGATGATCACTCGGCCAGGCCGGCCGGCAGACGAGGGAATGACAAGGGTCTTGGCCAGATCGGGACTGGCCCCGGCGAGCTGCTGCTCGGCCCCGGGCGTGGCGGCCTGAAGGTCGTCATCGAGGTACGCCAGAGCGAACGTGACATCCGGCCTCCCCGTCAGTGTCTCCATCGCCAGGACGCAGGCGTCGCGCTCGGTTCGCGCGGTGGCGTTGCGGGCGGCGAGATCCCGAAGCAGCGCCAGCCGGCGTTCGCCGACGACCCGCTCGGTCGTTTCCGTCACGATGCAGAAGACGCCGCCGACGGTGCCGGATTCGACACGAACCGGATCGTAGGAGACGTCGAAATAGGTGTCCTCGACGAATCCGTACCGCTCGAGGACGAAGAGAAGATCGCGTGCCCAGAACGCCTCGCCGGTGCGAACCACGCCTTCGAGCAGCGCGTGCAGACCCACTTGCGTGTCCCAGATCTCGCTCCATGCGTTCCGGCCCGGCAGCCCCAGCACGTCAGGGTGCTTGGCGCCGAACACCGGCCGGTACGCGTCGTTGTAGAGGACGTTGAACTCGGGACCCCAGAACAGGACGATCTGCGCCTTCGACGGAAGCAGCATGCTGACGGTGCTGCGAAGACTCTGCGGCCACAAGTGCGGCGGACCCAGCGCCGTCCGCGACCAATCCATCTCGCGCATGCGGCCGCCCATTTCGCCACCGCCGGCAAGAAACGTCAGCGTTGAGGGATCAATAGAGGGCGCCTTCATTCGGGAGCACGTGCGCACATTCTATGGCCTCTGTCGGCCCCCAATTGTCCGGCTTCCACCATGGAAGAGGCCGGCGTCGCGTCGTTCCTCGACAGCCAGCGGCAGTTATTCAGCGCAGAGCTGTCGGTTGCGCAAACGGAGGGCGCCGCCTTCGTGGCTCTTGTGCAGCTCTATCAGGCGCCTGGCGGCGGCTGGTCCGGCACGCCGTAACCCGAAGCTACTGGACCCGCGAGCTGGACGCGGCCGGCGTGAGCTTGAGCAGCTTGGCACCCGGGCCGTCGGTCAGCACGTAGACCGCGCCGTCCGGGGACACGCGCACGTCGCGAATCCGCTCATTCAGGTCCGAGAGCAGCGCTTCCTCGTTGACGACCTTGTCGTCCTTGCCGAGCTCCAGACGGAACAGGCCCCGGCCAGCCATCCCGCCGATGAGCACGCTGGTCTTCCATTGCGGGAACAGATTGCCCTGGTAGAACACGAGGCTGGACGGTGCGATGACCGGATCCCAGTAGTAACGGGGCTGCTCCAAACCTGCCTTTTCGACTATCCCCTCGCCGATCTTCGTTCCCGGGTAGTTGATGCCGTGTACGATCACCGGCCAGCCATAGTTCTTGCCCTTCTCGATCAGGTTGAGCTCATCGCCGCCGCGCGGACCGTGCTCGGTTTCCCACAGCCGCCCGTCCGGCGCGAAGGCGATTCCCTGGGGCGTGCGATGGCCCATCGACCAGATTTCGGGCAGGCCGAGCGATGGATTGCCGGGGGCGGCCTTGCCGTCCGGCGTGATGTGGACGATCTTGCCGAGATAAGTGTCGCGATCCTGCGCCTGCAGCGGGATCGGATCTCCGGTCGAGCGGTCGCCGATCGACACGAATAAATTTCCGTCTTTGGAATCGATGACGATGCGCGCGCCGACCTGGCTGCCCGCCCGCTTGGTCACCGGAACGGTTTCAATCAGGGTCTTCACGTCCGAGATCGTGCCTGCCTCTTCGTCGAGCACGGCGCTGCCCACGGCGAGCGACGCATTGTTGGCGTCGACATCGTGCGAATAGGTGAAAAAGATCCTGTGAGTGGTTTGGTAGTTGCGATCGAGCTCGACGTCGAGGAGGCCGGATTGGCCGCGCACGTAAATCGCCGGCAGCCCCTCGGTGACGGTCCGGAACGAGGAGCCATCACTGTTCAGGATGCGGATTCTGCCTGGCTTTTCCGTGACGATGAATCGTCCGCTTGGGAGCAGCTCCACCGCATAGGGACTGTCGAGGTTCGTGGCGATCGTGCCGACGCTCACGTCCACGGTCTTGTGGTACGGCGCGTGGGTCTGGCCAGGGAAGACCGGATGGTCGGTGTCCAGTTCTGGAGGCCTC
>DATJFF010000216.1:0-26290 GCA_035495795.1 Vicinamibacterales bacterium
CGTGGACCTGCGGCCGCGCCCCGGGATCCGCGTCAACACGCAGCTCGAATACAACACCGTCGAACTCGTGCAGGGGAGCTTCGACACCGAGCTGGTGCGGACGGTGATCGACACGCAGTTCAGCCCGTTCATGTATTTGACCAACAACATCCAGTACGACTCGGTGAGCGCGGTGCTGGGCTGGCAGGCGCGTTTCCGCTGGATTGTCAGGCCGGGCAACGACGTTTTCTTCGTCTACACCCACAACTTCATCGACGACGTCGATCCGCTGAACCCGCGGCGCGGCTTCCGGACTCTCGATCAGCGGACTGCGGCCAAGGCGGTCTACACCAAGCGTTTTTAGAACCTCGCGAACCCGCGAACCCCGCGACCCTCGAGAACCCGCGAACGCCGCGACCCTCGAGAACCCGCCTGCGTGCTACCATCCGCGGCCGGGGGGTGAGGCCATGGATCGTCGAACGGTGTTGCAGGCGGGGCTGGGCGCGCTGGCTGGTGCGGTGACGGCACGGGAACTCTCGGCGCGTGCGCCGGATGGCGTCCTGGAACAGGCCGCGGCGGCCGTGACCCAGTCGAAGCAGCTCGGCAATCATCCGCTCGGCGCCGCCTTCGAGGGATGGAATGGGAACATGCTGGAAGTCACGTATCCGCCCGGCGTGGTGTCGGCGGCGCACCAGCATCCCGGTCCGACCTTTGGTTACGTAGTGCGCGGGAAGATCCGCTGGGCGATCAACGGAGAGCCGGCCAAGGTGCTCGAGGCCGGCCAGACGTTCTTCGAGCCGATGGGATCGGTGCACAGCACGTCAGCCAACGCGAGCGACACCGAGCCGGCGACGATCTCGGTCGTGATCCTGAGCAAGCCGGGCGAACCGCTGTCGAAGCCGGCGAAGGGTTGATGAACTCGCCGAGCCAAGGCGCGTCGAAGAAACACGGCGCTAGAACTCGATGCCGAAGGCGACGACCACCCTCGGCTTGTCCGAGAACGGCTCGAACACGTAGCCGGTGAGCGACATGTTCTTCCACGCGGTGCCGGCAAGCACGCCGCGCTCGATATAGCGCGCCGTCTGATAGGCCCGGGTTTTCTGGGCAGCCGCGCCGACCGACAGCCAGCTCACGGGAGTAAAGCTCAACTCCGTCCAGCTGTAATAGAAGCTGTCCTCTTTGCCGCCGGAGTCGAGCATCAGCTCGCCCTCGCTGTAGAGCTCGAACTTTCCGGCGCCTAGCGTGAACAGGAACCCGGGGGCGACGCCATCGGTGTCGCCGGTGACGACGCCGAACATCGGCGTCACGGCGAGGCTGACGCGCTCGCCCCACTCGAAGTTGACGCCGGCCCAGAACGACGCCGTGTTCTTGGCTTCGTAGTTGTAGCGGGCCTCGAGGTGCAGCCAGTCGTGGTCGGCCGACACCGTCGGCCAGAGATAGTTCGCTTCGTCTGGAAGCACGTACAGTGCGAGCTCGGCCGAGGCCGACCACCCTGACTCCGAGGGCTGCGGCGTCGCTGGCGCCGGTGCCTGAAGCAACGAGCTCTGTGCCGCCGCCGGCAGGGCCGCGAACGTCAGGGCTAGAGCCGCGAGCACGAGCCGCGCCGGTCGCACTGGTCGCACCAGTCGCACCAGCTGTATCACCCGTCGCACCCGCCGGTCACTTCAATGCCCGGAGCGCCTCGAGGACCTGCTCGATGTCGACCTCGGTGTGCGCGGCGTTGATCTGGAAGCGAATCGTCTCGTCCCCTTTCGGGACCACCGGGAACGTCAGGCCGACAGCGAGAATCTCGCGCTCGAAGAGGCCGCGTACCATGGCTCGGACCTTGTCGGTGCTCCGTACCAACACCGGTACGACCGGGTGCGGCCCCGGGATCGACTCCAGGCCGAGTGCCTCGAGGCCGGCGCGGAACTGCTTTGTGCGGGCCGCGAGATTGGCGAGCCGCTCGCGTCCCTCATGGCTGTCGGCGACTTCGATGGCCATCACCGCGGCGGCGCAGTCGGCCGCGCCCAGTGGATTCGTGTAGATGTAGGTGTCCGACTTCTGCCGCACGGCCTCGACCAGCTCCGGGCTGGCGGCGACGAAGCCTCCATTGACGCCGAATGCCTTGCCGAACGTGCCAATCAACACGTCGACCTGAGCGCCGGCGTGTTCCTCGGTGCCGCGGCCGGTGGCGCCGTAGGCGCCGATGCCGTGCGAGTCGTCCATCATCGTAATGACGCCGTCCCGGAAGCGGTGCTCGTGGGCCGCGGCCGCCGCCAGCAGCTCCTTCAGCGGCGCGGCGTCGCCCCGCATGCTGAAGATGCCGTCGAAGATGACGATGACGCGGCCGATGCCCCCCGGCACGGCCTCCAGCTTCTTCGCCAGGTCGTCGGCGCGATTGTGCGCGAAGATCGATCGTCGATCGCTCGGGATGTTGGCGATGCGCATCGCCCGGATGATGCAGTTGTGGTTCAGCTCGTCGCCGATCCAGTACGTGTCGGGGCCGGAGAGCGTAATCGCGGTTCCGAGGACGGTCGTGTAGGCCGAATTGAACGCCTTGGCGGCGGGCCGCCCGGTGAACGCCGCGATCCGCTGCTCCAGCGTGACGTGGTGGATCGAGGTGCCGTCGATGAAGCGGACGGCGCCAGGACCGGTTCCGAAGACACGGGCGGCGTGATCCGCGGCGTGCATCATCCCCGGATGGTGCGACAGCGAAAGGTAACTGTTCGCGTTCATCCGCAGGAACTCGCCGTCGCTGCCCTGCAGCTTGTAGCGCGGCCCGCGGCCTCCGGACGCCGGCACGTAGTCGACGATGATGCGTTCGGGGGCCTTGGCGCGCCCTTCCCGTTCGAGCTCGGCGACGTCGCGCACGAGGCTCGCGTTCAGTTTGTCGAGGGACATGAGGTCAATCCTTTACGGTCGCCGGACCAGGCAATGAGGAGTAGTGTCGGCTTCGACGTCGATTGTACAAGGCAGTGCAGGGGGCCGGCGTCGGGCCCGTCCGATGGTCAGCGGGTAACCCGGAACGAGCTCATGAACCGGTGCGCGTTTTCCTCGGGCGCTCCGAGTGTCGACACCCGGAACACAAGCGAGCCCGCGAAGATCAGGCGGTGCCGCAGTTGTCCCTGGCGTTCGGAGACCATGTCTGCGCTCTCGAATCCGTCGCTCGTTTTCTCGACCCGACCGAAGGTACCGCCATCCGCGAACCTCGTCAGCCACGCCTGCCGCCGTGCCTCGTCCAGCGAGTCACCGGTCGTATACATGGTGATGGTGTACAGGGCCCCTTCATGAACCGCCGAGCAACTGATCGCCGGACGCGAGCCATCTGGAGTCTCTGCTATTTCCCGCCCGCCGGTCATCGGCCGAATCGGGAACTCGGCGCCGACCCCAAGTCCCTCGCACTCATGCCGCGCCCAGCTTGCCGGCGGCGCCGCGACCAGTAGGACTGCGGCTACGACCGAGACGATCAAGCCTCCGGCCCAGGCAGCCAGCAGCGCCGCGGTGGCAGACCAGGACGGCATGGGCCGCATCGACTCGAGCAGGTGCCGCATCGCCGCGGTCACGGCGGTCGTCTGCTCGAGCATCGCGTCCGGCACCGCCAGGCGCGCGGCGTTGAACAGAGCGAAGCGTTGACGCTCATCGAGAGCCGCCGGATCGATTGGCAGGTCCGGCTCCGTTCTGCGGAGCCATCGCACGGCGGTGGCGTTGCGGTACGAATGGACCAGGAAGGTCCCCATCCAGAATGCCAACGCCACCAGCCACCCGGATTTCAGCAGCAGCGCGAGGCCGACCAGGGCCATGATCGAAAGCACTCCGGCCGCAATCTCGAGGGCGATGTGCCTCGAGAACAGCGTCCGGTGAAGCAGCCGGCCACCGTCAAGCGGCATCACCGGCAGCAGGTTCAAGGCGTTGAGACCGATCATCAGGTCGGCGAGTTGGTATACCCACTGGCGACCGAGACGAATGTTCACGATGGCCAGCACCAAACCCAACATGATGCCGGGCAGTGGTCCAAGGAGCGTCACCACGCCGTCCTTCCATGCGGCAACGGCTCGCGGCTGTCCCGACACCGCCGCCCCCATGAACGGGATGAAGAACATCTGCACGTCCTGGTAGCCAAACCAGCGCATGCCCGCGAAGTGGCCAAGCTCGTGGAGGAACAGAATGCCGACCAGGGTGAGCGCCCATCTCCAGCTGCCACCGCTCACAATCTCGGCGCCGAGGAACAGCGCCATCGACCCGACGAGTACCATCGAGCTGGTTCGGACGCGCTCGGGGGCCAGCAGCGGTGCATACGCGGCCGCGAGGGCCGCCTCGTGGGTCTTGAGCCACTGGCCTTCGTCGGCGGCCGGTGACTTGTCGATCGTCCCGGTGTATTGATTGTGAAGCTGCGCCACCACGTTCGCCGGGAGTGGCGCTCCGCAGGAGGCGCACCAAGCGTACGGATGATCGACAGGAACCGCCACGCCGCACTCTGCACACGCCATGGACGGTACCGATTCAGCCATCGAACGCCCGCTCTCCTGAACAGAGAAACGCGTTGGTGGCGGAATCCTAACATCACGCCGGTTGCTTCAACCGATCTCGTGAGACATCGAGTGCGTGTACAGGCGGCGCGGCGGCTTCCGCCCATCGGGTGTCCCCTTCCCGTGAACGGCCGGACCGCCGCGCCGCCAGCTTGCCGCTATGGTGAGAAGCCAGGCTTCTCACGTTTCACGCTACGCAATCGACAGGGTCTTCGCCTCGGGCTTGGGCACGTTGCCGAGAGGAACGGTCACCGTCAGCACGCCATCCTTGAACTCGGCATGCGCCTTGTCGAACACGGCGCCATCGGGCAGAGGCACGAAGCGCTCGAAGCTGCCATAGAGGCGTTCCGTCCTGAAGTACCCGTCCTTCTTCTCTTCCTTTTCCTCCTTGCGCTCGCCCGTGATGGTGACGCCTTCGGGGGCAACATCCACCTTCACGTGCTCCTTCTTCATCCCCGGCAAGTCGGCCTTGACGAAAAGCGTGTTGTCCTTCTCCTCGATTTCGATCGGCGGCACGAACGCCACCTCACGCCACGGCGCGAGGCCGAATCTGGGAGCCGGCATCTCGAACATGCGATCCATTTCCTCGCGGAGCTGGTCGAACAGACTCAGCTTGCGAGGTCTCATGACGGGCTTTTCCAGGAGCGCGGCCATGACCACACCCTCCTGTCTCTGCGCGCGAGCCGGCTCGGTTCATGAAGGAATTTTCGGAGGCCTGAGCCAGCCCGCCGAGAGGCACCTACCGACAGTGCATCAACCCTGCCAGCGGGGCGGCGGCCGATCCGGCGCATTCTGCGCACTTCGCAACACGTGGCTGGCGATGATTCGTTACCGCGCGCCAGACGTCGCCGGGTTCCCGCCGGGAACGGGCTTCAGGCCTTAGGCTTTAGGCTTCAGGAAAGGATCGCCGTCACGGTCAAGAGATCGACTTTTTGCGGCACACGAGTTCTTCCTGGAGCCTGGATCCTGAAGCCTGAAGCCTGACAGTGATACTGTTTTCCCCCGTCGCTTGGCGAACCTGTATCGCATCTTCGAGGAGACCGTCAGCCGGTTCGGCGAGCGCACAGCTGTCGAGGTCCAGCGGAAGGACGGGCTCGATCGATTCAGCTATCGGGACCTGCACGAGCTGGCGATTCAGAGGGCGGGTGGGCTGATTCTCGCCGGAGTCGTTCCCGGCGATCGATGCGCGATCCTCGCCCACAACGACGCTCACTGGTGCGCGGCCTACCTGGCCATCCTCGCCGTCGGAGCGACCGTCGTCCCGTTCGACACCAACTACAACGCCGTGCAGGTGGCGACCATCCTGCGCGACGCCGGCGCGAAGGTGCTGTTCACGAGCGAGCGGCTGAAGACGGTTGCGAGCGAGGCGATCGCGAGCCTCGCGAACGCCGCGAACTTCGCGAACCCAGCGAACCCCACGAACCCCATCCTCCTCGACATCCATACGGCACTCTCAGGAGAGGCCGTTGACCGGGCGGCCGCGGCGGCCGGCCGATCGGCCGATGGTTCGAACACGGCCGTGATTCTCTACACGTCGGGGACGACCTCGGACCCGAAGGGGGTCATGCTTTCGCACGCCAACCTGATCGCCGAGCGCGACGCGGCGTTCGCGGTCCTGACCGTCGGCGCCGACGACAGCATCCTCGGCGTGCTGCCGCTCTTCCACTCGCTGGCGCAGCTGGCGAACCTGCTGCTGCCCTTCGCCGTCGGCGCCCGAGTGCTCTATCTCGAGACGCTCAGCTCGCAGGAACTGGTCCGGGCGCTGTCGGATCGCCAGATCACCATCTTCGCGTGCGTGCCGCAGTTCTTCTACCTGATTCACGAGCGGATTACGCGCGAGGTGGAGAGGCGCGGCCCGTTCGCCACGCGGCTGTTCCGCGCGATGCTGGCCACCAGCTTCCGCGCCCGCCGGCTTGGCGTCAACATCGGGCCGATCGTCTTCGGCCGGGTCCATGCCCTCATGGGCCGGCAGATGCGCCTGTTCGTTACCGGCGGATCCAAGTTCGACCCGGCGGTCGGCCGGGACCTCTACGCGCTCGGCTTCACCATCCTCCAGGCGTACGGCCTTACCGAGACGAGCGGCGCGGCGACGATCAACACGCCCGATGACGCCCACATCGACACCGTGGGCCGTCCCTTGCCGGGCACCGAAATCCAGATCCTGACGCCCGAGGGCGACGGTCTCGACGGCGAGATCGCGATCCGCGGGCCGCTCGTGATGAAGGGATACTTCAACCGCGCCGATGCGACCGCCGCGGTCATGCGCGATGGCTGGTTCCTCACCGGCGATCTCGGCCGCGTCGACGCACGCGGCCGCGTCACCATCACCGGCCGCAAGAAGGAAATCATCGTCCTCGCCAACGGCAAGAACCTTTACCCCGAGGAGATCGAGGCCCACTACCGCACCTCGCCCTTCGTAAAGGAGATTTGCGTCACGACCACAGGCGGTGACGGCGGGCTGGACGGCGACCGGCTGTACGCCGTGGTCGTTCCTGATATGGACGTGCTTCGCGCGAAGAAGATCGTGAACGCCGGCGAGATCCTCCGCTTCGAGCTCGAAGGGCTCGGCGCCAGCCTGCCGTCATACAAACGCGTGCTCGGCTATGAAGTCTCGTTCGAGCCGCTGCCGCGGACGACGACGGGGAAGCTGAAGAGGCATGAGATCGTGCGGCGGCTGAAGCAGGGGGGCGCCGGCGCCAGGATGCCGGAGGCGTCAGCCGAAGACGAGGCCTGGCGGAAGGAGCCGCACGTCGCGGTGGCGCTCGGCGTCGCACGCCGGCGCGGCGTGGAGGAGTCGGCCCTCCGGCCGTCGGCGAACCTGGAGCTGGATCTCGGCCTCGACTCGATGGAGCGCGTCGAGCTGCTGACCGACCTGGAGCAGGAGTTCGGCATCCGCGTCCCGGAGGATCAGGCGCACCAGCTCCTCACGCTCGGTCAGCTGGTCGATGCGGTCAGGCCGGGCGCCGACTCGTCGCCAGGCCCAGCCAACCAACGCGTTGTCGCGGATCAATCGTGGACGGTCCTGCTGACCGAGCTGCCGCCGGAGTCGGATCCGGTCTTGAGCGGGCTGCTGCGACCGAGGCCGGTGCTGGAACCGATCCTCTTCGTGGTCGGGCGTCTGCTTCCACGGCTCATCAGCCGGATCGAGGTCAGCGGCCTGGACAAGGTGCCGAAGGAGGGCGCGTTCCTCATCTGTCCCAATCACCAGAGCTACATCGATCCGTTCTTCGTGTGCGCGGTGCTGCCCTACCGGACGCTTGCGCGCCTGTTCTTCGTCGGCGCGGTCGAGTACTTCGAGACGCCGCTCATGGCGTGGGTCGCGCGCCAGGTCCACTGCGTGCCGGTCGATCCCGACTCGAACCTGGTGCCGGCGATGAAGGCCGGCGCGTTCGGCCTGGCGCACGGCAAGGTGCTCATCCTGTTCCCGGAAGGAGAGCGGTCGATCGACGGCACCGTCAAGCGCTTCAAGAAGGGTGCGCCAATCTTGTCGCGGCACCTGCGGGTGCCGGTCATTCCGGTGGCGCTGAAGGGCGCGTACGAGGTGTGGCCGCGCGGCCGATCGTTCAACTGGCGAGGCGTGCTTCCGTGGAGCCGTTCACGGGTGCGCATCGAGTTCGGCGACCCGATCCAGTTTGCCGATGGTGAGTCCTACCAGGACGCGGCCGGCCGCCTGAGGTCCATCGTCGACGACATGTGGCAGCGCCTGTAAGACCGTTGCGTTACTTCCTCGCCGCTCCGAGGGTTTTCGCGAGCCAGGCTCCGATCCCGGCTGGTATCGATGGCGAGACCTCGGCATCGCGCAGCGAGCCGTATTCAGAGACCTCGCCGGTCTTGGCCGGTACCAGCAGGTGGTTGATGCCCGGCACCTTCATCAGCTGCACGCCAGGGTTCTTCTTGCGTGCCTCTGCTAGCGCGACCAGCTTGTCCGCGTGGTGCGGCGGCACCTGGGTGTCGAGCTCGCCCTGGACGATCAGCAGCGGCTGTTCGACATCCTTCATCACCTTTGCGGGGTCGAACGACAGCAGGCTCTGAAACCACGGCGTGTCGGCGGCGCGGCGCATCTGGTCAGGCACTCCCTCCCATCCCGATCCCCTCAACACCGCCGCGTGGATCTGCTCCTGGAGCGCGATTTTCGCGGCCCGGTCGGTGCTGTCCACTTTCATCACGTCGAGTTGATGGCGTTGCTGCTCGAGGATCAGATCCGCGCCGGTGGTGCCCGGCCCGGCGACGAGCACCGCCCCCTTGACGCGCTTCTCGCGCGAGGCCAGCAGCATCGCCACCGCGGCCCCTTCGCTGTGCCCGAGCGCCGCAAGGCGGTCCTTGTCCACGTCGGGACGCCGCTCCAGCCATCGTACGACGGCGCGTGCGTCCTCCGCGAAATCAGACAGCGTCGCCGACTCCGCGCGACCGCCGCTTTGCCCGACCCCGCGCTTGTCGTAGCGCACTACGACAAAGCCGGCCTCGGCCAACCCCCGCGCGAGATGGCCGAACACCGGGATGCCCGCGACCGTCTCGTCCCGATCGGTCTGCCCGGAGCCTGCGATCAGCACGACGGCCGGCAGCCGTCCTGCGCCGCCTGAAGGCTTCGTCAGTGTCCCGGCAATGTTGAACCCCGAGGACGGTATGGTCACCCGTTCGTCGCCGGGCAGCGAGAAGGCGGTGGTTCGGGTTGCCGACGATGCGATGTCGTCCCGGACCAGCTCGAGTTGCTGCCCCGGGATATGGATGCGCAGGAGTTGGCCGCGATCGTCGATCCAGACGGTTGCGTCGAGCTCGCCCGGCGGTCCGGGGTTGACGAGCCTCAACGTGTACCGGCTGGCCGTAATGGCTTCCCGCGCCGTCTCGATCCGCTCGCCGGACACCGCGACGATGCGAATCGGGATCTCGGCCTGCGGGGCGATGTAGGCCCTGATTTCCGCGTTCGCGGCGAGCCCCGGCAGGCGCCGCGCCAGCGCTGCGTAGGAGCCCAGGAAGGTGTTGGGCAGGACCACCGTGTCCTCGGCGACGCGGTCCGTCTTCTGCTGCGTCTCGCCTCTGGTGGTGATCTCGCTGACCGCGGATCCGTTGGCGAACGTCGTCTTGATGCGCACTTCGTCGCCGCCGACGATGCCTTCAACGATGAGCGAGCGCGGGTGCCAGGCGTTGTCGTAGCGCACCTCGGCATGGCGGGTGGTGACCTCGACCGGCACGCCGAGCTGACTGGACCCCCGGACGAGCCACCCCTCGGCGTCATTGAGGATCACGACTTCCTCGCGGCCGACAGGGCGCTGCATGAGGAAGACCAGATACGTGCTCGCCGCCGGCGGCGGCGGCACCTGCCGTTCCTGCGCCAACAGGTCACCAGCAAACGCCGCGATCGCACACGCGATGACGAGCCGTTTCAGCACACACCTATCCTTTCGCACTTGTCGCACCCGTCGCACCTGTCGCACCTGCCGCACTCGTCGGACCCGTGCGACCCCAGTATGATCTCACTGATGGCCATTTCGTCCGGGTATGACTCCCTGCTCGCGGGCCCCGCCGTAGTCCGCCGTACCGATCGCGGGATCGTCCGGCTACGAGGCGCGGATCGCGTCACCTGGCTGCAGGGACTCGTTACCAACGATATCGCCGCTATTCAGCCCGGACAGCGTGTCTACAGCGCTTACCTGACGCCACAGGGGCGGATGATCACGGATATGTGGGTCGTGGCCATCTCCGATTCACTCCTGCTCGATATCCCGGCTTCACTGTCGGCGTCGCTCGCGACGAGGCTGGATGGCCTCATCTTCGCCGAGGACGTCCAGATAGACGATGTGTCCGGTGAGTTGGCCGTCTTTCAGCTCTTCGGCTCGACACCCGCCGAAGGTATTGCGACTGCGCTCGTGGTCGACGATACGTATGGCATCGGGTCACACGCCGCTTACGTCTCCGTGGCGGAGGTGCCGTCGTTTCTCGCCAGCTCGAGTCCGGCCCCCGTCGAGGTCACGCTCGACACGCTCGACATCCTGCGCATCGAGGCCGGCGTGCCGCGCTTTCTCGTGGACATGACCGACGAAACCATCCCGCTCGAGGCCGGCATCGAGGATCGCGCGGTTTCGTTCACCAAAGGCTGCTATGTCGGACAGGAGATCATCGTTCGCGTGACCACCCGCGGCGGCGGACGCGTCGCGCGCAAACTGGTCGGGCTCGTGGCGCCCGGCACGGCGGCGCCGCTCCCGGTGGGGAGCACGCTCTATGCCGGCGATCGTGCCGTCGGCAGGATCACCAGCTCTGTGTTCTCGCAACGTCGTGGCGATGTCATCGCCCTGGGCTATGCTCACCGGGACTTCACCGAACCGGGCAGGTCCCTGGAGATCGATGCGAATGGCGAACGGCGGCCGGTCATCGTTCATGCGCTCCCGTTTGTTCCCAACCACACCTAGATTCCGGGCCCTCGCGGGGTTGGCCGGAGGCGGCGTCCTCGCCATCTGGCTGTCCTCCGCCCCGGCCGGGTCCGCCTCCACCGATTTGCAATCGGCGGCCGCGATACCAGCCTCGCGATGGGTCAAGGGCAACCTTCACACCCACACGCTGAACAGCGATGGCGATTCCACGCCGGACGAAGTGGTGCGCTGGTACCGCGAGCACGGATACGACTTCCTGGTGCTGACCGATCACAATTTCCTGACCGGTGTCGACGGGCTCAACGCGATGCAGGGCGCGGCCGGCAAGTTCCTCGTCGTCCGCGGCGAGGAGGTCACGAGCCAGGCCGAGGGGAAGCCGATTCACGTCAACGGCTTCGATCTGCCGCGGATCGTCGAGCCGCCAGCGGCCACTGGCATCGTCGAGATGGTGCAGGGCATGGTGGACCGCATCCGCGGCGCCGGCGGGGTGCCGAGCATCAATCATCCGAATTTCGGGTGGGCGATCAGCGCCGATCAGCTCGCCAGCGTGCAGCGCACGAAGCTGTTCGAGGTCTACAACGGGCATCCGCAGGTGAACAACCAGGGCGGCGGCGACGTGCCCGGGCTCGAGGCGGTCTGGGACCGCCTGCTTGGCGGCGGCAAGCTGATTTACGGCATCGCCGTGGACGATGCGCATCAATTCAAGCGGCCGTGGGACCCGACGGCCTCGACGCCGGGACACGGCTGGGTGTACGTGCAGGCCGCGCTCGAGCCCCGCGCCATCGTGGAGGCACTCGAGCAGGGCCGCTTCTACGCGTCCACTGGCGTGCAGTTCGAGACCTTGGAGGCGACGAGCAGCAGCTTTCGGGTCGTGGTGAAGGCGACGAGCTACAGCAAATACCGCATCGCGTTCATCGGCCAGGGCGGACGGGTGCTGGCGGAGGTGTCCGGGTCCGAGGGCCGCTACGCGTTCACCGGTGATGAGCGCTACGTCCGGGCCAAGGTATTCGAGTCGAACGGTGCGGTGGCGTGGACGCAGCCGATCGGCGTCGGAGCGCAGGCGCCGAAGTGACACCACCGAACACCATGACTCCGGTGGTCGTCGTTGCCGCTGTCATCGAGCGAGAGGATGCGTTCCTGCTGACGCTTCGGCTCGAAGGCACTCACCTGGAAGGGCACTGGGAGTTCCCCGGCGGCAAGATCCACCCGAGCGAAACGCATGCGGAAGCCCTCAGGCGCGAGCTGCACGAGGAGCTCGACATCGTCGTCGACGTCGGCGATCGCATCCACCAGGTGACGCATGCGTATCCCGAGAAGGTGGTTGAATTGCACTTCTACGCGTGCCGCTTCGAGGGTGAGCCGAAGCCGATGATGGGCCAGGCGATGCGGTGGGTGCCACGTCGCGAACTCGCAGACCTGCCGTTTCCGGAGGCAGACCGCGACCTGATCGCGCAGCTGATGTCGAAGCCTGGACGCTGACCCTGGCGGATCAGGCCTGAAGCGGGTACGAGCGGCAGTACTTCTTCATCGGGCAGACCAGGCACCGCGGCTTGCGGGCGGGGCACTGCGTCGCGCCGAAGTCCATCAACGCCTGGTTGAAGTCGAACACCTCTTTGCGCGGGACCAGCGCCTCGGAAATCGCCCAGAGCCGCTTCTTCATCGCATGGCTCTTGATCTCGCCTCTCCCGACGAACACGCGGTAGATGACGCGGGCGACGTTGGTGTCGAGAATCGCTGCTCTCTGGCGGAACGCGAAACTGCGGATTGCCCCCGCGGTGTACTGTCCGATCCCCTTGAACGAGAGCAGCGTCTCCTCGTCGGACGGCAGCTGCCCGCCGTGGTGGGTCACCGCTTCGCGGGCGATGGATTGCAGCCGATGCGGGCGGATGTTGTAGCCAAGCGGACGCCAGGTCGCGAGCACGTCGTCGGGCGGGGCATCGGCGAGTGCCGAGAACGTCGGGTATTTCTCGAGCCACTCGTGGTACTTGGGCAGCACGCGGTCGACCTGCGTCTGCTGCAGCATGATTTCCGAGACCAGGATGTGATACGGGTCGCCGGTGTTCCGCCACGGAAGGTCGCGCCCGTGCGCCTGATACCAGCCGAGAAGATGACGCCTGAAGCGCTGCCGTTCGGCAGCGGTCGGGAGGAGCGGTCGAGTGGGAGCGGTTCGTGTCGGCACGCGCGGAGGGTTCGAGTCGGAGTCGGCCGACCACTTATAATTCTCTCACGTGAAGATCTACACGAAGACGGGAGATGCGGGCGAGACGAGCCTTTTCGACGGCACCCGCGTGAGCAAGACCGACCTTCGCGTCACGGCCTACGGCGAGGTGGACGAGTTGCAGGCGTGTCTTGGCGTGGCCCGGGCGGCCGGGTTGCCGCCGGATCTCGACGAGATGTGCGTGACGATGCAGCGCGAGCTGTTTGCAGTCGGCGCACGGCTGGCCGATCCCTCGCAGCGGATCGCGGCCCGGGTCGAGAAGGCGGTCGTCACCGAGCAGCACGTGACCCAGCTCGAAGCGTGGATCGATCGGCTCGACCTCGAGTTGCCGCCGCTGCGCCATTTCATCCTTTCCGGCGGCACGCCGGCAGGCGCCGCGCTGCACCTGGCCCGGGCGGTCTGCCGCCGCGCCGAGCGGGCAGTGCTGCACATCGGCGCCAACGCCGTGGAACCGATCGTGCTCGTTTACATCAACCGCGTCTCGGACCTCCTCTTCACGATGGCGCGAGCGGCGAACCACCGGGCCGGCATGAGCGAGACCGAGTGGTAACCGATTCCGGCGCGCTCGCGGCTTCGTATGCGGCCTGCGAGCACCTGGCCCGCACGCATTACGAGAACTTTCCGGTCGCCTCGCGTCTGTTGCCGAAGGCGATCCGCCCGCATGTCGCGGCGGTTTACGCCTTTGCGCGTTCTGCCGACGACGTCGCCGACGAGCCTGGCCGCGAAACGGCGGAGCGGCTTGGCATCCTGACGGCCTACCGCCAGAAGCTCATGCAGGGTACCCGCCGGGTTCCGGGCAGCGGCTACCGCCTGCCCGATCCGACGCGGGCGGAGTTCTTCCCGGCGCTCTTCGACACGATTGAGCGCTTCGATCTGCCGGTGCCGCTCTTCACGGACCTCCTGAGCGCCTTCGAGCAGGACGTCACGACCTCGCGATACGAGACCTGGTCGGAGCTGCTCGACTACTGCCGGCGATCGGCCAATCCAATCGGCCGCATCGTGCTCCGCTTGAGCGGCTACCGCGACGAGGCGCTGCACCGTGCGTCCGACGATGTCTGCACGGCGCTGCAGCTGACAAACTTCTGGCAGGATCTGGCGGTGGACTGGCCGCGCGGCCGTCTCTACGTCCCCGAGGAGGTGTGGCTGCCGCATGGGGCGACGATTGCCGATCTGACCGGGGGAACGTGGACGCCGGCGTGGCAGGCGGCCCTCGTCGAGTGCGGCCAGCGCACGCGGGCGCTGTTCGAGCGCGGGCGCCAGGTCTGCGACGGCGTGTCAGGGCGCCTCCGCTATGAGCTCCGCGCCACCTGGCTCGGCGGCACGCGGATTCTCGATCGGCTCGAGACGGGCCGCTTCAATGCCTTCGCCGCCCGGGCTTCGCTCGGCCCGGCGGACTGGGCGATGATCGCGCTCAGGACGGTAACGTGGAAGACTTGACCCTACACCCTGTACCGATGCGCCCAGCCACCGCGCTCTTTCGCTGCACCTGTGCACCGCTGCACCCCTGCACCCGTTCTTTAGGGTGATCCGTGTCTCGCGATACCTCGTTTTCCTATTCCTTCCTCGTGCTGCCCGCCGCGCAGCGCCGCGCGGTCGGCGTCGTGTGGGACTTCTGCCGTGCCGTGGACGACTCGGTGGACGAGGAGCCCCTGCCCGAGCGCGCACGTGTGAAAGTCGCCGAGTGGCGCGACGAGGTGGCGCGGGTGTTTGCGGGCGCGCCGACCACCGCTGAGGGGCAGCACCTGCAGCCGTGCATCCGCGAGTTCTCGCTCTCGCGCGAGCCGTTCGACCTGCTGGTGGAAGGCGTCGAAATGGATCTCGACCGCCACCGGTACGGCACCTTCGGCGAGCTGACCGAGTATTGCCGGCGTGTGGCATCGGCAGTCGGGCTGATGTGCATCGAGATTTTCGGGTGCCGCGGCCCCGAGGGACGCGACTACGCGGTGAACCTCGGGATGGCGCTGCAGATCACCAACATCGTCCGCGACGTGAAGGACGACTGGGCCAAGGGCCGTATCTACCTGCCGCTCGAAGATCTGCAACGCTTCGGGGTGAGCGAAGCTGATCTCGCCGCTGCGGCGCCGAGCCAGGCGGTTCGTGCGCTCCTCGCGTTCGAATGCGGCCGCGCCCGCGAGTTCTACACGCGCGCCGCGGCCGCGCTGCCGTCCTCCTGCGCCCGCGCGCTGGTTGCCGCCGAGATCATGGGCGGCATCTACTACGAGATTCTCCGCCGCATCGAGGCTCGCAACTACGACGTGTTCGCGGCCCGCGTCCGTGTGCCGAAGCCGGTGCGAGCGCTCATCGCGCTCGGCATCTGGACGAGGAGCGGCCTCGGCTTCGCCGGCATGCGGCTCGGGCCCGCTCCCCGCCCGTGACCCCCGACGTCGTCGTGATTGGCGCCGGCTTCGCCGGCCTGTCGGCGGCCACGGCGCTGGTCGAGGACGGCGCGCGAGTCCTCGTGCTCGAGGCCCGTCCGAACCTGGGAGGCCGCGCTTCGGTAGTCCGCGACCCCGCCACCGGGGAAAAGCTCGACAACGGCCAGCATGTCCTCGCCGGCTGCTACGACGAGACGTTTACCTTCCTCCGGCGAATCGGCACCGAGAATCGCGTCTGGCGTCAGACCGGCTTGACGGTGACGATGATGGAGGAGGGGCGCCGGTCGACGCTTCGCCTGCCTCCGCTCCCGCCGCCGCTGCACTTGCTGGCCGGTGTGCTCGGCTGGGACGCGCTTTCCTGGCGCGACAAGGCATCGGTGTTGCGCGCCGGGGCGGCCATCAATCGCCGCACACCGCGATCCGGTCCTGGCATCACCGTGAGGGCGTGGCTGGAATACCATCGGCAGTCGCCGCGGCTGATCGAGGTCTTCTGGGAGCCGCTCGCCCTGGCCGCGCTCAACCAGCCGATCGCCCTGGCTGCGGTGGACACGTTCATCGAGGTCCTGCGCCGGATGTTCGGTGCCGCCGACGATCGCGCGTCGCTGGCGATTCCGTCTGTGCCACTCGACGAGCTCTACGCGGCGCCGGCCCGTGACTGGCTGCACGCGCGCGGCAGCGAGCTCCGGACGCATACGACTGCCGCCATCGTCGTCGATGGTGAGCGCTTGATTGGCGTCGATGCTGACGGGGAGCGGATCGAGCCTTCGTCGGTTGTCTGTGCCGTGCCGTGGAACGCGCTGGCGTCGACGATTCGCGGACCATCGGATTCGCTGGCGCCGATTCTCACCGCGGCGGCGGGCACCGCCAGCTCGCCGATCGTCACGGTCAACCTCTGGTACGACCGGCCGGTGCTGGACGACATGATGACCGGCCTCCCCGGGCGTGCATTCCAGTGGGTGTTCGACAAAGCACGCATCTTCGGTCGTGAGCGATCGCACCTGTCGCTCGTCGCCAGCGGAGCGGCGGAGACCGTTGGTCTTGGCAATGACGCGCTCGTCACCAGTGCCGCGAACGATGTTGCGGCGGCCGTCCCTGCCGCGCGCGCGGCCCGGCTTCTCCGCGGATCGACGGTGCGCGAGCGGCGCGCGACGTTTTCGCTGGCGCCGGGACAGCCGGCGCGCCCGAAGACCCTAACACCCGTGCGCGGATTGTTGCTCGCCGGAGACTGGGTAGATACAGCGCTGCCCGCGACGATTGAAGGCGCCGTCGTCTCCGGGCACTGGGCCGCGGCCGCCGCGCGTCGGCAGTAACCGGCTCCACAGTCAGCTCACGGACATGCGCCACGCCGCTCGCCATCGATCCTTCTGGCTGCAGGAAGTGGCCGGTGATGCTCCCGACGCGCTGGCGCTGGAGGAGCGCACGACCGCAGATATCGCGATTGTGGGTGGCGGCTTCGTCGGGTTGTGGACGGCCATTCGCATCAAGGAGGCGGAGCCGTCCTGCGATGTCGTGTTGCTCGAGCAGGACATCTGCGGCGGGGGCGCATCGGGACGAAACGGCGGGTTTGTCCTCTCCTGGTGGCCCAAGCTCGCCTCGTTGAGCCGGCTCCTGGGGTCCGCTGACGCGGTTCGGGTGGCGAGGGATTCCGAAGCGGCGATCGAGGAGATCCGCCAGTTCTGTCTGACGCACCGGATCGACGCCGACTTTCGCCGGGGCGGCTGGCTGTGGACGGCCACCACGCGTGCGCAGCTCGGGGCGTGGGACAGCCTGCTGCGAACGTGCGCGCGTGCGGGAGTCGAACCTTTCCACCCGATTTCACCCGCGGATGTTGCTCGTCGCTCGGGGTCGGCCGTGCATCGCGCCGGTATCTTCGAGGGCACGGCCGCAATCGTGCAGCCGGCCGCGCTCGCCCGCGGGTTGAGGAGGGTCGCGCTCGAGCGCGGCGTCCGGATTTTTGAGCAGACCCGGGTACGGCGATTCTCGCGGGCGCGGCCTGTGGAGCTGGAGACCGAGACCGGCGCCGTCTCGGCGGATCGGCTCGTGATTGCGACCAACGCGTGGGCGGCCGGCATCCGCGAGCTGGCCCGCGCCATCGCGGTCATCTCGAGCGACATGGTGGTAACCGCGCCGATTGCCGGGGAGCTGGACCGCATTGGCTGGGACCGCGATCTGTCGATCACCGATTCGCAGACGATGGTCGACTATTACCGCGTGACGCGCGACGGCCGCATTGCATTCGGCAAGGGAGGCTGGACGATCGCGTTTGGAGGACGGATAGGATCGGCCTTCGACCGCCATCCGGTGCGATCGGCCGAGGTCACTGCCGACCTCCGGCGCTACTATCCGATGCTCGCCTCGGCGCCCGTGACTCACGAGTGGTCGGGCCCCATCGATCGCACGTCAGACAGCCTGCCACTTCTCGGCTACCTCGACGGCCGGTCCCACATCGTCTACGGGATCGGGTGGAGCGGCAATGGCGTGGGTCCGAGCGTCATCGGTGGACGCGTACTCGCCGCGCTTGCGCTTGGCGCCGAGAACGAATGGAGCCGTTATCCGCTGGTCGGCCGCTCAGTGCGGATGTTCCCTCCCGAGCCGATCAAGTTCCTCGGGGCCCACATCGTCCGCACCGCCGTCGTCCGCAAGGAGCGAGCGGAGCGGCTGGATGCCGCGCCATCGTGGCTGTCTCGCCGGCTCGCCGCGCTCGCCCCTGCCGGTCTCGAGGACAAGCAGTGAGGTGCGAGTGCCTTACAAGAGCAAGTTCTTCGCGGCGGCCGCCAGCATCGTCAGGCCGGCGAAGACGAGAATCCAGAGCACGCCGTTGCGGAATGCGTTGGCGCTCATGCCGATGTAGATCTTGGACCCGTAGATCGACGGGACCAGCAGCGAGCCGGCCACGACGCCCATCATCGGCAGGTGCTCCGCGCGGGCCCTGCCAGACCAGATGGCCGAAGCCAGGGTGGCTGAGAGCACTGCGAGGTTGAAGTTCTGGATCACGGCACGGTGTTCGTCCTTGGTGTAGCCGCGCAAGGTTGCCCAGAGCGCCGGCGCCAGACCGCTGAACCCGCTCAGCGGCGCCATCAATCCGCCGAGCAGTCCGACGGCGGCGTCCGCCGGGCGTCCGCCGCTCTTGATCTGGGGCAGCCGCTTGGTCGCGAGCATCGCCGAACAGCAGATGACCAGCATCGCGCCGAGCACGAGCTTGAAGCGGTTGGCGTCGAGCAACGGTAGCAGGCGGTTGCCAATCGGAATGCCGATGGCGCTTCCGAGCAGGAACGGCCAGAGCAGCGAGAGATGCCAGCCGCGCCGCACGCGGATGACCGACACGAGCTGACCGGTCCAGCCGCCGAAGACCGCCATCACCGCGGCCAGCTGCGGCTCGACGCCCCACACCCAGATCGCCATCGCCACCATCGCGAACGCGAAACCCGAGATGCCTTGAACGAGGCCGGCAACCGCCGCCCCGAATGCCAGGATCCACACCTGATTCATCGATATCGCCCTTGTTGCAGGCTGCGCCTGCCTGGCGAAGAAGTTTACGTCATTCGTGGCGACTGCTGGGCCTGGGCGGCGCGCCGGCGGCGCGACGAGAACAGAATGCCCACCCCCACGAGGTTCATGCCGACGATCACCAGCGTGATCTTGAGTGCGAACGTCGAGACGCTCTCCACGTTGATGATCGGGAAGATCGAAAGTACCAGGTAGAGCAGTGTCATCAACAGCCCGGACACCGCCGCGATCCTGAGCCACAGGGGCGGCCTTGGGCTCACGCCGCGCAGGCCGAAGATCGGGATCGCGAACATCACCACGTAGGCCAGCGCGTAGAACATCCCGCTCGCGTTGAATATCAGCTGGAACGCTTCGGCCTGACCGACACCGATCAGGCTCAGCGTCGCGATCAGAAACGAGCTGGCGCCGACCAGCAAGATCGAGTTGACGGGCGTCCGGTAGGTCGGATGCAGCCGGCTGAACCACGACGGCAGCAGGCTGTCCCATCCCGCGACCATCGGCAGCCGCGTGACGGCGGTGAAGGCCACGCTGGCCTGGGCCAGCCGCATGCACAGCGTCATCATGATCGCGACGAACACCAGCGGGCCGGCAAAGCCGAAGGGCCCGAATCCGACGCGGAGGATCTGCGGCACGGGCCCGACCAGGTCGATATCGCTCGTCGGGATGTAGGCGATGACGCTCGCCGTGCCCATCACGAACATGAGCGCGATGACCGGCGCCGCGATGAGCACCGAGCGCCCGACCGAGCGGACCGGCGACCGCGTCTCGCCGGCGAGGATCGCGATGTACTCGAAGCCGCCGAGCGCGCCGAATCCGAGCTTGCCGAGGATGTTCAGGTTGTAGAGCGTCGGTTCGGGAAGGCTCGTCCGGAATGGGTGGAACTCGGCCAGGTGGCCGGTCGCGAGTCCGATGAGCGGCAGCAGGATCACCGCGCCGAAGACCGTCATCATCATCACTCCGCCGGTGTTGTGCACCAGCTTGGCCACCGAGAGCCCGACGATCGAGGTCACGACCATCAATGACAGGAACACCGCCGACGTCACGACCGGGAAGAATTGGCTCTCGGTCATCCATGCGGCGGACGGGCCGAAGGCGTACGACAGGTAGGTCGTCACCAGCAGTCCGATCTCCGACGTGAACACGATCACGTAGAGCCACAGGTTCCAGGCGACGAGAAAGCCGGTCGTTTCGTTGAATCCGAGCTTTGCCCACTGGTACAGGCCACCCTCGAGCGGCATCAGTCGATTCAGGTAGATCACGACCACCGTGGTCGGCAGGTAGAACAGCGCCATCGCGGTCAGCCAGAACACCACGTGCGTGGGGCCGAGCTTTCCCGCGACCCCGATCCACGTCAGGCCCGGAATGAAGAGGATCTGCGTCAATGCAAGATCGCGGACGCCGAGTTCCTTACGCAGCGATGCGCTGTGTGCCTCGACGCGTGCTTCCTCCCGAGCAAGCTCGCGCGTCGGAAGGCCGGAAGAGAGCGGCTCGGTGGGGTTCACGGTCATGTCGTTGCCCTGCCGAGTATCTCCCAGTACCGCGCCCACGCCTCGAGCCCTTCGTGCAGCCGGTGGACGCGGAAGAACTCGTTGGGCGCGTGGAAGTCTTCGTCGGCCGTAGAGAACGAGAAGAAGACGGTGTCGAGCCCCATGTGACGTTGGAACAGCTCGGCGATCGGCACCGTGCCGCCCATCCGGACGATCAGGGGCGGCATGCCATAGACGGCATGCAGCGCCTCGGCGGCAGCTCGCAACGCGAAGTGATCGGGAGAGATGTGGGCCGCGCGGGCGCCGTGATCGCCGGAGGCGATCGACAGCCGCGTACCGGGCGGCGCCTGCTGTTCCAGGTGACGAATCACCAGCTGGACGATGTGATCGGGGTCCTGGTCCGGCACGAGCCGGCAGGTGATCTTCGCGTGCGCTTCGGAAGGGATCACCGTCTTCTGACCTGGCCCTTCGTAGCCGCCCCACATGCCGTTCACTTCGAGCGTGGGTCGGGTCCATTGGCGTTCGAGGGTCGTGAATCCAGGTTCGCCGAACAGCGCGGACGCGCCGACTTGTGCCAGGTACCTCCGCTCGTCGAATGGCAGCTCGGCGATCGCGCTGCGTTCGGCCGGCGTGAGATCGACGACGCGATCGTAGAATCCCGGCACCGCGACGCGTCCGCCGGCATCGTGAAGCGAGGCAATCAGGCGGGCCATCGCTTGCAGCGGGTTGGCTACGCCGCCTCCGTGACGGCCCGAATGGAGGTCCTTGGCCGCGCCCGTCACGGTCAGTTCCAGGCCGGCCAGGCCGCGGCTCGCAACGGTGAGCGACGGTTCGTCGATCCGCCACATTGCGCCGTCCGCCGACAAGACCACGTCGGCGGCGAGCAGATCCGTGTGCTCGCGAATGAACGCGTCCAGGCTCGGGCTGCCGATCTCCTCCTCGCCCTCGAGCATGAACTTGACGTTGACCGGCAAGCCGCCTCCGGCGGCGAAGAACGCTTCGGCCACCTTGATCGGAATCAACATCGGGCCTTTGTCGTCGGACACGCCGCGCGCGTAGAGACGGCCGTCGCGCAGCGTCGGCACGAAAGGCGGGCTGATCCACTTGTCGAGCGGTTCCGGCGGCTGGACATCGTAGTGGCCGTACACGAGCACGGTGTGCTTCCCCGGTGCGCCGAGCCATTCGCCGTACACCACCGGATGACCGTTCGTGGCGATGACCCGAACCGTCAGGGGTCCCGCGGCCTCGAGGGCGTTGGCCACCCAGCGCGCCGCCGCCTGGATGTCACGGCCGTGTGATGGAGCCGTGCTCACGCTGGCGATGGACGCAAATGCGATCAGCTCCTCGAGGATCGCTTCGCGACGGGCTTCGAGGTGAGCGAGGACCGGCGACGGCGCCATCACTTGCCGCCGTCGATCGACAGGACCTGTCCGGTAATCCAGCCCGCGTACTCCGACGCGAAGAAAAGGACGCCGTAGGCGATGTCCGCGGGGCTGCCCAGCCGCTTCAGCGCGATCCGATCGATCAACGCTCGCTGGCCGCCCTCGCCGTACGACTCCCACTGCTTCTCGGTTGTCGGGTTGGACCGCACGAAGCCCGGCGCGATGTTGTTGACGGTGATGCCCCACGGTCCGAGCTCGTGCGCCAGTTGCCGCGTCAAGCCGATCTGCGCCGCCTTGGCAGAGGCATACGCCTGGATGCCGGTGAGGCTGATCCCGAGCCCGGCGCCGCTCGAGATGTTCACGATCCGGCCGCGACGCGCTTCCTTCATGGCCGGGGCGACGGCCTGCGAACAGTAGAAGGCGCCGGTCACGTTGACGTCGTAGATCGCCTGCCACTCGGACGGCGTGACGACCTCGAGCGGTCGTCCGACCTGGCCCAGCACGCCGCCGGCGTTGTTCACGAGGATGTCGATGCGATCGGTGGCGGCCATGATCTCCGTCGTCAGCTTCTTCACCGCACGCTTGCTGCGAACGTCCACGGTGCGCGCCGTGCACGTGCCGCCGGCTATGCCGCAGAGCCGTGCCGTCTCCTGCACCTCGTCGGTGAGTACGTCGCAGGCCCACACTCGCGCGCCGCGTTCGGCGAACGCCAGGCTGATGGCCCGGCCGAACCCGTGGGCGGCGCCGGTAACGATCACCGTCTTGCGGCTGAACTCGACGTTCATGTGCCCCTCAGGACATGGTGGCGGCCAGCTCCGCCAGCGTATCGAGTGACTGCGGGCGGTTCCCGCGCTCGATGTCGTGCACCAGCGCAACCAGCCGCGCCGCGAGCGGCGTGGCGACGCCCGCCTCGGCAGCCAGCCGGACCGCGATGCCCAGTTGCGCGTCCACTTCCGTCGCCCGCTTTCTCACCGCCAGATCGCGCCAGACCCCGCTGTGCGTCTTCGCCGAGCGGCGGTTGTGGGCCACGAGCGCGTCGAGCGAACGCTCCGCGGCGCCGGGCGCCGCGTCGGGAAGGTACGCCAGCGGATCGAATCCGTCGAATGGTTCCGGCGTGACCCCGCGCGCCGCGGCAACCGCGAGCATCTCCCTCGCAAGCGCAATGTAAAGAGGACGGTGGGCGGGAATGGCGAGCGCGTCGGCGATCGACTCGTTGGTGAGCGCCGTCGCGAACAGCATCGCGCCGTAGGCTTCCTTCCCCCACAAGTAGCCCCAGATGTTCGGCGTGGCGATCGCACCCGAATCGAAGTCGAGCCACGCCGCCCTGATCGCCGCGACGCGAGCCGTCATGCGGCCGTCGATCTCACCCACGACGACGGCTCCGCGGCCGCCGTAATGAACGAGACCGGGCTCGAGATAGTCCGCGCCGAAGTTCACGAAGGCGCCGACCGTTCGGGCAGGGCCAGCGGTACTGGCGATTGCCAGCTCGTTGAGCCCGTTCTGCGCCGAGATCACGCAGCCGCCTTCGGCCAGGTGGGGCAGCAGCGCCAGGGTCGCTGCCTCGGTATGGTGCGCCTTGGTGGCCAGGACGACGGTGTCCCACGGCCCGATCACCGACGACGGTGTCGAGGCCGGCAGTCGCGCGGTGAACTCCGCGATCGGGCCGGTGATACGAAGTCCGTCACGATTGATCGCGGCGACGTGTTCGGCGACGGTGTCGACCAACGTGACGTCGTGACCCGCGCGCGCGAGATGCGCACCGAGCGTGCCGCCGATTGCGCCCGCGCCCCAGATCAGCCACCGCACCTGTGTCGCTCCGGAATCAGGCCGGGCCGCCCCAGTTGCCGGTGAGGAGGCTCCGGGTTTCGTCGACAGCAACTTCCCAGAGCGCGAGCATGTCGTCGTCCGGGCGCTGATACAGGCCGCCGAAGTTGCCGTCGCCGAGGTATTGCCGAAGCGATACGGGATCGAGCGCCCGCACTCGAGCCATGTCCACGGGAGGCCGGCTGGCGGCAGGCGGTGCGATCCCCGGCAATCGAGTCCACGGGAAGTTCTCCATCCACGACCCGTGCGAACCAACCGGATCGATCGCCTGCACCTTGGCCCAGGTCCGCGGCGCGTTCCACCAGTTGTGGAAGATCACCCGGCAGTCGGGGTGGTCGGCCGTCCATTCCGGCACGAACTGTTGGACGGCGCTGTTGCCGCCGTGGCCGTTGACGATGAGGATGCGGCGAAAGCCGCTGTGCGCCAGGCTGTCGAGGATGTCGCGGACCAGCCGCAGGTGCGTTTCGACTCGGAGCGAGATCGATCCCGGGAACTCGCGGAAATAGGGAGTGACCCCGTAGGCGACCACCGGGAACACCGGAACGCCGAGTGGCTCGGCGGCATCGACGGCCACCCGTTCCGGGAGGATGCAATCCACCGTGAGCCGCAGGTAGCTGTGCTGCTCGGTGCTGCCGAGCGGCAGCACGGCGCGCTCGTCGTGCCGGAGATACTCCTCCACCTGCATCCAGTTCATGTCGCTGATGCGCATCGTCGATTATCCGCCGGGGGGATACTATCCGATTGCCACCCGCGAACTTCAGTAACATCGCCTTCAATCACCAAATCGGCAGTCCAATCGCGAATCCAATCGCCAATCGCCAATCTCCAATCCCAATCGCCAATCGTCAATCCTCAATCCCTCAATGATCTCCGTGCTGCTCCGCTACCAGGAACTGGCGCTCAAGGGGAAGAACCGCCCCTGGTTCCAGCGCCATCTGATCCGGCACCTGCGCAAGGCGCTGGCCGGGCTGAGCGTGCGCGAGGTCCGGGTCCCGATGGGACGCATCGAGCTGGTGCTCGGCCGCGACGCGACCGCCGACGAGGTGCGCGAGCGGCTGCAATACGTCTTCGGCCTCGCCAACTTCTCGGTCGCCACTCGGGTCCCGCCCGAGTACGAGGCGATCGAGGCCGGCGTGCTGCGCGATCTGCCGCAGGCCGCGCCGGCGAGCTTTCGCGTCAAGGTCCGCCGCGCCGACAAGCGGTTTCCAATGCGCTCGCCGGAGATCGAACGCACGCTCGGCGCCCGCATCGCGGGAGCGCGGGGATGGCCCGTCGATCTGCACCAGCCGGCGCTGGTCGTTGGCGTCGAGATCGTCCCCGGCGAGGCGTTCTACTACTTTGGCAAGGAGCCGGGCGCCGGCGGGCTGCCAACCGGCACCGGCGGGCGATTGGTCGCGTTGATGTCCGGTGGCATCGACTCGCCGGTCGCGGCCTGGCGCATGATGCGGCGCGGCTGCACCGTCACGTTCGTCCACTTCCACAGCTATCCATTTCTCTCGCGCGCCTCGCAGGACAAGGCCCGGCAGCTGACGCGGCTCCTGTGCCGCTTCCAGCTGACCGCGAAGCTGCAGCTCGTGCCGTTCGGCGAAACCCAACGCCAGGTGACGCTGTCGGTGCCGAGCGCGCTCCGGACCATCGTCTATCGCCGCCTGATGATGCGGATTGCCGCGCGTGTGTCGGATCGCATCGGCGCGCACGGCCTCGTCACCGGCGACGTCGTCGGGCAGGTCGCCTCGCAGACGCTGGAGAACATGGACGTGACCGGCGCGGCGGTCGCGACGCCGATCTACCGCCCGCTGATCGGCATGGACAAGGACGAGATCACCGCCGAGGCGGAGCGGCTCGGCACCTTCCCGATATCGATCCAGCCGGACGAGGACTGCTGCACGCTGTTCACGCCCCGCCATCCAATCACCCGCGCCCGCCGCGAAGAGATCGAGTCCGCCGAGCGAGACCTGCCGATCGAACAGTTCGTCGAGACGGCGCTTCACGAATCGGTCGTCGAGCGCTTCTCATGGCCGGGGAATCCTGAGGTCTTGGGGGCTTGAGGTCTGGGGCCTGGGGCCTGGGCCTGGGGCCTGGGGCCTGTGGCTTGCGCTCCTATCTCCTAGTTCCTGTCTCCTATCTCCTATCTCCTGACCTCCATCACTCTCGCCTGCGGCGATTCCAGCAGCGTCCGCGCACGCAGGTGCTCCGCGGCGATCGCGCGTGGGAGCCACTCGCTGGAATTCCCCACCGGATACTCTTTGAACACGTCAACGACGATGACGTGAGCGGCTGCCGGCGCGGCGGCGAGCGCTTCCGCGAGGCTGAACGCCGCCGGCGCGCCGCCGTAAACGCCCGCGCGCGCGGTTGCGCGGGTCACGACAAACCGATCGCGAACGTAGTCGTCGAGCGCCAGCCACGTGTCTACCCGGCCGACCAGCAGCAGGCACGCGAGCTCGTCGGTGCAGGCAACCCGATCGTCCGCGCCGAGTGACGCCCGAACATCATCGATGCCGGGTACCTCGATCGTCGGACGCGCCGCCGCGAGTCGCGCCGGCACCGGCCCTTCACCTCGCCACTGGTCGGCGATCACCAGCAGCGCCGCGCCAACCACCACGGCTCGAATCACCTGAGCTCGCCGACCGGGCCAGATCGCCCTC
>DATJFF010000217.1:0-19706 GCA_035495795.1 Vicinamibacterales bacterium
CGGCGCTCCTTGGCGGCGCCGTCTTCGACGGTCAGTACCTTCTCCACGCCCGCGAACACGATGATCGCCGACTGGGGAACGACGAGGGCGCGCGACTCGCTGACGACGATGTCGGCGCGGGCGAATGAGCCTGGGCGAAGCTGTCCCTGGGCGTTGGGCACCGCGGCTTCGATGGCCAGCGTCCGTGTGCCTTCAGCAATGGACGGGCTCAGGCGCACGACGCGTCCCTCGTGCACCTCGGTGGTACCTTCAACGGTGACGCGCACCAGCTGACCGGTCCGAAGCTGTCCGGCGCTCCGCTCCGGTACCGCCAGCTGCAGCCGGAGCGGATCCTGACGCACAACTGTGACAACCGGCGTGCCCGCGGAGCGGAACTCTCCCGCCACCGCAGACCGGACGCGGATCACGCCGTCGATCGGCGAGCGCAAGACGGTGTCTTCGAGCTGCTGGCTGGCGAGCGCCAGTTCCGACTTGCGCTGCGCGAGCACGGCCTGGCGGTTTCTTACTTCCTCGAGCGCGTCGGCGTATTTCCCGTCGGCGATTTGCAGGTTCGCGTTTGCGGTGTCGAGCTCCGCCTTCGCAGTGATCCCGCGGCCGACGAACGTCTGGATTCGATCCCGCTGTACGCGTGCTTCTTCGAGAGCGGCCTTGGCCTGCCGTACCAGGGAGGTCTGCTCGAGATCGACGACCTCGCCATCACCCTCGAGCGGGAGGCCGAGCCGAGCGCGGGCCTGCTGCAACGCCGCCTGGGCCTGCTGCTCCCGAAGCGCGAAGTCGGTCGGCGTGAGCCGGGCGATGACCTCGCCCTTCTGCACGCGGGAACCGAGGTCGACGCGGAGCTCGTCGATCCGTCCAGTGACCTTGAAACTGAGCATCACCTCTTCTTCGGCCGCGAGCGTGCCGTTGACGGTGACGGTGCGAGTCAGCGGCGCCAGTTCGACACGGGCAACGGTGACTTCGGGTGCGGCATTCCTGGAGTTCTGCACGGGTGCAGCCGAGGATTGCGTCCCGCACCGGATCGCGGCCAGCGACAGCGCCGCGATGAGGACCAACCGAGGGACACGCATGGGCCTTCATTGTACGTTGCCATCCGACGGCGCCCGGCCCTCAAACGGTTCCGTGACAACGATTTACAAGTCTTACGAGCGTGTCAGCTCATCCATTTGTGCGTTGCTCGGCGACACTCAGCGCAGCCAGCCGCGTGAGACGAGCGCGTCGTGCCAGCAGCTTCTGACCTGGCTGGTATTCGAGGTACGCATTCAACGTGTGATACGAGATGCACAATCGCCGGCACGCCTCACGCTTGTTGCCGCCGCATCGCTCGAGGACCATGCGTGCGTAGCGGCTTCCCCATGCACGCATCGTATGGTCGTCCTGCGCCGACGGCATGAGGATCTCGGCGTAGTCGCCGCGCAGGCTTGCCGGAAGGTCGTCGAGGCGAATCTGCCTCGACTCGGCAATCGCGACTGCGCCTTCGATCATCCGTTCCAGCTCGCGGACGTTGCCCGGCCAGTCGTAAGACATGATCGCGTCCACGGCGGCGGCCGTCATCGTGTAGCGGCCGCGCCCATGGTGCCGGGACAGAAAGTGCTGCGTGAGCTCGATGATGTCGCTCTTCCGGAACCTGAGCGGTGGCACCTGCACTTCGACGCCGCTCAGCCGGTAGAAAACGTCGGCGCGGAACACACCGTTGGCCACCAGCCCCGACAGGCTTCGATTCGTCGCCGCGACGATCCGCACGTCCACGCGGCGGCCGCCGGTCCCGCCGACGCGTTCGACGGTAAGGTCCTGAATAGCTCGAAGCAACTTCGCCTGCGCCGAGAGCGACAGGTCCGAAACCTCGTCGAGGAACAACGTACCGCCGTCGGCGTGCTCGAACTTCCCCCGTCGGCCGCGGACGCCGGTAGCCGTGCGCTCCTCGATGCCGAACAGCTCGGCCTCCAGCAGCGTCTCCACGAGCGCGGCGCAATTGATGGCGACGAATGGTCCATGGCGCCTTCGGCTGCACGCGTGGACCTGCCGGGCCACCAGCTCCTTGCCGACACCGCTCTCGCCCTCGATGAGGATCGTGAAGTCGGTGGACGCCACGCGCTCGACCCGTTCGCGCAGCGCCTGCATCACCTCGCTCGATCCGATCAGCGGTCCGAAATCGGCGCGCTCTGCCGATCGGCCGTTCACGAAGGGGCCGACCCGCTCGGCAGACAAGACGATGGCCGCAAGGGCGGCGGCACTCTCGAGCAGCTGACACGTCCACTCGTCGGGCCTGGCATCCGCACCGAAGGACGCCTCCAGCACCGGCCGCCCGTGGCCATCGCCCCATGGCGCGGCAAACGCTGCATAGTCGTCGGCCAGCACCGGTTGGCCGACACGGACTCCTGCCTGCTCGGTGACCTGGACGTGGCGCGCCCTAGTGAGTGCCGCAACCCGCGCGCACAGTTCCTTGAGCGTGTCGGCCGCGTCGCCACATTCGCAGGCGGCGCCCGCGACGCGGCAGACGAGGGTGTGGAGACCACTGCGACGATCCGCGCGGCGGCCGCGACGAATGCTGGGCACGAGGGCTGAGGATTCCATGCGCGCACAAACTCCAATCTCGATGCCAGATTGAACAAGAGCGATAAAGTTCTGACTGTGAATGGTTTGTGATGCGACCCTGGCGGTCGATTGGCGTCCCGACGAGTAGTTACTACCCGCGCAAGCGCAGCCCACCGGAACATGGGTAGTGATTACCCGAGCGCTCAGAGCGGCGACCGCAGTGCCGCATCGAATGCAATAGCCCCGCGGAAACCGAGCGGCTGGAGACGGACAACGTGACAGCGTTCGATCCGGCCGGAGATAGTGTGCTTGCGATCGCTGTCGGCACTGACCAGCTGCAATTCGGCCACCCGCCCAGGACGCAGCCGGGTGGGACACTCGACGAGAACGCCGAACGGGCAAATGTCGACTACTCGAACGGGTACACCGGGACGGAGCACCGCCTCGCAGCGCCAGCCGGCGGTGTCGGGACCCGTGCGGCCCGCCCGCCGGCGTTCGCGCCCTGCACTCACGGGACCCATGCAGCACGGGCCGGCTCGAAGCGGAGCACGCGCACTCGCCCTGTGCTGCCTGTGAGACGTACAGCCATCTGCGGGCCGCGCGGGGATGCGACGTAGATGGTCCCGCTCGTCAAGGTTCCGGTCGGGGAACAGGAGACGAGCCGTGTCGAACCGATCCGCAGCGGATCGCTGCCGCTGTCCAGCCACTGCGAGCCGCTGATGTCGAGCACGCGCTGGTTGATGCGCACGGCGACACCCTGTGCATGGGCGCCGAGCCGTTCGCTCGGCCCGATCGGCACGTCAACTCCGGTGGTGATGTCAGCTGTCGAAATGCCGTTGCCGTTGCCGTCGGCAAACATCTGAAACGCAGCATCCGCCTGCTGCAGATCAACCCGCAGAGCCACCGAGACGCCGCGACGAAGCGACTCGAGCTGAGCCTGCGCGATTCGCGCAGCGAGAAACTGTGCGCCCGCGATTGTCCGCTCCCGTTCGAGCGCGCCGGCGACCACCGGAATGGTGGTCGCCGACACCAGGAGAGCCAGGCTCAGCGCCGGCAGGACTTCGATGAGCGTGGCGCCACGAGCGCTACCGGGCGCCACCCGCCTTCTCCGTTTTCAAGGGGGCTACGGTGATCAGGGGCTTCAGCTTGAGAAAGCTCTTCTCGCCGATGCCCTTGACGTTCATCAGCTCCTCGATCTTCTTGAAGCCGCCGTTCTTCTGCCGGTGCTCGACGATGCGCTCCGCCGTGCGCCGTCCGATGCCTGGGAGCGATTCGAGCTCCGTGACGCTCGCTGAGTTCAAGTCGAGCGCCGGGCCGCGCGCCGTGTTCTGCGGCTGTTGCGCCGCAGCGCGCGGCGCGGTCTGAGACTGCTGCTCCGCGGCGTGGGCGACCGTCCCGCTCAGTAGCACTGTTGTCAGGAGACACGGCAATACCTTCGTGATCATCGGAACCTCCAATCGCATGGTCGTGCGGGTGAGGAACCGGCCCGCCGCGCGGGGGGCAGGCGGAGGTCAGGCGCCGGCGAAAACGCGGACGGGACCGGTTCGCCTCACCATCGAGCAAGGCACGCGCCACTCGGCGATGCGCCGGACAAGCGGCTGTACGAGAAGGGGTTAGTTCGCGGGGAGCGCAGAGAGTCGGCACACGCCGAGAAGCGCGGACGTGAACCGCGGTTGCACGACGAGGGCCGGATCGGTGTGCTGCACGCCGATCTGGGCCACCTGGCGCGAGGCAACGGCAGTTCCGGACGTGAAACCGGAGTTGCCCCTCGCCACGCAGTCTGGCTGATGAACTCGCGGCCATTCGACCGCGCGCCGTGCTGGTGCCGCGTTAACCCAGCGAAGTGCTAAAACCTAGCGATAGGTTTACGATCTGGGGGTGACCTGGGCCGACGTGATCCGCAGGTTGAAAGCTGCGGGATTCGTCGAGGTCAGGACAGGAAAAGGTAGCTATTTGCTGCTGAAGCATCCCACGAGCGGCAAGGAAGTCTGGGTCGCGGTTCACACCAGGAAGGAGGCGGGACGGCTCGGTAACCGGATCCTGCGCGAAGCAGGTGTCGAATGACCATGCTCTATCCGATTGTCCTTGAAACCGAAGAGAGCGGAGCGATCAGCGCCTACGTGCCGGGGCTTCCCATCTATGCGGCGGCCGATACACATGCGAAGGCGGAGCGGGCGATCCGCACCATGCTGACGGCGTATCTGAACGTTCACCCCGCCAGCCAGCCAGTTGCACGTGTGCGCGTCGCCCGCGTCTCCGACAAGGGCGATCGGAAAGTCGATATCGTTGGCGCCGCCGCGTTGGTGGGATCCCAGCGAAGCACGATCAAGGCACGAGCCTCGCGGGCGAATGGCCGGCTTGGTGGCCGCCCTCGCAAGACCGACGAATAACGGAGACGAGACGTTAGGGGCTCAGGCGCTCAGCGCCTCGATCTTCACGAACGGCTCGAGCAGCCGATCGTCGATGGCGTCGGTGAATTCGAGCGCGCCGCGGTAGGTCAACGGATTCAGGTTGGAGATGTGGCACCGGCGGACGGTCCCGGTGAGATCGAGCCGCTCGGCGGTGTCGGTCAGGAACAGCGCCAGTTCTGCGCGCGCGCCGATGTGCAGCCGCGAGGGCACCTCGATGAGTACGCCCCTCCGAGAAATGTCGATGATCCGGACGTCGAAGCCGGGACGGAGCCGCGCGCCGTCAGCGACGCGGGTCTGATCCGGCGACTGCCGTGACGTCTTCCGGCGCTCCTCCGTGTTCTTGGGCGCGTACGACGCGGTGGCGCTACTGCTCCCGTGCAACAGCCGGATGCGGGAACCGGTCCGCTTGCCAAGCGGCTGGGACAGCCGCTCGGGATCGATCCCAAGAAGGGTAAAGAGCTCGAGGGCCTCTTCTTTTTCTTTGGCTGTTTTCGCCATAACTGTCATACAGAGTACGTTTCAGTTCCTTTGAATGCAAGCCGATTCTGCCCCAGAGCAGAATTCCGTGAAACGTGTGGTAGTCCCGTGCATGCCTTCCGGGCCGGTCATCTCTGCTACCCTCGGTGCCACCATGCGACGCCTGCTCGTCTTCTCGGCCCTTGCCGCCCTCGTCGCCACCGGCAGCTCGCCATCGGCGCAGCCTCGGCGCGTCGTCGCCATCGGCGACATCCACGGCGCGCTGCCCGAGTTCAAGAGCATCCTGCAGAGCGCTGGACTCGCCGACGCCTCGGGCCAGTGGACCGGCGGCCAGACGACGCTGGTGCAGACCGGCGACATGACCGATCGCGGGAAGGACGTTCGCGCGGTGATCGATCTGCTGATGGCGCTCGAGCCCCAGGCCGAGCGTGCCGGCGGCCGCGCCATCGTGCTGCTCGGCAACCACGAAGTGATGAACCTCGTCGGCGAGCAGCGGGATGCCACGCCGGAGATCTACGCGACGTTTGCCGACGGCGAGTCGGAAGCGCGCCGCGAGCAGGCCTGGAAGCAGTACCAGGAGCTCGTCGCGGCACGCGCCAAGGTGCGCTCCACCCCGGCCGAGGCCTATACCAAGACGAAAGAGACGTGGATGGCCGAGCATCCTCCCGGATGGCTCGAGTATCGCGAGGCGCTCTCGCCGCGCGGCAAGTACGGCAAGTGGCTTCGCGAGCGACGCGCGGCCGTCAAGGTCAGCGACACGCTGTTCATGCACGCGGGCATCAACCCGACAACGGCGGACGTGGACGCCGAGGCCGCCGCCACCAAGGTGCGGCAGGAAATCGAGAAGATGGATCGCTTCGTCGATCGGGCCGTGGCCGCGAAGATCGCATTGCCCTTCTTCAACCTTCAGGAGCTGCTGCAGGTGGCCGCGGGCGAGATTCGCGCGGTCAACGCCGTGATGGCCGCGGCGAAGGAATCGGGCAATCCGCCAGACCTCAAGACCTTCGATGTTGACGTGGTGAAAGCGGGCGCCGAAGTCCTCGACATCGGATCGTGGAACGTGCTCGCCGAGAATGGCCCGATGTGGTACCGCGGTTACGCTTCCGCTCCGGAGGCCACGCTGCGGGCTCCGGTGGCCGCGATGCTCTCGAAAAACGGCGTGCAGCGCATCGTCGTCGCCCACACGCCGTCGGCCGAGCGGCGGATCCTCTCGCGGGTCGACGGCACTGTGTTCCTGATCGACACCGGGATGCTGGCCAGCGCCTACAAGGGACGGCCGTCGGCACTCGAGATCGCGGGCAGTCAGCTCACTGCGATCTACACAGATGGTCGCGTGCCGCTGACGAAGTGATCGCTGCGGGCACCCGGCAGCGTTCGTCACGATCGCGACGCGCGAGGATTCGACGACATTCCGCGGCGTGGAGGGCGGCGCGGCGGATCGAAGGTCAGGGCTCCCGGCGGGCGGCGAGGGTGACTCTGCCCCTTCGTTCCCGACGTCTATTCGCCCAACAGAATCGCGGCCTTTGCTCTTGATCGCAGGCCTCGATCGAACGTGACCAGCGTCAGCTGACCTGCACTGGCAAAAGCGACCAGGTATGAATCGGCCCAGTCTTTGGTGGCTGGCTGTCGAAGACGTGTCAGAGCCCGAAAACAGGTTTCGATTTCCGCGGGCTCATCGACGAATTCGACGCGCGGATCCGTTAGCCATCGGTCATAGGCAGTCCACGCCTGTGGCTGGGTCATGACTTCGTCGGCCATCACCGCTTTCGCGGTCAACAACCGCAACAAACCGAGTTGCGTGAATCGGCAGAAGACGAACGTCGCATCCGGAGGCAGCGTCCCGAACCATTCGGAGGCGTTCGAATGGTGGGTATGCCCTTCGTAGGTCAGGGCAACCCAGACGTTGATGTCAGGGAAAAGCGATGTCGTAGATGGCGGCATTGTCGAGGGCCACGGTGCCCGGGCGCTTCGATCGGACAATCGGCAACGTGACGGGGGGCCCGGCCTTCCGGCGCTCCGACTTGAGCACTTCTTTAACACCCTTCAGAATGAGCGCTCGCGTCGAACTGCCCTCGCGTGCCGCTCGGGACTTGAGCTGGCGGTAGATGCCGTCTGGAATGTCGACCGTCGTACGCATACGCTCATTGTGCCATATTTATGGCGTAGGACTCATCGGCGTCGCCCGTTCTCTCGAGCCAGCAGCGTGCTCACGGTCCGACCTTGCTCGATCGACCGCCGCGCTCCACGGCCAACGCGAGCAACCCCGTGGCGTTGGCGACGGCAAAGCTGAGGCCCTTCAGGTTCCGCTCCGGCGGCACGCCGGGAATTGGCCGGGGAAAACCCGAGGCGCGGACGATCGGAAGGTTGCCATCGCGCGGCTCGACGACGCACGCCTCGCGCGGGAGCGTCCAGTCCAGCGCGACGCTCACGACCTGAGTGAGGCTTCCGGGCAACCAGCGGGTGCCGTCCTGCTCGCCGGCGGCAACCACCCAGGCTCCCGCCGCGGCGGCTTCGCCCACGACGGCCTGCAGCCGTTCGGCATGACCCGCGTTCGCAGTACCGAGGCTCAGGTTTATGAGATCGGCGTGCTGCGCGATGCCCCACTGGATCGCGGCAACCAGCGCCTCCACCGTCGTGTCCAGCCGGCGATCGAACACGCGCGCGACCAGCACCTCCGCTGCAGGCGCCTTCTCGCGAATCGCCGCGGTCACGGCGGTTCCGTGCCCGAGTCGATCGAGGTAGTCGCCGCCGAGCGTGCCTGCCGGCGACACCCCGACTCCTCCCGCGACGCTCCCAATGTGCGAATGCGACTCGTGAACGCCGCTGTCCACGACGACGATACGCACGCCCTCGCCAGCCGCAGGCCGGAAGTCGTCTACTCTCAGGAGACCGGCCGGGAACGTCATGCCCGGGGCGCTGCGCGCGGAACTGCCGTCGCGCTTCCGCCGAACAGCGAGGCAAACGGACCATCGAGGTGGATCAGCTCCTCGGGCCGCCCGACCTGCGCCACGCGCGCCCCGTCGAGCACGATGACGCGATCCGCGCTGAGCGCCACCTCTCGCCTGTGGGAGATGATGAGTGTGGTGCGGCCGCGCATGACGGCGCGATAGCCTTCCACCACTGCCCGCTCGGAGATCGGATCGAGCGCTGCGGTCGGCTCATCCAAGACCAGCACCGAGGGATTTGCCAGGAAGGCGCGGGCCAGCGCCAGGCGCTGCCGCTCGCCGGCGGAGAGTTGCAGGCCGCGCTCCCCCACCACCGTCTCGTACTTCTCGGGCAGGCTGTCGATGAACGCCGCCACCCCCGCCGCCACGGCGGCCTTGCGCAGGACCGCCTGTTGTTCCGAAGGCGACACTGGCGCCCGCCCGTCATCGATCAGCCCGTAGCGCAGGTTCTCCGCGATGCTCGCGTGCAGCAGCACCGGCTCCTGCTCCACCAGCACGACGTGATGTCGCAGGTCGGCGAGGCGCAGCTCGCGCACATCATGTCCGTCGAGCCGGACGACACCGCCATCGGGGTCGATCAGCCGCAGCGCGAGCGCGGCAATCGTAGACTTTCCGCTGCCGCTGGCGCCGACAATGGCCACGGAGTGACCCGCCTTGCAGTCGAAGCTCACCTCGTCGAGCACCTTCATGCCGCGCTCGGTCGTGAGCGACACGTTCTCGAAGCGAAGCGTTCCCTCGACACGCGTCAGGGCCCGAGCGGTTGGCGCCTCGTTGACGTCGATCGGGGCGTCGAGCAGCTGCAGGACACGGTGCCAGGACACTTTGGCAGTCGCCAGTGCCGTGTAGAGGCCCATCAGCGCCTGGACCGGCGCCATGATCCGCATCTGGTAGGCGATGAACGCCGCGAAGGTCCCGAGCGTGAGCGTCCCTTGCACGACCCGCCAGCCGCCGTACAGGAACACTGCCGACGCGCCCAGCGAGATGATGACCCCGGGCAATCCGCCCGCGAGGTAGCTGACCCGCTGCATCGCCATCAGCGCGTCGATGAAGGTGTCGTTGAGCTTTCGGAACCGGCCCGACTCCCGCGCCTGCGCGTTCGACGAGACGACCAGCGTGTGCGCCTGCAGAGTCTCGATCAAAAAGCTCCCGATGTCGGCGCTCTTCTGCCTGACCACCGCGACCCGCTTCTCGAGCCGGCGGCGGTAGAACACGAGCGCCAACAGGCTGAGCGGCATCACTGCTGCCGTGAACAGCGCGAGTTTCCAGTCGAGCCACGCCAGCATTACCGCGCAGCCGATGAGGAACAGAATGTTCCCCACCCACGCCAGCGCTGCCTCCGCGGCGACCCGCTGAATCTCGCCGATGTCGCTGTTGATGCGAGCGACGATGTCGCCCATGCGGGTGCGTGCGTAGAAGCGCGGCGACAGCCGCTGCAGGTGCTCGTAGAGCGCCAAGCGCATGTCGAACAGGATTTCCGCCGACACCCGCGTGTAGCGCAGCCCACTGACGACATTGAGCAGATAGCTGGCGATGCCGAGCGCTGCGAAGAGCAGCACGATGCGCTTCAGCGCGTCGAGATCGCGGCCAATGAGGGCGCGATCGACGAGATCCTTGCTGAGATAAGGGGTGACGAGCGAGAGGCCGGTGCTGACCAGGCTGATCGCCATCACCAGCGCCAGCCGGCGCCAGTACGGCGCGAGATAGGCGAACGCCCGCCGAAGATCCGCGTCGGCGGGCCGGATGTTCACGACCGCCTCAGCGGCCGCTGGAGGCCGCCGTTGCCGGAGGCACGACGAAAAGCTGCGTGGTCTGATCCGCGCCCATGTGGATGGTCCGCAGATACTTGTAGGTCGCGGCGTCGTAGAGGTCGATCGTCTCGCCGGCGATGTACACGTAGATCACCTTGCCGTTCGAGCTCACGCGCGGGACGACGCGCGGCCGGCCCTTGAACTCCTGGCGGCTGACGACCCGGGCGTTTTCGAGATCGAAGGTCCAGAACTCGTAGCGGCCGATGTCCGACTTGATGCCGAAGGCGCGCTTGTGATCCGGCGCCTGGGCGAAGCTCACCTGCTCGGCCGGGCCGATCGGTCGGAAGTCGATCTTGCGCGCGGTGAGGTCCACCTTGCCGATCCCCATGATGCGGCGCTTCTGCACCGGATCCTGCATCGTGAAGAGGCCGGTGAAGGTGCCCGGCGCGTCGTAGAAGTCGTCCACCGGCCCGAGGTTGATGCGGCCGAGGCCGCCTTCCTGCGGCGTCGAGAACGGCCAGGCTTCGAGCTCGGTGAACTTCTCCGTCTCCATGATGGTGACGTCGTCACCGAAGAAGTAGAGGAGTTTGCCGTCCGGCGAGAACCTGAGGTTCACGGTCTCGCGCTCTTCGCCTTTGGGCCAGGGGATGGTGCGGGTGATCTGACCGCTGGCGAGGTCGAACTGGTTGAGCGTCGGCGCGCCGATGTCCCACCGGTCCACGAGCTTGGTCGCGGTGCGGGTGAGGAGGACGAGATAGCGGTTCATCGGGTCGGCGACGAGGCTGGTCACGCGCGTGTGCTTGTTCCCGCTGCTCAACTGGAACGTGTTGAGCGTCTTGCGCGTCGCGATGTCCACGACCTCGAGCTTCTCGAAGGTGGAGTCGAGCACGTAGAACTTCGTCCGATCGGCCGACGGCGTCAGCGATCGCGGAAGGCCGGTCTTGAGAACGATCCGATCCTCGAGCTTCTCCGTCGCTTCGTCGTAGATCTGGATGTCGCCCTTGTAGGTCCCGATGTAGAGCTTGCCGGTGCCCGCGGTCACTCCTGGTGCCGCGGGCTTGCTCTGCGCCGACAGGCTAGCCAATCCCGGCACGATACCGGTCAGCAGCACAATGCCGGCGATTGCGAGAGCGCTTGTGACGCTCCCGTATCCCTTCGCGGTTTTTTGCACTCCCGATCTCCTACCCGGGGAACACCAGGTCGATCTTGCGCCAGTCCTTTTGAGCGGCGGCGCACTTGGCCGTCCAGTCGGGCGCGTGATTGAGCTGGTCGGGCACCTGGGCCGGCCAGTAGCAGCCCATGTGGCAATCGAACAGGTCGCGCTCGACCGGCTGGCACAGGCCTGCCGTGCCGCCGGTGCGGTCGGCTTCCCACCCGGGCGAGAAGACGATCGAGCAGCCCGGGGGAATGTGCGGAGCTTCGGGCTGCTGCGGCGGCCCGCCCTGCTGGAGGGCGACGACGTCACCCGTTGCAGCCTGCCTCGCCGAAGCCGGCTCGGAACCAGCCGGCGAAGGCTGGGTGACCTGCTCGACTCGTGCGGCCTTACGGTTAACTGGGTTGAGGTGCTTCATCGTCTGCTCCATCGAACTGGCGAAGGAAGCCGGGGTTCTTTACCGCCAGCTCGCCGTAAATCTCCAGACACGTGTGCGTCCAGCCGCGAATCCACTCACAGTAGTGCAGGTTGGGGCCCTTCGTCGACCCGTAGCGGGTGTGGGCCTCGTGGTAGCACCCGCCTGCACAGATTGGCCGTGCCCAGCAGGTCTGGCAGTCGGTCTTGTTGTTGATGTGGTGCGAGTCGAGGAACTCGGCCTGCTTCGCCCGGTCGACGCCGCCGGTGACCGACCCGAAGTTGTGCGCCTCGGATCCGGCAAAGCGGTGACAGAGCGAGACCTGCCCGTCGGTTGCAACACCGAGCAGGCCGATGCCGGCGCCACACGGATAGGCCTTGGCGTGGCCCTGGTGGATCTCCTGCAGCGTCTCGCGGACGTTGGAGAACCCGTGATGACGACCCTCGAGCGAGGTCTGCAAGAAGTCCTGGGCTAGCAGCCGGAACTGCCCCAGCAGGTGATCGAACCCGGCATCGCTGATCGCGTGACCACGCTGCGGCGACGTGGTAACCGGCGCGAAGCCGACCTCCCAGAAACCCATCTCGTCGTGGAGGTGCTTGTAGATCCGCATCACGTCGAGCGTCTGGCGCGTCAGCGTGACGCGCGCCCCGATCGGACGCGACTTGTGGCGGGCCAGCAAGGCCTTGATCTTCGGCGCTACCAGCTCGTAGCTGCCCTTGCCATTGTGGAAGACGCGGAACTTGTCCTGGATCTCCTGCGGGCCGTCGATGGAAATCGTGACACCGATCCGTTCGTCGGCGAGGAAGTCGATGACGTCGGGCTTCAGCAGCGTGGCGTTGGTGGTGAGGCTGAAGTCGATGCTCTTCCCCACTTCCCTGGCGCGCTGCCGCGCGTAGCCGACCGTCTTCCGAAGCACCGGAAAGTTCATCAGCGTCTCGCCGCCGAAGAACGTGACCATCGCGGTCTTGCCGCTCTCGCGCAACGCGAAGTCGATCGCCTCGCGCGCGGTCTCCTCGCTCATGAACTTCGGCTGCTGCCCGTTCTCGGTATCGACGATCTTGTCTTCGCCGTACTCGTAGCAGTACTCGCAGCTCAGGTTGCACTGGTTGGTGACGTTCACCACCAGGGTCTGGAGCGGGATGACCGTGAGCGGCAGGATCTTTGGCGGCGGCGCCGGCGCCTTTGCTTCGGCAATGGCGCGCACGCGATAGAGCTCGCCGAGGGTGTCCCATACCTCGCCCGCGTCGAACCGTCCGTCGAGCGCGGTGACGAGATCCCCGATCGTCCGGGGACCCGCTTCAAGCGCATCGCTCAGGGCTGACGCGCAGGGATCGAAGGCGAACACCGCCGCGCTCGGCACCATGTAGCCGAAGCGCTCGCCGGCGGCCTCGAACGTGTGGAACTCCCCGAGGCGTACGAGCGTGTCCACGCGTGGCGCGATGCCCGGCGCACCGCTCCCGGTTTGCTCCACTGGCGCCGCGGTGCGATCCGGCGACGGATGATTGCTGGCAGTGCTCATCGTGAAATCACTGAGGCGTCGAACCGCATGTAGACCGGCGGCGCCACCAGCAGGTGCGCCCGGCCCTTGATGGGCGTCTCGCCAACGGTGTAGGTGGCCACGACCCAGACGTCGCCGATATTGTTGCGCTCACCGCTCCGGTTTTCGTTCGGCCCCTCGTTGTTGGGCGTGAACCGGCCGGTCTTGGCGTCAATCGCCCCGACGAACTTGATGTCGTCGTCGTCGAGCGTGGCGGTGTATTCCTCCATGCTCCAGGTGACGTCTACGATGTCCACTTTGATGTCGTCCGGCGTGTTCGGCTTCTTGTCGGGGCCATTCATGTAGCCCCAGGCGTCGAAGGCCGCGAACATCTTCGGGAAGTTGACGCCGCCCACCCGGGCCATGTTCCACTCGGGCAAGACCCGGACGTGGTCAATCTTGTCATAGACCACGAGGCCGCCAGGCTTCACGGCGCCGGCAAGCACGATGTCGCGGGGCCCGACGGAGGCCGCATCGGCGACCGATACGGTGGCGGTGATCACGTTGTTCGCGGCGCTGGCCGCGGTCACCGTTACCCCGGGCCCGAGATCGAGGTCGCTCGCCTGGACGGTCGCGGGCGCGTTCATCGCGTAGATCTTCACGGTCTGCCCGGTGCTGCCCTTCTTGAGGCCGGACCGATCTACGCCGAGCAGGGTCATCTCGTTTCCGGCAAGGCGATGAAGCTGTACGTCCATCCCGATCTCGTCGTAGCCGCCCGTGAACCATCGGCCGTCCATGCCGCGCCAGTCACGGTCCACGAACATCACCTCGCGGTACGGCTGCGCGTCGGCCCCACCGCTGCTCGAGCGGCCCCGCCACTGGTAGCCGGTGTAGACCATCGTCCGGCCGGTCCGCTTCACCTGCTCGCCGGTGCGGGCGTAGGTGAACTGCGTCTCGGTCGTGAACTCGTCGGGCGCGTTCGGCACGGCCGTCACCTGAACGCGGCCGTAGACCGGGCCCTTGCCAACCTCGTATCCCGTCAACGCCCAGGTGCCTTCCAGGCGCGGCGAACGCCTGGTGGCGGCCCACGACGACCATGCCGCCGTCTCGAACGGATAGGTCTTCGACAGGTAGTCCACCGCCTTTTCGGAGGGGTGGCGGGTGTCGGGCGGCCGCCCGTCCGGCCCGCGGTCCCGCGGCACCGGTCCCATCCGGCGGTAGACCTGGCGATCGATCAGCGGATACCAGCCGCGGTGCATCGCAATCAGCAGTTCCCACTCGCTGCGGGTGCGCCGCTGCGAAATCACCCGGCCGAGCGAGTGGCATGCGTTGCAGACGCCCTTGATGTCTTCGTGGTTGAACGGCTCCTGGTCGTAAACGACCTGCTGTTCGACGTCGAAGGCGGCCGGCTTCGCTTCTTCGGGCGCGAGCCCGAGGTTGTCCGACAGGTACTTGATGACCTCACGCCCGGCGGCCGGGTCCATCTTCAGCCCGTTGAGCGACATCATGCGCTTGATGACTTCCTGCCACCCCTCCGGCGTGTTGCGCTGGAACGAGATGCGGGTCATCTGGCCCTTGTCGTCCGGCCGGTGACACCCGCCGCAGGTCTTGATCACGGCCTGGCTGGTGATTGGAATCCCCGTTTCCGGCGGCTGAGCGGCCTGGCCCGCCTGGGCCGGCTGTGCCGGGGGCGTCGCGGGCGCCTGCTGGGCGGCACGCAGCGTCAAACCGGCGGAAAACAGGCAGGCGACGGCCACGAAGGCCAGTCGGATCGGGGCTGAAATACGCATGGAAGTTGGGTTTCTTTTATCACACTTCGGAATGGGTCGCACTCCGCGGGAGTGGGGTATCCGCCTCAAGTACCAGCCACTTCCGGGCCACGGCGGTGGCCAATGCCGTTAGAAACGCCGGAAGCTCCGTTGGTCCCACCCGGGCGACGAGAGCCTCGTAGAGGTCGGGCACGTGACCGCAAGAGGGGGCGAGCTCCACCAGGGTCACCATGTCGACGTCGTGTACGAAACGCACCCCCCGAGGGTCGCCGTCGGTCACCAGTCGCGGCTCCATGACGATCTCCGTGCCGGAGATGGCAGGCCGGGGCTCGAGGCGCACCGCCTCTCCGCGCCTCGCCCGAAGCACCGGGGCGGCTTTCATGTGCTCGTACGCTGCCAGCACCCCCGCTCGTTCTTTGCCGTCCTCGGCCCGGCGTTCGTCCAGTTCATGTATTTCGGCCCGCTCGGCCCAGAACGGCTGGGCCTTATCAACCGCGGCTTCACCGAGATAACGCTTCGTCAGGCTCAGGAAGTTCGCGTACATCTCGGACTCGCGATCGGCAAAGAAGCGTCGAGCGGCCGTGCCCATTGCCGGCCGGGTCAGCGAGGTGTGCGCGGCAATTGCCGCGAGCCAGCCGGACGCGAGCGCCTTCTTGACTCCGGCCGACGACAGCGGATCGACGAACGAGGCCGCATCACCGGCCACGAGCCAGTCGTCTCCAGCGTAGTTCGTCGCGTGATACATCGACGCGTCCCATCCGAGCGGCCCTCCTTCGAGCGCCGCCGCGGCCAGGAGACCCTGGAAGCGCGTTGTCTTGGCCAACTCCGCAAGGTATGTCGCACGCGCGCCGTCGCCGCGGACCAGGGCCGAGGTCTGCGGATCCACCATCACGGCAACCGCGCGACGCGTGCGATCGATGGGCACCGACCAGGCCCAGCCGTCCGCGTAGGACTCGATCAAGGTGTGAGATGGATCGGGAAGATCCCACGGATCGTCGCGACGCCAGATGGCCGACAGCGCCACCGTGCGGTGCCCGGGTTCCGCCACGCGACCCGCACGCATGCGGGCAAGCAGCCCCGTCCGCCCGCTACAGTCGATCCGGAAGCGCGCCGGCCAGGTTGACGCCTCCCCAGTCGTCAACCCGCGTTCGTCGATGACAACGCCCGCCTCTGCGGCGGCCGTTCGCATCACGTTCTCGAGGCGTGGCGCGGTCACCTGCCACCCCCAGACGCCGTTGGCGAACGGCTCGACGCGCGTGGCGTTACTCCCCCACCACACCGTATTGCCCATCGTCGGCACGAATCCAGCCGCGTCGATCGCCTCGCGAATGCCGAGCAGGTCGAAGAACTTGCCGCAACTCGGCGTCAGCGACTCGGCGAGCCCGGTCGTGCCAGGTACGTGCGGCTTGGCAGCCAAGCGCACCTCATGCCCCCACAGCGCGAGCAGGCGCGCCGCCGTGCAGCCGGCAGGCCCGCCGCCGATCACCAGGATCTCGGACTCGGGAACGCTCACGCTTGTCGATTATGGCCCGCACCTGTCGCACCCCGCACCTCCCGTCCACCCCCCACCAGTCGCGCCCCGCACTTCTGGTAAGGTTTGCCCGATGCCCGCGCTCGCTCGCGTCACTCTCGAGGATGTGGCCCGCATCGGGCAGACTTCCGACCCGACGCTTCGTAACCTGCTGATCACGCAGTGCTATTACGACCTGTCGCACGAGCTCGCCGACGTGATCGATCCAGCGAGCGCGAACTGGTCGACCTTTGCGACCTGGGCTTCGAAGACGGCCGGAATCTCGATCCGCGATGAAGAGATCCCGCGGCTATTGGTGGACATGCTTCGCGACGAGGGGCGGCTCCGCCCGCGGGTTGGTCCGCTGTTCGCATGGATCTACCGGCACACCGCGAGCAAGGTGGATGTGTTCCAGCAGGCGCGCGACACCATCGCCCGGGTGAGCGCCGAGGTCGCGGACGGCAATCGCAAGGTGTTCGCCGAACTGGCCCCGCTCTTCGTACAGTTCATCCAGGCATTGTCGGGAGCCCGCGATTCGGTGAACGAGCGGCTGCAAGCATTCCTGGCCACGATGCGGCCTGGTCCATCGGATCAGGAGGGACAGGACGTTCTGCGGCTGGCGTTCACGAACTACGCCGCGGCCGCGCTCGAGCAGAGCTCCGGGGCAAAAGCGCAGCTGATCCTGCTGGCGAACTGCCAGATCGGACTGCACGAGCAGACACGACTCCAGCAGGACATCCAGGGCGCGATGGACGCACCCGTCGCCGAGATGATCACCGACGGCCTCGGCCGGCTGATCGCGATTCGTCTTGCGTTCCTGATCCTCGGACCGCTCGGGATTACGCGAAAACGCGTTCGCGACGCGATTCAGGACGACTGGCAATCGGTCGCCACTCGTCTGTCCATGTCGCTGTCACTCCCCGATGGGCGAGTGCTGCCGCTTGGCGGCGACGACATCCCGTGGCCCAGCCAGATTCCCGAGGTGCTCCAGCGTCTGTCGAACGCCGATCTCATCGCGCTGCTCGAGCGCTTCGACGACGACCTGACGCGCCTGCGCGCCCGGGGCGCGCAGAACTGGTGCCGCCTGCACGACCGCATGGGCTTCATCTGCGAGCTGTTCCGAGCCGAGCAGCTGTCGGCAAACCTGTTCGGCCAGCCGTTCACCGACGCGGCGCGCGGCGACATCCTGGCGGGCCGCATCCCCAGCACCGGTGTCTAGCGGGCTGGTATCGGTCGCATGACAGGCACGCTGATCATCACGGGCGGCAGTCGCGGTATCGGAGCGGCCACGGCTCGCCTCGCAGCCGCCCGCGGTTACGCCGTGTGCCTGAACTACCGGCAGGACCACGCCGCCGCCATTCGTGTAGTGACTGAGATCCACTCCGCCGGCGGACGCGCGATCGCCGTTCGGGCCGATGTCGGCAACGAGGCCGAAGTGGTCGGCCTGTTCGACGAAGTGAGATCGCTTGGAGAGCCTCTCACCGGTCTCGTCAATAACGCAGGCATTCTCGAGGCGCAGATGCGCGTCGTCGACATGGACGCCGGGCGGCTCGATCGGATCTTCCACACCAACGTGACCGGCGCATTCATCTGTGCGCGGGAGGCAGTACGGCGCATGTCCACCGCACGCGGCGGGCGCGGCGGAGCGATCGTCAACCTGTCGTCGGCCGCGGCACGGATCGGTTCACCGGGTGAGTACGTGGACTACGCCGCATCGAAGGCGGCTATCGACACGCTCACCATCGGTCTTTCCCAGGAAGTGGCGGCCGAGGGGATCCGCGTCAACGCCGTGCGCCCTGGTGTCATCTACACCGACATTCACGGCAGCGGCGGCGAGCCCGGCCGCGTCGATCGCGTCAAGGCGTTCGTGCCGATGAAGCGCGGCGGCCAGCCCGAGGAAGTGGCGCAGGCGATTCTCTGGCTGCTCTCCGACGAGGCGTCCTACATCACCGGCGCGATTCTCGACGTCTCTGGCGGACGCTGAACGGTCCGCACCTTCGCTGCACGCTTGACCCTTGCAAAAGGAGACCACGAAGGCACGAAGATCACGAAGAACGCACGAAGACCTTTTGGGGATGGCACGCGTGCTTCCCAAAAAGACCTTCGTGTCTTCCTTTGTGATCTTCGCGTCTTCGTGGTTTCTTTTCCGCTGGGCTAAGATCCGTCCGCGGGCGGCAGAACCTCGCCAGCCCTGGAGGTCTCACGATGCGGTTGACCGTTCGCACCGGCGTCTTCGCGCTGCTCGTCGCGGGGAGCGCCAGCCTGGCTCTCACCCTGTTCGCGCAGACACCGCGCCAGGTGGACGACGCGACGCTGCTCAAGCCGCCAGATGGCGACTGGGTGAGCTACGGGCACGACTACCAGGAAACGCATCACAGCCCGCTGAAACAGATCGATCAATCGAACGTCGCGCGGCTCGGGCTGGCCTGGTCGGTCGAAGTCGGTTCCCAGGGGAAGATTGAAACCACCCCGATCGTCTGGGACGGCATGCTCTTCGGCACCTCGACATGGAGCGTCGTCTACGCGGTGGACATCAAGACCGGCACGCTGCGCTGGAAATGGGATCCGGGTCTGGTGAAGGGCGGCTTTGCCGAAGGCGGCTCCCGCTTCTGCTGCGGCCCGGTCAATCGCGGCGTCGCAATCTACAAAGGTCGTGTCTACGTCGGGCTCCTCGACGGCCGGCTCGTCGCGCTCAACGCGCAGACCGGCGCGATCGCCTGGTCGGTGCAGACCACGCCGGCCGGGAGCGATTACTCCATCACCGGCGCGCCGCGGATCGTGAAGGGCAAGGTCCTGATCGGCAACGGCGGCGGTGAGTACGGCGTCCGCGGCTACCTCACGGCGTACGACGCCGACAGCGGCAAGCAGGCGTGGCGCTGGTATGTCGTTCCCGGTGACCCGTCGCTCGGCCTCGAAGACGGATCGATGGAACGTGCGGTGAAAACTTGGAAGGGCGAGTGGTGGAAGTACGGCGGCGGGGGCACGCCGTGGGACGGCATTGCCTACGACCCCGAGTCGGATCTCGTCTACGTCGGAACCGGCAACGGCTCGCCGTGGAGCCGCGATCACCGGAGCCAGGGCTCCGGCGACAACCTGTACTTGTCGTCGATCGTCGCGCTGCGCGCCGACACCGGCCAGTACGTGTGGCACTACCAGACGACGCCGGGCGACGATTGGGATTACAACGCAGCGCAGCCGATGATCCTCGCCGACCTCACCATCGGCGGCAAGCCGCGCAAGGTGCTGCTGCAGGCGCCGAAGAACGGCTT
>DATJFF010000218.1:0-57785 GCA_035495795.1 Vicinamibacterales bacterium
GACTTGCCGAACAGCTTCTTCAGAAACGACATCGCTCCGCCCTCCCGCCGTGAATGACCCGATGTGTAACCGATACGTTTGACGGCCGCTCGAGGTTCAAGGTTGGGGGCCGTCCCAACTCATTTCGGCCGTGGGTGACGGCTTTTCGTATGGCTGCGCTTCAAATCGGCACGTCAGCCGTTAGTATGGACGCGGTAGTTTCGGGTTCGTCCCCTCGCGGCCCGCAGAACGGATGGGTGAGAAACATGAAAACAAGCCCAACTGCGAATTGGCTGGTTTTGCTTGGAGGGGTGGCGCTGGCAGCCTGGACAGCGTCTCGGCCCGGGCTTGCCGCGCCGGTGCATCAGGCCATCAAGGTGGACCACTTCGGCTACCGCCCCGCGGATGCCAAGGTGGCCGTGTTCTCGGCAGACCCCGGCCCCAGCGTCGAGGTGCGCTCGTCCGCTGATGCGGTGGTATTGCGGGTGCCGGGCGACGGGGGCTCGATCGTCGCCAAGGGCCCCGACGGGGCATCGGGCGACACCGTCTGGTGGGTCGATTTCTCCGCCCTGGCCACGCCCGGAACGTATCGCATCTACAGTCCGGCGCTGGGCGCGCAGTCCTACGACTTCGAGGTCCGTGGCGATGTCTACAACGCACCATTGCGCGCGGCGCTGAAGACCTTCTACTACCAGCGGTGCAGCACGCCGAAGCTGTCGCAGCACGCCGGCGCCTGGTCCGACGGACAGGCCTGTCACCTGACCGACTCGGCGGCGCGGCCCGCTCCCGGTCATACCGATTACGGAACGCTGGACCTGCGCGGCGGTCACCACGACGCGGGCGACTACAACAAGTACGTCTGGCGGGCGGTGTCCAGCGCGATGCTCTTCATGCTGCGCGCCTACGAGGACAACCCGGGCCTGTTCGCCGACGGCGACGGCGGCATTCCTGAGTCTGGCAACGGCCTCGCCGACCTGCTCGACGAAGCGAGGTGGGAGCTGGACTGGCTGTTGAAGATGCAGCTGCCCAGCGGCGCGGTTCTCTCACGATTGACGGCTGACGGTTCGACCACGAACTCGCCGCCGAGTGCCGACACCGGGGTCCGCTTTTATCAGAATCCCAACATGGAGTCCGGCGCGGTGTTGGCCGGAACGCTCGCCTACGCGTCGCGGGTGTTCGCGGCTGCCGGACAAGCTGCCTACGCGCAGACGCTCAAGGCCGCGGCGATCAGGACCTGGCAATGGCTGCTGTCGCAAGGCGATGGCGAGGCCGCCGACGTGCGAGAGGTGAAGGTCTGGGCAGCGGCCGAGATCTGGCGCATCGACCAGACGCTGACCTCGGCCCGCGCCTACGTCGATGGGTTCTACGGCTCGAACTGGGCCGGCCGTTTCTTCAACGTCGCGCGCTACGACACGCACGCCGCAATCACCTATTTGCAGACTCCCGGAGCGACGCCGGCGGTAGTGGCGAACATGCGCGCCAGCGTCGGCAGCCAGGTGGACTACCTGTTTTCCGTGGACGACCTGTATCGCAACGGCATGCCCGACTGGGCCTACCACTGGGGCTCGAACGGCCCGCGCGCGGCGCAAGGTGTCTTCCTGGTCACCGCCGCACGACTGGGACTGACCGGAAGCCACACCGTGGCTGAATCCACCCGGCACGCGCTGGATCTGCTGCACTTCTTCCACGGCCAGAATGCGCTCAACATGGTCTACCTGACCAACATGGCGGCGTTTGGCGGCGAGCACTCGTCGTTCCAGTTCTTCCACCTGTGGTTCGGCGACACGAGGGTCGCCTACTCGCGCGCCAACTTCCTGGGTAAGCCCGCGAACGTCAACGAGCCGGACTATCCATACTTCACGGGAACCGACAACCACGGGATCTCCGACAACAAAACGTCGACGCTCGGTCCCCCGCCCGGCTTCATTCCCGGCGGTCCGAACGCGAGCTACGGCGGGACGGCCAGCCCGCCGAGAAATGCCGGTGCTCTCAACCGCTCTTACCGCGACTGGGCCGACCAGACGGTCTTCTCTGCCCAAACCTGGGAGATCACCGAGAACTCGATCGGATACCAGGGTCCGTACATCGCGCTGGCCGCGTACTTCGCGCCCCGCGCAGGGTCCAATCTGCCCTCGGCGCCGACTGGTCTCAAGGTGAAGCCGCCAGGTGCCGCGGCAAACGTGATTCGAGACCTCGAGCGGAACTGAAGGTCGGCAGCGCAGTCGCGGCGATCAGCGGCCAGCGGGAGGGAAACCGGCAGTTTGCGTCACGCGCCGCGCCTGTTCGAAGTGGCGGCGATCGTGGGCCGCCATCAGCCGGCAGCCGTCGAGCACGCTGTAGGTGATGAACCTGACGAACGGCGAGACCATGATCGTCCTAGCCGCGATGCCAGGGTCGAGCGACTGCATCCACTCGGCGCGATTCCGGTGCCCGGCCATGAACCGTTCGATGACGCCGTCGTCAATCGCGCTCTGAGACGGAGTGGCGATTGCCGACGTGGTGAACTTGCGGGTGGTTTGCGGTGCCTGCGACCGAACGAGTTGCCGGCCGAAGAAGCCGGGCACGAGCGGCATGCGCCGCCACAGTGTCGGCGGATGCGCGAGGGCGTGCCGGGCCGCGGTCACCATGAGGCGATTCGCCGTGTGCAGGTGCTCGAAGCACTGGGCGACGCTCCAGGCGCGGTCGGCGGGGCGCCAGTTGAGCTGCGCGGGCGTAAGTTCACCGAACGAACGCTCGGCGTCGCCAGCCACGTCATCGAGCGCGGCTGACGCCTCGCTCAGCGACAGTCTCGTGTAGTCCATTCGGCTCGTCCGAAACAGTCGAAGCGGTGACGCTGGACAGGGGCAGCGTCTGCCCATTGCGGCCGATCATCGCCGCCCCTGTAACACCGTGAGCCGGTTCGCCGAACGAAGCGTCAGCTCTTCTCGAACACCTGATGGTTGTTGACCTTCTGTCCCTGCGCGTTGGTACCGGTCGAGGTAACCGTCAGGGTCTTCCCGTCAGCCGAGATCACGCGCGTGTTGACGGTAGTCGGCTTGCCCTTGAGCGTGTACGAGGTCTCGATCGTGTTCGGGCTGGTGCGCTTGGCCACGACCATGTCACCGTCCGGGTTGCCGGTCACAGGTGCGGGCTTGCCATCGAGAGTCGCGGTGTACTCCCAGTGGATCTTCGAGCCGTCCGTGCCGACCAGGTCGACCACCGCCTTGACGGCCTGGCCGGCGGTGCTGAACGTCACGGTGCCGCTCTTTGGTGTGGGGCCGGGGGAATACTTGGACTTGGCCACGTTGAGCGTCCAGGTGCCGAGGCCGGGAACGGGATCCTGCGCGACGGCGCTGTGTGCCATCGACAGGCTCAAGAATCCGACGATCGTGATCGAGCACGCGGTCTTCCAGCAGGTCGAGACCATGGGATGCTCCTCTCTCGAACGACGTTGACGGTTGAGGTAGGAGACGTTACTACAAACTCGGGTGCCTCGATCGGTTCGAACGATCAGGTGCCGCAGCGGTCAGAGTCCTCTTTTGAGAGTCGTGCTTCGTGCGTCCTTCGTGTCCTTCGCGCCTTCGTGGTTCCTGTTACCGCCGGAACGCCGCAATCCGCGCCAGCGCCCGGTCGAACATCGCCTCGATGTCGGCCGAGGGCACGGTGTAGTTGTTGGCCAGGAACGAGAATGCCAGCGGCTCGTCGTCGGCGGTCAGCACGTAGCCGGATAGCGAGCGGATGTTGAACATCGATCCGGTCTTGGCCCAGACGCGGCCTTCAGCCGGCGTGCCCTTCATCTGGTCGGCGATCGAGCCGGCCACGCCCGACACCGGCAGCGCCGCGCGGTACGGACCAATCATCGCCGGGTCGTTCCACATCGCGGTCAGGAGCCGCACGAGCGCCTCGGCCGACACCATGTCGTAACGCGAGAGGCCGGATCCGTCGAACGCCGCGTAGAGGGCCGGGTCCACCCCGAGCGCGGTCAGCGTGTCCTGCAGCACCGGCAGCCCGGCGGCTTCGCTCGCCGGCGCGCCCGGTGGGGACATCGTCCACAGCAGCGTCTCGGCGTAGCCGTTGCGGCTCCACTTGAGCAGCGGATCGACGATCTCGTAGAGCGGGGCAGAGCGATCGGTGACCCACGTTTGCGCACCGGTCATGTCCGGCGGCTGTCGCAGATCATCGATGTCGATCGCCGAGCCGCCGACGAAGATCCCCTTGCGCTGCAGTGCCTCGCGAAACGCGTTCAGGAACAGCGTCGTCGGATTGTCCACGGCGACGCGCCGGGTGCGAGGAGCCGAGTCCGCAGCCACCTGGCCCCGGACGTTGAGGAGGATTGTCCCCGGTACGCGATCGATCGAGAGGCGCGACGGCTGATCGGCGGCAACGGTCACCACCTGGTTGTCTACCAGCAGGCCGTTGCCGAGCGGCGAGCTCGAGATGATCGCCGGCTTGCCCGGCTCGATGCCCGGCCCGATCAGCAGCTCGATCTCGTTCTCGTTGTACTGGAGTGCGCCGATCGGAGAGGCGTAGTCGGTGACCAGGTCGTCCCACGACCAGCCCGAGCCCCAACCCGGCTCCGCGAACGCGCTGTCGTCGCCGATCAAGTGCCCGCTGATCACCCGGACGCCGCGGGCGGCGATCTGGCCGGCCCAGTCGTCCAGCGCGCTCCAGCGATCGGGGTGCCGCCGGTTGATGGTCGGATCGCCGCTACCCACCACGATCAGGTTGCCGTCGAGCGTACCGTCCGGCTCGAGCGTCCCGGTGGCGAGCACGCGCGTGGTGTAGCGATAGTCCCATCCGAGCCTGCGCGCGGCGGCGGCCACCGTCAGCAGCTTCTGGTTCGAGGCCGGCACCATCATCCGCCGCTCGTTGAGCGCATAGATGGTGTCGCCGGTGAGGAGGGAGCGAACGAGGACGCCGAGGTGCGCGTTCTCGAGCGGGGCTGGAGAGAACTCCCCGCGTAAATCGGCAGCCAGCGCCGGGGCACTCGCGGGCGGGACTGGGGCGATCGGCGCCGGTAAGGGCGGATCGGAGACGAGACGCGACCCGCAGCCAGCAATGGCCAGCGCGGTCGTGAACAGAACAACCGCGCCGACCGCTGGCCCCGGCATGCCCCGACGGCGCTACTGTTTCGCGGGCGGCGGCGCGGCGGGCGTCTCCGCCGGCTTGGCCGGCGGAGCGACTGCGCCGTCGATCGCGTCGAGTGCCGCCTTGAGGCTGTCGGCGGCGACTTCGCCAATCGCCTGCTCGCCGTCGCGATTCCCGTAGGCCTGGCCGCCGGCGCGGCCCACCTTCACCCGCTCGAACTTGCCATTGTCGTAGCTGACGCTCACCGTCAGGATCGGCGCGTTGAGCCCGGTCGGCTTCGTCCCATCCACCAGCGCCCCGATCTTGAGGTCGGTGAGCTTGTTGAGCAGATCGTCCAGCTTTGGCCGGTCGGTGTCGACGGCCTGCCCGCCCTCGGGCGCAACCTGCCAGACATCGGCGTTGTCGCGCTTGATCTTCGAGAACTCCCAGGTCTTGGCCGCTCCATCGGTGCGCGTGACCCGCACCTTGTCCATCGAGAAGGGTCGCGACTCGAACAGATCCTTCTTGTGGTACTGGTCGAACGGCTTCTTGAGGTCGTCGGCCAGCGTGGTATCGAGCGTGAACACCATCGGCCGCGACTTGTCACGCGCGTACGGCTTCTCGCCGGTGTTGCTGATCTCGAGGACGGCCTGGCTGCTGCCGCTCCCGATCGCGATCGTGATGCCTGGTCGATCCAGCCCGTACTTCTTGAGGTCGGCAGGGTTAGCGTCGACGATCTCGGACATGCCGGCGGTGGAGAGCCGCGTGAGCAGCCCTTCGATCGTGGAGTAGTCGCCGCGGCCGGCGATCGGCTTGTCGACCTTCCACTCGCTGTCCTTCCGTGTCATCCGGATGCTGTCTTTGCCACGGGCCAATTCGAGCGCATCGACCTTGTCGCGCTCGAACTTCACGACCCGCTTGTCGCGCAGGTCGAATGGCTTCTTGTCGAAGGTCGTCTCCAAATACGACGAGACCAGGAACACCTTCTTGGAGCCGGGCATCACCGCGTAGACGTCGCCGGCGGTCGGCGTCTTGTCGCCGAGGTGTACTTCACCGCTCTTGCCGCCCTCGGCCTTGAAGGCGATCTTGATCTTCGGTTCGGCGAGGCCGTAGGGCGCCAGGTCGCTGGCGTTCTCGTCGACCACGCGCGTCTGCTCGAGCGAAGTGATGTTCGTCGCCAGGCTCGAAGCCTCGGTGACGTCGGCGTCGGTCGCCTCGGGCGCAGTCATCTGCCAGCCCGAGTCCTTCTTGACCAGCGAGCTGGTCTGGCCGTTGGCGGTGATGGTCAGCTCGTTCACCTGCCCCGACTCGACGCCCGCGAACACCTTCTCGTTGGGGGTCGTGCCCGACGCCGGCTTCTTCGAATCGACGAAGTAGATGTAGGCGCCCAGTCCCGCCAGCACCAGGACGAGCGCCAGGTTGGACCACAGCCCGCGCACGGCTACCTTCTCCCGTACCAGCTGTAGATGCCGGCGGCGAAGACCAACCCCGGCAGGATGAACACCGACAGCAGGAAGATGCGGCTTTGCGCATCAGCGGTGAGCGTCAGCCGCCGATCCTCCGCTTCGCGGGGCCGGATCGCGATCAGGTTCTCCTGCTGCGCCAGCCAGTTGACCGAGTTCAGGAAGAAATCGCGGTTTCCCTGCACGCCCAGGATGCCGTTGCTGGCGAAGTCCGAATCGCCGATGACTACGATTCGCGATTCGGGCTTGGGCGGTTCGGGCGTGTTCGCGTTCGCGGTCGGGTCCGGCTTGGCCTCGGCGGGCTTTGCCGGCGCCTCGGTGGCCGGCGCCGAAACTGCCGCGCCGAGCGAGATTGGACCCGGCTTGTCGCCCTTTTCGGGGTTGAGCGCAACCCGTCCATCGCCCTTGGACAGCGCTGCGATGTCGGCTTCCGCCCAGCTCTGCGCGCTGGTCTGGACGAGGCTCTGCGGCGTGTGGCCGTTGGCGCCGCCCTCGACGGCGTCAACCGACCGCGCGAGCGGGTAGGCGGTCATCAGCTGGAAGTTCGTGGTGATCGCGTGCGACGGATAGCTGGCGGCCACGGGTACCGAGGCGTCGGTCCCGAGCAGCTGGCCGATGCCGCTGGCGTCGACAACGATGTTGGTCCCGACGTTGAAGCCCCATTCCTTCAGGAAGCCGTCGAGCACCGGCATTCCCTTGGTCGGGTCGTCCGGCGGATCCAGCATGACCAGCACCTTGCCGCCCTTGGCGACGTACTTCTTCACCGCGTCGATCTCGGGCGGCAGGAAGTCGGTGCGCGGCCCGGCGACGACCAGCACCGTTGCGTCAGCCGGCACCTCGGGTTTCTGGACGAGGACGATCTTGTCCACCGAGTAGTTGTCGGAGCCGAGCGCCGCGGTGATCGCGCTGTACCCGGTGCGGTCCGAGCTCCCCGTGTCCTTCTCGCCATGTCCCTGCGTGAAGTAGACCTTCTTGGTCTGGCCGGTGACGACCTTGATCAACGCGTTGGCGATCGCCTGCTCGTCACTGCTCGTCACCCGCTCGGTACGGTCCTTGTACTCGAGCACGATCGTCCCGAGCGACTGGATCTGCGCCGCCTTGGCGCGGATCGGGTTCTTCTCGGGATCGACATACTCCGTCGAGATCTTGGACGAGTGGTAGGAGTAGACCTCGAGTCGATCGCGGTAGCCCTCGAGCTGCAGCTCGCGATCGAACACCGTCATTTTCACCGGCGCGTCCAGGTTCTGCAGCACCTTGATCGTCTGATCCGACAGGCTGTAGACCTGGTTGGAGGTGAGGTCCCACCGCTTGTTCTGCCGCGAAGCGAGGTAGTTGACCGCGACCAGGATCCCGGCGAACACCAGCACGCTCACCATCGCCAGCGTGCCGTACTTGGCGGATCGGCCCTTGTAGAACTCGCCGATGTCCCGCCACTGGCCGGCGATGTAGACCAGCACCAGGGCCAGACCGGCCCAGGCCGCGTACTGCTGGTATTGCGCCCACTCCGGCCGCAGGAACTTGATGCCGACCGAGGCGAACACCAGCAGCGTTCCGATCCAGCCGATGACGCCGAACACAGTCGGGCCGCCGGCGTTCTTGTTCAGGATTTCAGTGCTCATCGGGCTAGCCCCTCCACCGCTCGCTGTCCACCGACTTCATCGTCAGGAACAGGCCCATGGCGATGAAGCTCAGGTAGTAGACGACGTGCTTGGTGTCGATGATGCCCTTCGCGAAGTCGTCGAAGTGCTCGGTGATCGACAGGTAACCGAGAATCGTCTGCGCCGTCGGGCCGACGAAGGTGGACACCCAGTTGATGACCCATAGCAGCAGGAACACCGAAAAGGTGATCATCCCGGCGACGATCTGGTTGCGGGTCAGGCTCGAGATGAACAGCCCGAGTGAGAGGAAGCTGCCGCCCATCAGCAGCAGGCCGAGATAGCCGGTGGCAATTGGTTTCCACTCCGGCGTGCCGAACATGAACAGCACGCCCATGTGCACCAGCGTCACCGCCAGCATCGCCGCGAACAGGGCGAGCGCGCCGAGGAACTTGCCCATGATGATCTCGAAGTCGGTGATCGGCGAGGTGAGGAGCAGCTCGATCGTGCCCGAGCGCTTTTCCTCGGCGTAGGTCCGCATCGTGATCAGCGGGAACACCAGCAGCATGATCACCGTCGCGTTCATCAGGAGCGGCGAGATCAGCATCTGGTTGACGTTGAGCGAGCCGCCCGGGCCGCCCATCATCTGCATGCTCTGCCGGTCGAAGAACGCGACCAGCGTGTAGAAGAACCAGCCGAAGAGCAGCGCGTAGAACCCGACCAGCACGTAGCCGATCGGCGAGGCGAAATAGCCGCGCAGCTCCTTGCCGGCGATCGCCAGCACGTTACGCATTCGCCACCTCCTCTTCGACAGCCGCCGCAGCCTCGCCGGTTTCCTCGGTGGTAACGGTGAGGAAGATGTCCTCCAGGCTCAGCCGCAGCGGCCGGAGCTCGGTCAGGCCCCAGCCGCGCGTGACAATTGCCGCCGCCAGCTCCCGGCGCACGTCGGCGCCCCTCTCGCTGTCCACCTCGAAAGTCGGGAGCGCCGCGGCCTGCGGATCGGTGCGGACGCCGGTGACGCCCTGGACGTTGCGCAGCGCCGCTTCCGCTTCCGCCGGCGGGCCGTCGGTCTGCACGATCACCGTCGCGGCGCCGTGCATGCGATGGGTCAGGTTCTCGGGCGAGTCTTCCGCGACGACGCGCCCCTTGTTGATGATCACGACCCGCTGGCAGGTCTGTGAAACCTCGGGAAGGATGTGCGTGCTCAGGACGATCGTATGGGTGCCCGCGAGCTCGCGAATCAGCTGCCGTGTCTCGATGATCTGCTTCGGGTCGAGACCAGCGGTCGGCTCGTCGAGCACGAGCACATCCGGATTGTGAATGATCGCCTGGGCGAGGCCGACTCGCTGCTTGTAGCCCTTCGAGAGCTTCGCGCAGTGGCGGTCGGCCATATCAGCGACCCATGTCCGCTTCATGACCGCGTCAACCCGATCCTTGATGTTCGCGCGCAGCCCTTTGATCTTCGCGACGAACGTCAGGTATTCCCGGACGGTCATGTCGGGATAGAGAGGCGGGGTTTCCGGCAGATAACCGGTCCGCTTCTTCGCTTCGAGCGGCTGCTCGAACACGTCGTAGCCGGCGACCGTCGCCCTGCCACTCGTCGCCGGCATGTAGCCGGTGAGAATGCGCATCGTCGTGGTCTTCCCGGCGCCGTTGGGCCCCAGGAAGCCGAGAATCTGGCCGGACTCGACGCGAAAACTCACGTCGTCGACTGCGGTGACCGGCCCGTAACGTTTCGAGAGGTGATCCACCTCAATCACAATGTCGCTCCGGATAAATTAAATCGGTGTAAGCTCTAGACCCGGCGTTACATAGAGACGCCAGCCCCCCATCCTAATCGAACCCTTCGCAGGCGGCAAGATATGTCCTAAAGCCGCAAGGGCTGTTGGTCGAAAATGCCGTCTGGGAGCCAAAGCATTTGAAGCGACTGCTGGTCGTACTGCTCGCCGCCCTCGTGCTGGTCCTCGCGGGTGGGGGATGGTGGTGGGCACGCCAACCCCTCCCCCTGTTGGACGGCCAACTGGGGGTCAGTGGCCTGAAAGATCCAGTGGAAGTTCTTTTCGATGGCTACGCCGTCCCCCACGTCTACGCGCGGGACCCCGATGACGCCTGGTTTACGGCCGGCGTGCTGCACGCGCGCGAGCGGCTGTGGCAGATGGAGCTGTACCGGCGTGTCACCTCGGGCCGGCTCTCGGAAATCCTGGGCGAGGCGACCCTCCCGATCGACAAGCGGTTCCTGACACTGAACCTGCGGGCGGCCGCCGAGGCCGAATGGCAGCGGGCCCGGCCGGAAGTGAAGTCCGCGCTCGAGCGCTACGCCGCCGGGGTCAATGCCGCGGCAGGTGCGCTCCAGTCCCGGCAGCGGCCAATCGAGATGCAGCTGCTTGGCGTCACACCGGCGCCCTGGACGCCGGTGGACACGCTCGCCGTCGGGCGGCTGCTGGCGTGGCGCCTGGCGGAGAATCATCAATCCGAGCTGGTCAGGGCCGCTGTCGCCCAGAAACTGGGTCCCGACGCTGCCCGGCAGTTGAGCGGTCGCTACCCGCTGGACGCGCCGACGATTCTTGGACCAGCCACCGATTCGGTCCCGTCGGAATCCGAGAGCGGCGATCCCGCCCGCTCGCAGCCGCCGGCGCCGCCGCCGCCGGCCGCACCATCGGAGACGCCTGGAAAGCCGCAGGCGCCGGATTCCGAGAGCTGGCCAGCAGGGCTCGAGTGGCTGGACCCGATGGCAAAGCGCGGCAACAGCAACAACTGGGTCGTGGCCGGCACCAGGACGAGCACGAAGCGTCCGATTCTCGCCAACGATCCGCACCTGCAGGTGGAGTTTCCGTCGGTCTGGTACGAGCTCCACCTGGTGGCAGCTGGCCTGGACGTGATCGGCGTCACCATTCCGGGGGTGCCGTTCGTGATCATCGGCCACAACCGGCGGATCGCGTGGGGGTTCACGAACTCCGGCGCCGACGTCCAGGATCTCGCGCTCGAACGGCTCGACGTCCCACGCAAGCGCTACATGTCCAGCAGCGGGTGGCAGCCGGCGAAGGTGACGCGCGTCGAGATCCCGGTTCGCGGCCGCGCCGCCGAGCCGTTCGACGTGTGGGAGACCCCGCGCGGCATCATCTTCTCCGAGCCCGGCGTGGATTGGGAGGCGCCTCCGGCGTGGATGTCGCCTGGTGCCGGCGAGGCGCCCACGGCGCAGGTCTCGGCCTACGCGCTCCGCTGGTCGGGCGTTGACGGCGACACCGCATCGAGCTTCGAGCTGCTCGATCGCGCGATCGACTGGCAGACCTTCACGGCGGCAATCGATCGCTTCGATACGCCGTCGCAGAACGCCGTCTATGCCGACGTGGACGGCAACATCGGCTACGCGCTCAACGGCCGTTTGCCGGTGCGCTCGTCCGGTGACGGCACGATGCCGGTCAACGGAGTGGCCGGGCTCGGCTGGATCGACGGACCGCCGCCGCAGCTTCCGCGCGTCCTCAACCCGCCGGCCGGATATCTCACTTCGTCGAACAACGAAGTGGATCGACGGTCGGAGGTCATGATTACCCGCGATTGGGCGGCGCCATTCCGCACGACCCGCATTCACGAGGTCTTGTCTGCGAGCACGACGCTCGGGCTCGACGACATGACGCGCCTGCAGACCGATACGAAGAGCCTTGGCGCGGCGCGCGTGTTGGCCGGAGTTGCCGCGGCGCTCGAGACAGCGAAGAAGCAGGACGCCGAAGCACCGGCCGTCGACACGTTGACCGAGCTGGCCGCCTGGGATGGTGTGGTGGACGCCCGTCCGGTGGTGACTCTCTACGAAGCGTTCGAGCACGCGGCATGGCGGCGCACCTTCATGGACGAGATGGGCGAGCCGCTCTTCCGCGTCTTCTATCAATGGGCGGGCGGCGAGCGGCCGGCTGGCCTGCACGCGATCGTCGCCGACCGGCAGTCGCCCTGGTTCGACGACATCGCGACCATCGAAAAGCGCGAAACCCGCGACGATATCTACATCCTCGCGGCCCGCGACGCAGCCGAGATGGTCCAGGCGGAGTTCGGCGGCGGCAGCGGTCGTGCCTGGGATCGTGTCCACGCGATCACGTTCGAGCATCCGCTGGGACAGGGCTCGTGGTGGCGGTCCTGGCTGTTCAGCAGGGGACCGGTGCCGATCACCGGGGACGGGACGACGGTGATGCGGGTGAGCTGGAACCGTTCCCGGCCCTTCCACGGCTGGGAGCTGCCCTCCTGGCGGCAGGTCTTCGACGTTGGCGAATGGGACCAGGCCCGGGTGGTGCTTCCGACCGGTCAGAGCGGCCATCTGATGAGCTCGCACTACTTCGATCAGAACGAACTCTGGCGTACGGGCCAATACCGGACTCAGCCGTTCACCCGAACCGCCGTCCAGGCCGCCCAGGCCCACCGGTTGCTCCTGGTTCCCTGACAAGGCAAAGGCAAAAGGCAGAAGGCAAGAAGGCACAAGGCAGAAGGCAAGGCAGCAAACCGGCAAGGGTCAACCCGTCGCACCCGTCACACCGCACCGCTCGCACCTCTGGCACCCGTCGCACCGCCGGCCGCACCTTGTGACACCTGTTGCACTCGTCGCACCTGGGTGTATCATATGAACACTTGCTCATATGAACACGAATCCAGATGCGTGTGATGTCATCCAGATCGACCTGAACCGGGTGCGGCGGCTTCGAGCCGCCCTGGTGGATCCGGACACGGTCAGCGGGCTGGCCGACATCTTCAGCGCCCTCGGGGATCCAACCCGCGTCCGCATTCTGGATGCGCTCTCGCACGGTGAGCTCTGCGTCTGCGACCTGGCGGCGGTGCTGTCGTTGTCGCAGTCGGCGGTTTCGCATCAGTTGCGGTTGCTGCGCGGACTCCGGCTCGTGCGGGCGCGGCGTGAAGGCCGGATGGTGTTCTACGCGCTCGACGACCGCCACGTCACCGACCTCCTCGGGCAGGGGCTCAAGCACGTCCGCGAGGCGGTTGGCCGCCCCGTTGCGAGCCGCATCGGCGCTCGCCAGAGGAGCGCTCGGTGAGCGCCCACGCGGCCGACGCGTGCTGCGGATCGTGTGCGCCGGCTCCGGCGCCGCGATCGACTGCGGCCCGCGCCCGCGGGACGCTGGCCGGAGTTGCCGCCGGTCTCCTCGGCGTGGGCTGCCTGCTCGACGTCACCGGCCAACTGCCGGCCTGGACGTCACCGATCTTCCTGGCCGCGGTGCTTGCCGGCAGCGTCTTCCCCGCGCAGCGCGCATGGTTATCGGTGCGCAAGGGCAAACTGGACATCAATGCGCTGATGGTCATCGCCGTCACCGGCGCTCTCTTCATCGGCCAGTGGGAAGAGGCGGCGATGGTGGTGTTCCTCTTCGCCGTGGCGCAGTGGCTCGAGTCGCGCAGCGTCGAGCGCGCCCGCGCCGCGATTCGATCGCTTCTCAATCTCGCCCCTCCCGAGGCTCGCATCGACGACGGCACCGGCGAGCGGATGCTGCCGATCGATCGCGTGCTCCCCGGGCAACGCATGCTGGTCCGGCCCGGCGAGCGCCTCGCGCTGGATGGCACCGTCCTCGACGGCCGTTCCGACGTCAATCAGGCGCCAATTACGGGAGAGTCGGTCCCGGTTGAGAAAGTGGCCGGCGACGAGGTGTTCGCCGGAACGATCAACGGGCATGGTTCGCTCGCGGTGAGCGTCACCCGGCGCGGTGACGACACGACGCTGGCGCGAATCATCCATCTCGTGGAGGAAGCGCAGGCCCGCCGCGCGCCGATCCAGCAGTTCATCGATCGTTTCGCGGCATGGTACACGCCGGCCGTCGTCGCGGTGGCAGCGGCAATTGGCGTCGTCCCGATTCTGATGGGATTGCCGGCCGAAACCTGGATCTACCGGGCGCTCGTCGTGCTCGTCGTCGCTTGCCCGTGTGCGCTGGTCATTTCTACACCCGTGTCAATGGTCTCGGCGCTGGCCGGTGCAGCCCGCCACGGCGTACTCATCAAAGGCGGGGCCTCGCTCGAACGGCTCGCCGGCGTATCGGCGATTGCTATCGACAAGACCGGGACGCTGACCCGCGGCGAGGTATCGGTGGGGGCCGCCGAACCGCTCGACGGAGTCGAGTCTCGCGAACTGTTGCGGCTCGCGGCATCGGTGGAGCATCAGTCCGAGCACCCGATCGCACAGGCCATCGTCGCCGAGGCGCGTGCGCGGGGAATCGCGTTTCCGGCCGCGTCGAGCGTCCGCGCCCTCCCCGGTCTTGGCGTGGAAGGCGACGTCGACGGCCATCGCGTGCTGTGCGCGGCGCCGAAGTACTTCAACGGCCGGGTGCCGCTGGGTGTTGCCGGCGTCGCGCTCTCCGATCGCCTGACCGGTAACGGCCTTTCGCCGGTCGTCGTCGTGCGCGATGCCGAGCCGATCGGCGTCATCGGGGTGTCGGATCGCGAGCGCGATGGCGCGGCGGAGGTGGTCGCGGATCTTCGGCGGCATGGCATCACCCGCGTCGCCATGCTCACCGGTGATGCCACGTCGAGCGCGCGAGCGGTCGGCGCCCGAGTCGGTGTTGACGATGTGCGCGCGGAACTGCTTCCCGCCGACAAGGTCGAGGCGGTCACCGCACTCCGCCGAACCGGCGCGGTGGCGATGATCGGCGACGGGATCAACGACGCGCCGGCGCTGGCCGCGGCTGACGTCGGCATTGTCATGGGCGCAATCGGCAGCGATGCCGCCATCGAGACCGCCGACGTCGCGCTGATGACCGACGACCTCTCCAAAGTGGCCTGGGCGATTCGGTTGTCGCGCGCGACGCTGCGAAACGTCCGCGTGAACGTGGCGATTGCGCTGGGACTGAAGGTGGCGTTCGTCGTCGCCGCGGCCGCGGGAGTCGCCACCCTGTGGATGGCCGTGCTCGCCGACACCGGCGCCTCGGTGATCGTGCTCACGAACGCCTTGCGGCTGCGGCGATTTCAGTAGGCTTCAGGCTCCAGGCTTCGGGCTTCAGGCACGACCCGGGTGTCCCGCTGTATCGGTGCCTTTAGATCACGAGTGCAGCGTGACAGCGTGATCTACCTGAAGCCTCAAGCCTGAAGCCTGAAGCCTATTCAGGCGCCGGCGGCGGCGCTCCCGCTTCCGCGCGCGACTTCTCGTCATTGAAATGCGCGTCCACGAAATCGTCGATCGCGCTTTGATCGACAGCGTCGACCCGGGTGAACGCGAGTCCCATGCCCGCCTTCGCGTCGCTCCAGCACACCCGTGCGTCGAGGTCGATGTCCTTCTTCGAGCCGGGCAGGCGGAAGCGGAGCTTGACCTCGGTATCGCGATCGAGCGGGCTGGTCGTGCGGATCGCCATCCCGCCGCGGTTGATGTTGAGGGTCAGCGCCGCGGCAATGGTCCCGCCGGAGCGATAGGCGATCGGAATGCCGAGCACCAGGCGCGGGCTGCCGCGGCGGTTGAAGTTGTCAGGAAACAGGTGCGGCGCAAGCGACGGCAATATGTGCTGGGCGGCGCTGTACTCGTTGATATAGCCGCTCACCCCAAGCGCGGCCAGATCTCGCACTTCCTCGGCGCTGCTGACCGTGCCGCTGAAGACGAGAATCGGCAGCCGCCCGCCATCCAGCTTGCGGACCGCACGAATCAATTCCGCGCCGGACTGGTGCGGAAGCTTGAGATCGACGAGCAGGAGGTCGATCTCCTCGAGGTCCGCCCTTACGCGCGCCAGCAGCTCCGCCGCGCTGCGGGCGAACGTCGCGCGGTGGCCGGCTCCTTCGAGCGCGGCCATGAAGCGTTCGCGGACGAACGGCGTGTCGTCCGCGATCAGCACGGTCTTGCCCGGCGCGGTAGATGACGCCATAGTTTTCGAGAGTATATAATCCCCGGAGGCTAATCGCCCGCAAGGAGCCTTTTGATGTCCGCCATTTGCCCCGAGTGTGATTCCGACATCGACATCGACGAGGCCGATGTCGACATCGGCGACGAGCTCACCTGCTCGGAGTGCGGTTCCCTGCTGCGTATCGTCAACGACTCGCCGGTCGAGTTCGAGGTCGCCGACGACGACGATCTCGACGACGACGAAGAGGATGAAGACGACGACGAGGACGAGGACGACGACGCCGAGGACGACGATGAGGAGTCCGAGGACGACGACGAAGACGAAGACGGCTACTCCGACGAAGAGGACTGAGATCCTCGCCTCCAAGGCGGCTCGGCTCGAGGCCAGGCTCGGCGATCTGGGCTCGGTCATCATAGCGTTCAGCGGCGGTATCGATTCCGCTTTACTTGCAGTTACCGCTGCGCGCGTCCTCGGTCCGCGGGCGCTCGCCGTGACCGCCGCAAGCCCCAGCTACCCGCAAGCGCACCGCCAGCTGGCCCTGCGCGTCGCTCGTGAGTTCGGGCTCCGGCACGAAATCATCGAAACAGCAGAGCTCGAGCGGCCGGAGTACCGCGCCAACCCTGCGAATCGCTGTTACTTCTGCAAGGACGAGTTGTTCACCCACCTCACCGCGCTGGCCCGGCGGCGGGGCTTCGCGCACGTGCTCGATGGCAACAACGCTGACGACCGCGGCGACTACCGGCCGGGGCGCCAGGCCGCACGCGACCACGGCGTGCTCAGCCCGCTCGACGAGGCCGAGCTGACCAAGGACGAAATTCGCGAGCTCGCCCGCGAGTCGGGCATGAGCAACTGGAACGAGCCGGCCTCGGCCTGCCTGTCGTCGCGAATCCCATACGGCGTCGAAGTCACCGACGAGAAGCTGCGGCAGATCGAGCGCGCCGAGACAGCCGTGCGGGCGCTCGGCTTCCGGGTCTTCCGGGTCCGGCACCACGACACACTGGCGCGCCTGGAAATCGCGCGCGACGAGATGCCGCGCGCCCTCGAGCCCGAGGTCAACGAGCGGCTCGTCGCCGGCGTCAAGGCCGCGGGCTACCAGTTCGTCAGCCTCGACCTGCAGGGCTACCGGCTGGGGAGCCTCAACGAGGCGCTCCGGTTGCGACCGGTATCGTGAGCCGCTCCCGCGCGCTGGCCGCGCTCGCGCTCGTCGTCGGCCTCGCCCACGTACCTTTTGTCGCCACGTCGCTCGAAGATATCGACTCGGTGAACTTCGCGCTGGGCGTTCGCGATTTCGACGTCGCGGACCATCGGCCGCACCCGCCGGGGTACCCGGTCTACATCGGCCTCGGTAAGGTGGCCGCGGCGGCGGTCGGCGCGATGCCCGGGGCGTCGCTGCCGTCGCGAATCGAGGCCCGGGCGCTGTCGCTCATGTCACTGGGAGCGGCGGTGGCCGCGGTCTTCCTGCTCTATCGAGGGTTCGCGTCGCTGTCGCCGGCGAGGACGGGACCACCGCCTGGCTCGGCGCTCGATGCCCGCGCCCTTGCGGCAACGGCCCTCTCGATCGCGTCCCCTCTGGCATGGACGCTGGCAGTGCGTCCGATGAGCGATCTGCCGGGACTGACGCTCGCGCTGGCCGCGCAGGCGTGCCTGCTCAGAGCGTGGTGGTGGCAGGCGCCGACCCCCGACGGCGATCGCCGGCTGACACCGGAGGTGCTCGCGAACTCCGGGCGGATGATCGTCCTCGGCGCGTTGCTGGCCGGCCTTGCAGTCGGCCTCCGCACCCAGACGCTGTGGCTGACCGCGCCGCTCCTGCTGTTGGTCCTCGTGGACCGGATCGGGCGAGGCGTTGCCGGGGCCATCGCCGGCGCGGCGATGACCTTCACGATCGGATGCCTGCTCTGGGCCATTCCGCTGGTGGTCGCAAGTGGCGGCATGCAGGCTTACTTGGCGGCTTTGGGCACTCAGGCGGGAGAGGACTTCGCGAGCGGGGACATGCTGTATGTCAACCCGTCGCCCCGGCTGGTCGCGTTCGCTCTCCTGCATACATTCGTCGATCCGTGGGAATGGACCGGCCTTGCGGTCGTGGTGCTGGCGCTGGCAGCACTCGGTGGCGTCGCGCTGCTGCTGCGGGAGCGTCGATCGCTTGCCGCCGTGATCGCGATCACCGTTCCCTACCTCCTGTTCCACCTCGTGTTCCAGGACACGTCTTTCACCCGCTACTCGCTGCCGTTGGTCCCGGCGATTGCGTTTCTCGCAGTCAGCGCCATCGGGTTCGTTTCACGGCGAGCGGCTCTCCCGGCGGTGGCAGCGCTGACGCTGGTGGCAGTGGTGGCCGGCACCAGGACGCTCATCGGCTATCGCGCCACTTCGGCGCCGGCAGTGCAGGTCGTCGCCGCGATCAACGCCGCGATCTCCCAGGGCAAGCCGGGTGCGCTGGCGATGCACCAGACGTTCCGGCGTCCGCTGGAAGCGGAGCTCGTCGGCGTCCAGCCGCAGCTGCCCTCGCCGCCGCGGCGCGAGTGGCTCGAACTGGCGAAGTATTGGACCGAGGGACACGATGAGCCGCTCTGGTTCCTGGCCGATCCCCGCCGCACCGATCTCGCGCTGATCGATCCGCAGAGCCGTCGCGAGGTCACGCCCTTCCGCTGGGGTCCGTCGAAGAGCCCGACCTTCGGCGGCATGCGGCCAGCGGCGGTGGACTGGGTGCGAATCACGGCGCCGGGCTGGTTCGCGGAAGAGGGATGGTCGCTCACGCCTGAGACCGCGGGGATGGCGGCGGTCATGGGGCGGGGTCCGCACCTCGGGGAGATTGCCGCGTCGGTTCGCCGCGATCCCGGTGCGCGCCGCGTGCTGATCGGCGGCCGGAACCTGGCGGGGCCGGCCGATCCCTCAGTCCGCTTCACGATGCGCGTCGACGGACGCGAACTGGAGTCGTGGGAGGTTGCGCCCGGGTTCTTCCTCCGCACCGTCGATCTTCCTGCCGGCTCGCTGGCCGGAGAGGGCCGTTTCGCGCGCTTGACGCTGCAGTCGGCGCCGGTCTCGGGCACCGCGGTCCTGCCCTCGGCGGTGGAGCAGTTCGACCTGCAGCCGCTCGACGTCCTCATGTGGGGCTTCGCCGAGGGCTGGAACGAAGGCGAGTACAGCCCGCTCGTCGGCGCGTGGCGCTGGACCAGCGATCGCTCGGTGGTCCGGATCGTGGACGCGTCGTCGCCGGTGCGGATGACCGTGCGCTTCGAGCCGCCGGCGCGGTACTTCGACGAGCCGGTCGAAATGCGGGCCCTGGCCGGAGAGACGACCGTCGCCACGTCGTCGTTCTTTCACGAGGATTCCTGGACTTTCGAAGTGCCGATCGAGGCGCTGACGAAAACTGAGGGTCGGATCACGATCGTGTCATCACGTACGTTCGTGCCCGCCGAGCAGAGCGGCGTCGCCGATCGTCGACGACTGGGGCTGCGCGTGTTCGAATTACGCGTCGATCGCGTCGGTTTGCGTTGACACCGCGCGAAGCGACACCGTATTCTCCGTGAGCATGATTCGAAAGACGCTGCAGATCACGTCGCTGGCGCTCGTGCTGTCCATCGGCGCGGCTGCATGTAACAAGAAGCCGCCCGCCACCGCACCGCCGCAGCCGCCGCCGCCACCGGCCGCGCCTGCACCACCACCGCCGCCGCCACCGCCACCGCCGCCCGCTCCGGCGCCGGCGCCCGCGCCGCTCACCGAGGAGCAGATCTTCGCGCGCAAGACGTTGGAACAGCTGAATGCCGAGCGGCCGCTGGGCGACGTCTATTTCAATCTGGACGAGTCGTCGATCCGCGATGACGCCCGGCCGATTCTGGCGAAGAACGCTGACTATCTGAAACGGTGGTCGAGCACGCGCCTCAACGTCGAGGGACACTGCGACGAACGGGGCTCAGGGGAGTACAACCTCGGGCTCGGCGAGCGGCGTGCCAATGCCGTGAAGCAGTACCTGGTCAACCTCGGGGTCGCCGCCGATCGCGTCAACGTCGTCTCGAAAGGCAAGGAAGCACCGGTCTGCAGCGAGACGAACGAGTCGTGCTGGCAGCAGAACCGCCGCGGCCACTTCGTCTTCACCGCGAAGTAGCTTCGTAACCGCCAGAGATTGAAAGGCCGGTCCCTCGGGGCCGGCCTTCGTCGTGTACGTCACTCCGCCGGTCGCGTCAGGCGGTTTCGGCGGCGATGGCTTCTGCGGCGGCGCGTGGATCCGAAGCGCCGGTGATCGGCCGGCCGATCACCAGGTAGGTGGCCCCGGCCGCGACCGCCTCCCTGGGCGTGAGCGTGCGCGCCTGATCGTCCTTGCCTGCCTGGCCGGCGGGCCGGATGCCGGGCGTCACGATAACGAACTGCGGACCGCAGGCCTTCCTGATCGCCGCAATCTCCAGCGGCGAGGCGACCACGCCGTCGAGCCCCGCTCGCTCGGCCAGGGTCGCGAGATGGACCACCTGCTCGATCACCGGCCGCGACGTACCGACTTCGGCCAGCGCGGCTTCGTCCATGCTGGTGAGCACGGTGACGCCGATGACGAGCGGGCGCTCGGTCCCGGCCTTTGCGGCGGTGGTCCGCGCGGCATCGGCAGCGGCGCGCATCATCGCGGAACCACCCGAGGCGTGAACGTTCACCATCCACGCGCCCGTGGCGATCGCCGACGAAATGGCGCCCGCGACGGTATTCGGAATGTCGTGGAACTTCAGGTCGAGAAAGACCCGGTCGCCCTTCGAGGTGAGGGCGCGAACGATGCCTGGTCCCTCGGCTGTGAAGAGCTGCTTGCCGATCTTGTAGCCGGCTACGGATCCGCGCAGGGTGTCGGCGAGCGCCAGCGCCTTGGCCGCCGAATCGACGTCGAGGGCGACCAGAATGCGGTTCACGCGTGCACCGCCTTCGGCGGCGTTGGATCGAAGGCGCCGATCAGGTCCGACAGCCGCTCGACCTTGTGGCGCTCCATGTACTCCTCCAGGCCGGCCAGCACCTTCGTCCAGACGAACGGGTCCACGAAGTTCTGGGTGCCGATCTGGACGGCGCTGGCGCCGGCGAGCATGAACTCGAGGGCGTCGCGCGCGTTGGTGATGCCACCCATCCCGATGATCGGGATCTTCACTTCCTGGGCACATTCCCAGACCATCCTGACCGCGATCGGCCGGATCGCGGGACCGCTCAGGCCGCCCAGCACGTTGGTGATCGTCGGCCTCCGAGTTTCGACGTCGATGGCCATCGCCAGGAAGGTATTGACCAGCGACACGGCGTCGGCGCCGGCGTCCTCGGCCGCGCGGGCGACCGAGGCGACGTCGGTGACATTGGGCGTCAGCTTCGGGATGACCGGCAGGTGCGTGGCCTTCCTCACCGCGCCGACGACCGCACCGGTGCCAACCAGGCTGCAGCCGAACTGGATGCCGCCCTCCTTGATATTCGGGCAGGAGATGTTCAGCTCGATCGCGGCGACGCCGCCGGCGTCGGTCAGCACCTTCGTGACCTCGACGTACTCGTCGATCGTGGTGCCGCAGACGTTGACGAACACCCGCGCGCCGCGCTCGCGAAGCAGCGGCAGCCTCTCCTTGACGAAGCGGTGCACGCCGATGCCCTGCAGGCCGATGGCGTTGATCATGCCGGCTGGCGTCTCGACGATGCGCGGAGGGGCGTGCCCTTCGCGCTCGGTCATGAAAAGCCCCTTCACGCAGACACCGCCGAGCGACGAGAGGTCGACGACGTTCTCGTACTCGAGACCGTAGCCGAAGCAGCCGCTTGCCGCGATCAACGGATTGGGAAGGTAGAGCGATCCGAGCCGGACAGAAAGGTCGCGTGCCATGTCAATCCCAGACGATTTCTGCGCTGTCGAAAACCGGGCCGGCGATACACGAACGCACGAAGTGTGGCGTCTCGGGGCCCTGCTTTACCTTGATCACGCAGCTGTAACACCCGCCCAGCCCACAGCCCATCGTCCGCTCGACCGACACCTCGCACGGTTGGCCGTGCCGGGCCGCGACGACGGCGACGGCAGCCAGCATCGGCTCTGGTCCGCAGGCGTAGATCATCACCGAACCGGCGGCCCGGCCGGCGAGGGAGCGGTCGAGCGGCGCCGTCACGCGTCCGCGCTCGCCGCGCGAGCCGTCTTCAGTGGTCAGCACGAGCCTGACGCCGAGTTGTTCGAAGAAGTCGAGATGGAAGAGCTCCTGATCGGAACGAGCGCCGTAGAAGAGCGTGGTTGGCGTGCGCGTGGCGGCGAGGGCTTCGGCGAGGGTCGCAAACGGCGCCAGCCCGACGCCGCCGGCCACCATCCACGCCTCGCGCGGCGGCGCGACCGCGGCGTACGGACGGCCAAGCGGGCCGAGGCAGGCGATGCGATCGCCCGGCTCCGCCTCGTAGATGCGATTGGTGGTGCGGCCGGCCCGCTTGTTGAGGATGCTGATCGCGGTTGGCGCGCCACCGTCGCCGCGAATGATCTCGAAGACCGAATAGGGACGGCGGAGCAGCGTCTCGGTCATGCGGTCGGGACGAACCATCACGAACTGCCCGGCAATCGTCCGCGCCCCCACCTCGGGCGCCGCCAGCGTCAACACGTTGTAATCGCGCGACAGCCGCCGGTTCGAGATCACGGTGGCGTCCACATCGATTGGCGGCATCAAGACAGTATACCGGCGGGAGTGACGCCGCTGAGTCTGCGCCGATGGCGGCGCCGATCGGGAGCGGGGCTTCGCTGATCGGGACGGCATTGCGGAGGGACTGCCCGGCTCGTGGCAATCCCGATCGCGAGAACGCTCCCGGACCGGATCCCCTCCCGATCAGCGTTTTTCGACGCTCCCGGACAGGTTTCTATACGATCGCGCCGTGCGTTACCTGCGGATGCTGACCAATTCGGCGATCGCCGGCGGGCTGGCGGCCGGTTATCTCCTCGTGGTCATGCTGCAGCTGAACCCGCAGTATCCGGTCGAGGCCGCGGCGGTCACGCCGCTGGCGCTGATGCTGGGCGCGGCGTATGGCCTGAACGTCACCGCGATCTTTTATGGGCTGATCGTGCTGCGGCAGATTCTGGCGGTGGAGGTGCTGTCGCCTGGCTGGCTCAGCGTCCGGCTGATGTCGTGGCTGTTCACGATTGCGTCGGCCGGCGGCGCGTCGATCATGTGGCTCAACCTGCGCGGCTTCAGGCCGGTGCTCGACGTCGAGACGGCACGCAGGATGGCGGCGGGCGCGATTGTCGTGACGGCCGCGGGCGCGGTGTTCCTGATGATCGCCTTGGCGCACATCAACCGGCGCGGCGGCCGGCCAAGCGCGACGATTCTGGTGGTGACGGCGCTGACCTCGGTGTTCATGCCGATCGTGCTGCGCGGCCCGTCCCGGCAGACGGCCGTGCCGCCGCGAATCGAGCTGCCGGCGCCGGCCGAAGCTCCAACCGGTGGCCGTCTCGTGCTGGTCATGCTCGACGGCGCCTCGCTGGACGTGATTACGCCGGCCGTCGCCGAGGGTCGCCTGCCGAACTTCGGACGCATTCTCGACGGCGGCGCCGTGGTCCACCTTGCGACGCTGAGGCCGACCCAGGCCGAGCCGGTGTGGAGCGCGGTCGCAACCGGGCGGACGCCGATGCAGACCGGGGTGCGTTCCTCCGCGTCGTACCGAGTCCTCGGGGTGACGCCGGCAATCTCGCTGCTGCCCGACTACAGCTTTGCCCAGGCGCTGGTGCGGTTCGGGTTCCTCTGGGAGGAGCCGCACACCGCCGAGGACCTGATGGCGCGGCCGCTCTGGCAGATCCTCAGTGACCAGGGCGTCAGCGTCGGCGTGATCGGGTGGCCGCTGACACACCCGGCGGCGCCGGTGCAAGGCTACCTGGTGAGCGATCGATTTCATCGGATGGGCGGGGCGGAGATCGACATCGACGGCACCTCCGCCATCTGGCCGCCCTCGGCGCTCGAAGCGGCCAAAGCGAGCCTCAAGGTCCCGCCCGACCCGGACCCCGTCAGCGTGCTGTCGGTGGCCGGGCAGCCGCCGCTCGGCGACTACGATCTCGCGAGCGATCCCGAGCCGGTGAGCGCCGATCGCGTTCACGCCACCCTGCTCGACGCGTTCGCAGCGCTCGAGCCGCGATTCGTCGCTGTTCGCTTTCCGGGAATAGACGCGGTCGGTCACTACTTCCTGCGCTACGCGAACCCGTCACCGTTCGGCGACGTCTCCGACGACGAGCGCCGTCGTTACGGGCGCGTGCTCGAGCAGTACTACGGATTCCTCGACACACACGTCGGCCGGCTGATCAACGGTCTGGGTCCGGAAGACGTGTTCCTCGTGGTGTCCGGCTTCGGCATGGAGCCGATGAGCCCGAGCAAGCGGGTACTGGAGCGGCTGGTCGGGAACGCGGCAATCAGCGGCAGCCACGAACGCGCGCCGGACGGTTTCCTGCTGGCCTACGGCAGCCCGGTACAACCCGGCCGCCTCGCGCGCGCCTCGATCCTCGATGTGACGCCGACCATCCTGTACTTTTTTGGCCTGCCCGCCGGTCGAGACATGGACGGCTTCACGCGCACCGAACTGTTCCGCTCCTCGTTCACCGAGGAGCGGCCGGTCAGCTATATCCCTAGTTACGGCCGCTGAACTCTCGCGGCCGCTGACGAGTGCGGAGTGCGGAGTGCGGGGTGCAGAGGCGGTGCTGCGTCCCTCGTGCCGAGTGCGGAGTGCGGTGCTGGGTACCGCGTTCTGCGTACCGCGTGCTGCGTACCGCGTGCTGCGTACCGCGTGCTGGGTGCAGAGTGCTGTGTGCTGAGTGCGGCGTGCTGAGTGCGGCGTGCCGAGTGTGGGTGCCGCGTGTGGAGTGCCGCGCTTGGCTATCCCCGGTCTCTGCGGTTGAGCGATTTCAGCAAGCCCGTCGTGCAGGCCAACGCCTCTTCGCTGAGCTCCCAGAGAGCGCGATGCTCCGGTTCGGTGGTGAATTGGCGGTCAGAGGCGTCGATCAGATGGTTCTGGACTTCCTGCAAGCTCGATCGCGCAATGCTCGTGAAGTGCGCGAACTCCCTGCGGCCGAACCGACCGAAGCCTTCAGCCAGGTTCCGCGGCGCCGAGCGGACGGCGTCTGACAGCTGTTCGAAGAACTTGCGATCTGCTTGAACTTCCGGCTTCGCAAGAATTACGCGGTCCACTTCGACCTTCAGTTGCCGAGCAAGCTGCCACGCCCGTAAATCAGTGAATCGGTGAACACCCATACCTGGTGCGCGAGCAATGGATGTGCCGCACTCCGCACCCGCTGGCGCGAACGCCGTGATACACTGAGCGCCAGCTCTTTAACGCGGACCGGTGAGTCCGCGAAGAGGTGAACATGCTTACGACCTGCCTCGAGGTCCCGCCATGCCGGTAGTCATGGACGCGGACCGCATCTCGCGCGCGCTGACGCGCATCGCGCACGAAATCGTCGAACGCAATCACGGCATCGATGGCGTTGCCCTCGTCGGCGTGCGCTCGCGCGGCGTGCCGCTGGCGCGGAGGATCGCTGGGGTGCTCACCGAGGTCGGCGGCCAGGAAGTGCCGACCGGCGCGCTCGACATCACGCTCTATCGCGACGACCTGATGCGCAACCCGGTCGGACCGCAGCCGCTCGTCCGCAAGACCGAGATTCCCTTCTCGATCGACAACCGCACCCTCATCCTGGTCGACGACGTGCTCTACACCGGACGGACGACCCGCGCCGCGCTCGACGCGTTGATTGACTTCGGCCGCCCCAAAGCCATTCAGCTGGTCGTCCTGGTGGACCGCGGTCACCGCGAGCTGCCGATCAAGGCCGACTACGTCGGTAAGAACGTGCCGACGTCGCGCAAAGAGAGCGTCCAGGTTCGCCTTCAGGAGCTCGACGGCCTTGACCAGGTCAGCGTCGAGGCAGGGGACTAATGGAGCGTATCAACGATTACCCAGCGCCCGGGCAGAACGCTCGGGTCGCAGACGGCAGCCGTTCCTACGGAACGGCCGCCCCAACCGCTCGCAGTGCATCCCATTAGTGCCATGGAAGCCGTCGCCGCTACCGCACTGAGCCACCGCAACCTGCTCGGTATCGCCGATCTCACGCCGGAGGAGATTGTCCTCATCCTCGACACCGCCGAGGCGATGAAAGAAGTCGGGCGTCGCGCCATCAAGAAGGTGCCGACATTGCGGGGCCGGACGGTCGTGAACCTGTTCTTCGAGCCGAGCACCCGCACCCGCACGTCGTTCGAGATTGCCGAAAAGCGTCTCAGCGCCGACACCCTCAATGTGGCGATCGCCACCTCCAGCGTCGTCAAAGGCGAGACCCTCGTCGATACGGCTCTGAACATCGAGGCCATGGCGCCGAGCATGATCGTGCTCCGTCACGCCGCCTCGGGCGCCTGTCACCTGCTGTCGCGGATCTGCAAGGCGGCGATTATCAACGCCGGCGACGGCATGCACGAGCACCCGACCCAGGCGCTGCTCGACGCGTTCACGATCCGCGAGCACAAACAGCGGATCGCCGGCCTGAAGGTGGCGATCATCGGAGATCTGCTGCACAGCCGCGTCCTCCGATCCAACGTGATCCTGCTTCGCAAGCTCGGCGCCGAGGTGTGGGTGTGCGGTCCCGCGACGCTGATTCCACCGGGTCTCGAGCGGATGGGCGTTCGCGTGACCACCCGAATCGACGAAGCGGTCGACGGGGCCGACGTCGTGATGCTGCTGCGGATTCAGCTCGAGCGGATGCAAGGCGGGTTCTTCCCGTCGCTGCGCGAATACTTCAGGACGTTTGGCATGACCGAGGAGCGAGTCCGACTCGCGCGACCGGACGTAATGATCATGCACCCCGGCCCGATCAATCGCGGCGTGGAGATCGCGTCTGAAGTGGCTGACGGACCGTACTCGGTGATTCTGGAACAGGTGGCCAACGGCGTCGCGGTGCGCATGGCCGTGTTGTATTTGCTGGCGGGTGGAGCCGACGATGAAGCGGTTGCTTAGGGGTGGGCGGGTCGTCGACCCGGCGAACGGGATCGATGGCCAGTTCGACGTGCTGATCGAGCGCGGACGGATCGCAGAGATCGGCCGGGATCTGCCGGTGACCCTGGCCGAGGGCGGAGAAGTGGTCGAAATTCCCGCCGGCCTGGTCCTGTGCCCGGGGTTCATCGACATGCACGTCCACCTGCGCGAGCCGGGGCAGGAGCACAAGGAGACAGTCGCTACCGGTGTGCTGTCCGCGGTCACCGGAGGTTTCACCGCCGTGGCTTGCATGCCAAACACGAAGCCGGTCAACGACAACGCCGGGGTCACGCAGCTGATCCTCCAGAAGGCGCGCGAGGCCAACCTGGCTCGCGTCTACCCGATCGGCGCCGTGTCGCGGGGGCAGAAAGGCGAGGAGCTTGCCGACATCGCCGAGCTGCGCGAGGCCGGCTGCGTGGCCGTGACCGACGACGGGCTGCCGATCTCGACGGCGATCCTGGCGCGTCGGGCGCTCGAGTACACCAGCATGTTTGCGATGCCGGTGATCGAGCACTGTGAGGATCAGACGCTGAAGGGTGAGGGCGTCGCTCACGAGGGTCCGGTCGCCGCCTCACTCGGCCTCAAGGGCATTCCCGGCGTTGCCGAAGCGATCACCGCCGGGCGCGACATCCTGCTCGCCGAAATGACCGGGGGCCACGTTCACATCGCGCACATGAGCGCCTGGACCACCCTCGAAGCGGTGCGGCAGGGGAAGAGCCGCGGCGTCAAGGTGACGGCGGAAGTGTGTCCGCATCACTTCACGCTCACCGACGACATGCTCGCTGCGCCGGTGCCGTACGACACCAACACCAAGATGAACCCGCCGCTTCGCGAAGCGCGGGATCGCGATTCGATGCTGTCGGGAATCGCGGACGGAAGCGTCGACGTCATCGCGACCGATCACGCACCTCACCATTACGACGAGAAGAACGTGGAGTTCGACCGCGCTCCGTTCGGGATCGTCGGGCTTGAAACCGCCGTCCCGATCTGCCTGGATCGGCTGGTCCGCAGCGGCGTGATCCGCCTCCCGCGACTGGTCGAGCTCATGTCGGTCAACCCGGCTCGCATTCTCAACCTCCACGGTGGCTCGCTTGCGACCGGAGCTGTCGCCGACATCACCGTGCTCGCTCCTGAACTGCCGGTGACGATCGATCGGGCTGCGCTCAAGAGCAAATCGAAGAACACGCCGTATCACGGGTGGACGTTCACCGGCGGCGTCGCCGCGACCATCGTTGGCGGCCGCATCGTGCATGTCGGTGCCGATAGCGGCTGGCCGACCGGGCGCGACTGAACTACGCTAGAGATCCGGCCGCCACGCCCCCCTCCCGGCCCGCGACACAGACCCGATGGATCTGCTGCTTTGGCGTTGGAGCACGTTTGTCCAGTTCACGTCGCTGCTGATGGTGGCGGCGTTCTTCCTCGTGCTCGCGCGGACCTCGCGTCGATCCGAGGTGCGATCCTGGGTACTGGCCTGGCTGGCCAATGCCGCGGCCCTGGCGATCACGGTGTACTTCTGGTTCGTACAGCCGGAACGCGGCTTCGGCTGGCTGCTCGGCAGCTACAGCGGCTTCAAGATCGCGTTCGTGTTGTGGCTGCTTCAGGGCGCGTGGACCGTGGGCCGTCCCGGCACCGAACTGCTGTCCCTGCGTACCGTAATCACGAGCGCCGTCACCTATGGCTTCCTGTGCGGCTTGTTCCTCCCCTCGGTGACGGTGGTCGGGATCGTGCAGCACTTCACGATGGGAGTGCTGCTGCTGGGCGGTGCGCTCGCCCTCGGAAAGGAGTGGCGCGGCCTGGCGTGGCTCTCGAGCGGGTTGTGCCTGCGCGGCGGGCTGGCGTTTGCCGAAGCCGCGGCTTACTGGGTGGAGCTGAACCCCTACGGCAACGTCCCGGATGCCGTGCGCGACCAGGTGATCTGGCTGCTCCCGGCGACGTCCTCCTTCGATGCCGGCGTCGAGTGGTTCCTCGCGCTCGGCTGCGCGCTCTCGATCTCCGCGCGGGCGCAGCGCGAGCTGGCGCTTACCAACCGGTATCTGATCCTGGCGCAAGAGAACCTGCGGCGGGTGGCTGATCGCGACCCGCTGACCGCGCTCGAAAACCGTCGGGCCCTGCCGGAGGTGTTCCGCGACGCGCTGCCGGTCGGCGCCGCGGTCCTATTCTTCGATCTCGATGCGTTCAAGCAGATCAACGACAGCTACGGCCACGCCGTCGGCGATGCCTGCCTCGTGCGGTTTGCGGAGGCTATCCGCGAATCATTTCGCCCGGGCGATGCGATCGTGCGTTACGGAGGCGACGAATTCCTCGTCGTCGCCCCGGGCATGGAGCGTGCGGCGGCAGTTGCCCGAGTCGACGCGCTCCGCTCCCGGCTCTCGGTCGAACCGGAGCCGCCAATCGCGTTCTCGTGCGGAATCGTCGATCTGCCCGCCGGCGGTTCGGCCACGGTTGCATTGGAAGCTGCCGACCGCGCGATGTACCAGGCGAAAAAGGGCACGGTGGTAGAGTCGGTCTCATGAACGCTCGGGAACCAGGCGGGTGGCGCGCGATCGCGGTCCTCGCGGGCCTGCTGTCCGTTGCTCCGCTCCACGCGCAGCAGGCTCCACCAGAGAGCGCCCCAGCCATCTCCGCCGAGCGCCTGATGGCGACGGTCAGGACGCTCGCTTCCGAGCCGTTCCAGGGCCGCGCATCCGGGACCGAGGGGAACGCGAAGGCACGCGCGCTGATCCAGGCGCGATTCGACGAGATGCACCTGCAGCCGGTCGGCGGCTCACGCGAGCAGTCCTTCACGTTCGTGCCGCGTGGCAAGGGCTCTCCTGCCGCCGCCGCACCAGTGGCGGGCATCAATGTCGTCGGCCGTTGTCCGGGCACCGAGCCTGGGCTGAAGGCAATCGTGCTCTCCGCACATTACGATCACGTCGGCATACGCGACGGGAAGATGTACCCCGGCGCCGACGACAACGCCTCAGGCACCGCGGCGATCCTGGAGCTCGCCGCGCAGTGCATGGCCCGGCCCTTCCGGCACGACGTCGTCGTCGCGGCCTTCGATGCCGAGGAGAGCGGTTTGAACGGCGCCCGCGCGTTCGTGGCTTCGGGAGTGGTGGCGAAGGAGCAAATCGTCGTCAACGTCAACCTCGACATGGTCGCGCGCGGCGACAAGGGCGAGATCTACGTCGCTGGCACGCACCAGTCGCCGGCGCTCAGAAAGTTGCTCGAGCCGGTTGCCGGGCGGGCGCCAATCGGCGTGCGCTTCGGCCACGATCTTCCCGGAAGTGGTGAGGACGACTGGACGCTGCAGTCCGATCACGGAGAGTTTCACAAGGCCGGCGTGCCGTTCGTGTATTTCGGTGTCGAAGACCACCCCGACTACCATCAGCCCACCGACACACCCGACAAGATCAACCCTGACTTCTTCGTGAAGGCCGTCAACGTCATCCTCGATGCGCTCCGTGCGCTCGACGAGGGCTTGAAGTAGCAGCCGCGTGCCCACTACCGCGAGCCGGCCGGAGCTCCTCAAGGAGCGCCTGGATCACCTCTACACCGCGTTTGACCTGGAACACGTCGTCTCGGATCCGATCTGGATCGTGCGGCGGTTCCGCCACCCGGCCGATCGTGAGATCGTGGCGTTCTGCGCCGCGGCCCTCGCCTTCGGACGCGTCCAGAGCGTCCTCAACTCGATTGAAGCGCTCGTCGCCGTCATGGGCGAGCATCCGGCCGAGTACGTTCGGCGCTTCGAGCCGGAGGTGCACGGCGCGGCGCTGTTTCCGCTCGTCCACCGCTGGACACGGGGCGTCGATCTCGTCGCGCTCCTGTGGCTGCTCCGCCAGATGCTGGAACGCGGCGGCTCGATCGAGGGGTTCTTTGCCGAGGGGCTGCCGTCTGATGCCGAGACGGTCGAACCAGCGCTCGAGTCGTTCTCGACGCGCGCGATGGCCCTCGACCTCACCGAGGCCTATGGCGTCGTGCCGTCGAAGCCGGGCGTCACCTACTTCTTCTCGCGTCCGTCATCGGGCGGCGCCTGCAAGCGCCTGAACCTGTTCCTCCGCTGGATGGCGCGCATCGACCGCGTCGATCTCGGGCTCTGGTCGCGGGTCCGGCCGGCGCAGCTGATCGTCCCGCTGGACACGCATGTGATCCGCGTCGGCCGGTGCCTGCGGCTGACAACGCTGACGAGCCCAGGATGGCGGATGGCGGCAGACATCACCCGCGCGCTGCGTGCCCTCGACCCCCGGGATCCCGTCAAGTACGACTTCTCGCTCTGTCACCTCGGGATGATGAGCGCGTGCGGGTTCGGAACGAAGCAGAAGGACAGCCAATGTCCCCTGAAAGGCGTGTGCAAGCCCGGAGGCGCCGGCAGGCCAAGCCGGCGCTGAAGCATTCTCAAGGTTGCGCGAACCGTTCTCGAAGCAGCGGCCCGGCGACATCCCAGCCCAACGTTCCAAAGAACTGCTCGGGACGTCCGGCCGAGTAGAACTCGTAGCTGGCCCGGTTGCGGCTTCGATCGATGGTGGCGCGCGGCAGGAACTGATGCGTGAGCTCGTGGACTGCGGAGCGCCCGACACCGCGTCCGATCGCGTCCACGATCGCGGAACGCTCCAGATCGGCCGGTGCGTAAGCAACGGCGCCGCTGGCGAGCAGATAGAAGTTGACGACACCGCTGCCGCCGACCCCCGACATCCCGCGGGACTGGCCAGCCACTTCGATCGCTTTCAGCATCCGGCCGTCGCGAACCTGCTGGACGACGCGGACGTGGTACCTGGCCTTGCGGTTCTCGGTGATGCGAATGCGCATTCCCTGGAATGCGGCCTGAACCTCGTCCGCAGCCACGTCTCGAACGCGGTCCAGATCCGCGGCGGTCAGTTCACCTCCGAGCCGCGGTGACCCGAACGAGACGTCCTCGAACCAGAAGCCGGCCTCAGCCTCACGCGCGGGTGTGGCGACAATCTGACAGGCCAGCGTCAGCGCCACCGCGACGAGCGCGCTCACCCCGACTAACAAACGGCGCGCGAGTCCCACCGGGCCACCATACACCTACACCATTGAGCTCGCACCCGGGTACCCTGCACCCTTCCCCCCTGCACCATCCCCTGGAACCTGCACTATGCTGCGGACGGTCGAGGCGCGAACCCTGGAGAGTGTTGCGATGAGACGACGACTTCCGTTGGCGGTGCTCGTGATGTTGCCGGCGATTTTGGCGGCGCAGACGGCGGGGACGCACCAGTTCGTACCTGAGCGCTTCTACAACACCTTCTCGTTCGCCCATCCGCCGGCGCTCCGCATCAAGCCGGGAGACCGCGTGGTCACCAAGACGATCGACGCGGGCGGGGTCGACTGGAACGGCCGCAGCGTGGCCCAGGGACCGAACCCGCAGACCGGACCGTTCTTCGTCGAGGGTGCCGAGCCCGGCGATCTGCTGGTGGTCACCTTCGAAAGGATTACGGTCAATCGCGACGATGCCTATTCGAGCAGCCTGCTGGCGCCGTACGCGGTCGACCCCGCGGCGATTGCGGCGCGTGTCGACCGCGAGCCTCAGCGGGTGACCTGGCAGCTCGATCGCGCCCGGGGCCTGGCGAGGCTGAGCGGACCTGGCATCACGCCGGCGATCGAGCTGCCGTTCCAGCCGATGCTGGGCTGCGTCGGCGTGGCTCCGGCCCGCAAGGAGGCAATCGCGACCAGCACGCCGGGCGCCTTCGGCGGCAACATGGATTATGCGGGCATGGTCGCGGGGGTCAAGGTCATGCTGCAGGTGAACGAGCCGGGAGCGCTCCTGTTCATCGGCGACGGGCACGCGAGGCAGGGGGAAGGCGAGGTCGTCGGCACCGGGCTCGAGACGTCGATGGACGTGGAGTTCCGCGTCGATCTCGTCAAGAAGAAGGCCGCGGGGTGGCCGCGCCTCGAGAGCCCGACGCACATCATGGTGCTCGGCAGCGCCCGCCCGCTGCTCGAAGCCCTGCAGCACGCGACGACGGAGATGGCGCGGTGGCTTGTCGACGACTACGGCTTCTCCGAGCGTGGCGCACAGGCGTTCATGGGCCAGGCGCTCGAATATGAAGTGGCCAATGTCGTGGATCCGAATTTCACGGTAGTCGCGAAAGTTCGCAAGTCCGTGCTGCCCGCGCGCTGAGGCCGGCCATGTGGAATCTCGACACCCGCTGGTTCGACGTCGCTCTCGTCATGAGCATGTTCGCGATTGGCAGCATCCTGTTCGGGCGGTTCGAGGAGCACAAGCCGCGCGGGCGACGAGTGCTGAAGGTGGCGATCGTCCTGGGGGTAACGCTGGCAATCGCCGAGACGCTGGGTCGGGTGTGGGCCTATGCGTTTCTGACCGTGCCGCTGATCGGCGCCGTCTACGCCCATCTCGTCTGGCTGCCGAAGCATGGGATAAACGGCTGGACGGGTGAGCCTCGGGCGAAGTATCTCGAACTGATGGAGCAGCGCCGGATGGGCCGCGCCCGGCCTTGACGGAATCGTGAGCGCGTCTCTCGAGCAGGTCGCGCAAGCGCTCGCGCCTGACGCTCGCGTCACTGTTCTCACCGGCGCGGGCGTGTCGGCGGCGAGCGGAGTTCCGACCTTTCGCGGCGGCGATGGGTTCTGGAGGCGGTTCCGCGTCGAAGAGCTCGCGACTCCCGAAGCGTTCGCGCGCGATCCCCGCGTGGTCTGGGAGTGGTACGACTGGCGGCGTCAGTTGATCGCCGCCTGCCAACCCAACCCAGCCCACCACGTACTCGCCGAGTGGAGCCTGCGCTTCAAGGACTTCACGCTCATCACCCAGAACGTCGATGGCCTGCACGAGCGCGCCGGAAGCGCCGGTGTGCGCCGGCTCCACGGCTCCATCTGGGACGTTGGCTGCTGGCGCGAGTGCGCCGCCGCGCCACATCGATGGCGGGACGACACGGTCCCGTTCGCGACGTTGCCGCCGCCGTGTCCGCATTGCGGCGGGCCGCTTCGACCTGGTGTGGTCTGGTTCGGTGAATCGCTGGACCCGGATACGGTCGAGGCCAGCATCGACGCCGCCGCGTGCGATGTCTTCTTCACCATCGGCACTTCCGCGGTGGTGTACCCGGCCGCCGGCCTCATCGATCACGCGCGGCGCGCGGGCGCCCTCACGGTTGAGATCAATCCCGACAGCACGGCTGCTTCGGGTGGCGTCGATGTCGTGCTGCCAGTCGCAGCCGAAGCGGCACTGCCCGCGTTGGACGCACGGTTGGGGCCGCATCCGCTGGTGCTGGAAACGCCGCGGCTTCGTCTCGAGCCGGTCCTGCCTCGAGTCACGATGGCGCTGCACGCGATCTGGGTCGATCCCAACGTCCGCCGCTTCCTCTGGGATGACCGGGTAATCCCGATGGAGACGGCGGCCGAGGTGACCCAGGCGAGCGCCCGGGACTTCGACCGCCATCGGTTCGGGCTATGGAGCCTGGTCACTCGCGACGAGGGGCGGCTGGCCGGATTCTGCGGACTGCGAACCGAAGGCGTTGGCGATGAACCCGAGCTGCTCTTCGGCCTGCTCCCGGCATTCTGGGGCCGCGGGTTGGCGCGCGAGGCCGCTCGAGCCGTCCTTGCCTATGCGTTCGACTCACTCAGTCTTGCGCGGGTGATCGCGGCGACGGACGTGCCGAACCAGCGTTCGGCGAAGACCCTCAACGCGCTCGGCATGCGACTCGAGCGCCGCGCCACCCTCAATGGGCTCGACACGCTCTTCTACGCACTGACCTCGACGGAGCTGAATCGCGGCACGTAGGTGCTGAATCCCCACAGGAAGCCTTCCGGATCGCGCGCCACGTAGGCCCGTGCCCCGTAGGGTGTATCGTACGGCGCCACGACGATCGTCGCGCCCTCGCGTTCGGCGCGGGTGCAATGCGCATCGGGATCGCCCGCGACCACTTGCGTGCACTGTGTCCGATCACCCCAGACGGCGTCGGGCTGCGGCCCGGCGGCGACGAACAACGGGCTTGCTTCGAGCCAGAGCTCGGCGTGAGTCAGGCGGCCGGCGTCGTTGCGCACAGCGAGCCCCGGAACGAGATCGAACGCGGACGAGAGGAAGCGGACGGCGCGCGCAGCGTCGCGGTAGCGGAGCTCGGGCGTGAAGACCGGCGGACCCTCGAGGTCGTTCATCGAGTAGGTGCCGAAGCTCCACAAGCGGCCTTCGAGATCGCGGGCCGTGTACTCGCGTGACCCGTAGCTGGTGTCGCGGGGCGGCTGTTCGATCCGGGCGCCGCCGGCGGTGGCCCTGACGCAGTGTGCGTCCGGATCGGCGATGCACGCGTAGATGCCATCGCGCACGGTGGTCCAGATGTTCGAAGGATCGACAGGCCCGACTGAGCTGAGGCCAATCGTGCCGGTTCCGAACGTGAGCTCGGCGTGTGCGACGCCGCCGTCCGGGGCATCGAAGACGGCGCGGACGGCGAAGCCGAAGGCGCGTTCGAAGAACCGGATTGCGGCTCGAGGGTCGGCGTAGCGGGCGACGGGGTGGAGGCGTGGTGTCATGGGCCCACCATAGGGGCCCGGCCGGATGCGGGTCTTGGACGAAAGTGACCTGCCCGATCTAGGCCGACACCCCGCCGCCGTCCGGCAGCCTTCGTCCGAGGAACTCGCGCGGCGTCATCCCGGTGAACTGGTGGAAGTCGCGCGAGAAGTGCGCCTGGTCGTAGTAACCGCAGTCGGCGGCCAGTTCAGCCAGGCGCGGTTCTCCTTCGGCGCGGAGCACCTCCACCGCGTGTCCGAGGCGCAGCACCCGCGCGAGGGTCTTGGGCCCGAGGCCGAACTCGCGGCGCATCTCGGCGCCGAAGTGGCGGCGGCTCCAGCCCGCGCGGCGCGCGAGGCTGTCGATGCGTACCTGGCCCCTGCTGGCGAGCAGAGTTTCAAGTGACCCGATCAGCCGGACGCAGGGTCGAGTGGCGGCCGCGATTCGGGCGTACACGAAACGGTCGAGGCAATCGAAACGCGACTCCCAGCCGGGCAGCTCGGCCAACCTGCTCGTCAGGCGGTCCGCCTCCGCGCCCCACACGTCCGCGATTTCGACCATGCGATTGGCAAACGCGTCGAGCGGCTGCCCGAGCAGCAGCCGAGCGCCGAGCGGCGTGAAGTTCGCCTGGATGCCGGCCATGCGACCACCCGAACCGACCAGGGTATGCCGGTCGTAGAGCCCGGCGACGAAACTGCCGAACGCGTGCGGACGCCCGAAATCAACGGATTCACGGGCCAGCACCGGCGCCTCGAAGAGGATGATGAGGGGCAGGTCAGGCCCGGGCGGCTCGATTCGCCACAGAGGCGTGACCATGTCCTCCTCCCAACCGCAGTACGAGCGGACGTAGCCGCGGAGCGCCGGATGCGGATCGGCGAACGACATGGCCCACCACCCGGCCGCAGACTCGTGGCGAACCGTTCGCACGCGGTTGATCCCACGGTTGATTCCGGGTTCTGCATCCATCGGCTCGGACGTCCCTATCGCGGTGTATTCTCGGTCGGGAGCCTGCTCATCCTATGTCTCGTCGCCTCTCGCGGCATCTGATCCTGATCGGAGCGGTCGCGGCCACGACCGTCTTGACCGCACAGACTACACCCGCGGGCGGTTACGACGTGATCATCCGCGGGGGGACCGTGCTTGACGGGACCGGCCAGCCCCGCTTCGCGGCCGACGTGGGGATCGTCCGCGGCACGATCGCAAAAGTCGGCGTGCTCGCCGGCCAGACCGCGCCCACAGTCATCGACGCGACGGGGCTGTATGTGGCGCCGGGATTCATCAACATTCACTCGCACGCGACACCCGAGGGGCTGCAGCGCGCGGAGAACATGCTGGCGCAAGGCGTCACCACCGAGATCATCAACGCCGACGGCGGCGGGCCGACCGAGCTCGATCCGCAGCTCCATCGGCTGCGGATCGCCGGGCTGGCCGTCAACGTCGGCGCGAACATCGGCTTCAACGCGATCTGGGCCGAGGTAATGGGACCGGCTGACAAGCGGCCATCGACGGCCGACGTCGACACGATGCGCGAGCTGGTCCGCCGCGGCCTCGAGCAGGGCGCCTACGGCGTATCTGCCGGACTCGACTACAAGCCAGGCTATTACGCGACGGCCGAGGAAGTCGGCCGCGTCGTGGAGGTCGCGCGCCCGTGGCGAACGATCTTTCCGAATCACGATCGCCTGACGCCGGAGTCCGGCTACAGCTCACGCGTTGGGGTGGCCGAGACGATCGCGATCGCCGGCCGGTCCGGGCTCGTGCCCGTGGTCACGCACATGAAGGCCCAGGGGCGCGAGCAGGGCACGGCCGCGGCGCTGCTCAAGATGATGGACGAGGCCGCGGCGAAGGGCACCTACGTCGCTGCCGATGTCTATCCGTACCTTGCCGGCCAGAGCGGCCTGGCGGCGCTCATCATCCCGGGCTGGGCCCTCGACGGCGGTCGCGAGGCGATGCTCAAGCGCTTCGCGAACCCGCAGGATCGCGCTCGCATCGTCAAGGAAGCCGAGGAGGCGATGCAGGCGCGCTTCGGAGGCCCGCAGGGCGTCTACGCGACCGGTCACAAGAAAGAGCTCGTCGACGCGATGAAGGAGTTCGGCGTCACCTCTCCGGGCGAGGCGCTGGTCCGGCTGCTGGAGCAGTCCGACGGCGGAGCCATCCTGCGTTTCGGAGTCGAAAGCGACCTGGTCGCCATCCTCAAGCACCCGAACGCCTCGGTCGCCTGCGATTGCGGCGCCATCACCGGCGACGCGGCGCATCCGCGCTACTACGGCACCTTCCCGCGCGTGCTTGGGCGCTACGTGCGAGAGCAGCAGGCGCTCACGTGGGAGGACGCGATTCGCAAGATGACCGGCCTGCCGGCGGCCACGGTGGGGATGATCAATCGCGGCTTCATCGCGCCTGGCATGGCAGCCGATATCGCAATCTTCGATTCGGCTGCGATCCTCGACCGCGCGACGTTCGAAGCGCCGACGGAAATGCCGGTCGGCATGCGCCACGTGCTGGTGAACGGCAAGCTCGCGTTCAAGGACGGCGCCGTAACCGGCGAGCGGGCGGGCGCCGTGCTGCTCCGCGGGCCGCACGAGCCGAGCCGGCCGATGCGCCCGACCCTCGCACGCAAGGTATCCGGCAAGCTCGGCGGTTCCGAGATCGACGTGAACCTGAACGTCGAGCAGGGGCCCGGACAGCGCGCCCCGCGCGGTCGCTTCAAGATGCTGGACCGGACATCGAAGACGACCTTCGAGCTCACCGAGCCGGGCGCGCTGCATGTCGCCAAAGGATGGGCGGCGGTCGTCGGCTTCGGGAAGATCGGCAACGAGCAGCGCGCCATCGCTGTCATCGTCGAGGCTGCCGATCCGCTTGACGAGCGTGGCTACAGCACGATCACCGTGCTCGGAGAAGACGGCTTTCAGCTGAGCCGCATCGTGCCCAGCAACAGCCTCAAGATCTCGCCACGGTGAGACCGCCGCCGCCATGCTGGTCAACTGTGTTGCCTACGAGAACGGGGAGAAGGTCGCGGACCTCCCGCTCGAGGATATCCGCGGCTACCTGAAAGGGCCAGGCTCCTTCGTCTGGGTGGCGCTGAAGGATCCCGACGAACGAGAGCTGCACCTGGTCGAAGAGAAGTTCAACCTGCACGAACTGGCGGTCGAGGACGCCAGCCACGGGCATCAGCGGCCGAAGCTGGAGGAATACGGCTCTTCGCTGTTCGTCGTGCTGCACGTCGTCGAACGAAGCGGCGACGAGCTGATCCAGGGCGAAGTGTCGATCTTCGTCGGGCCCGGCTACATCGTGTCGGTCCGCCGCCACACCGGGATGGGATTCGCCGACGTCCGCCGCCGCTGCGAGCAGGAGCCTGAGCTGCTTCGGCATGGCCCCGCCTACGTGCTCTATGCGCTGATGGACACCGTCGTCGATCGCTACTTTCCAATCATCGACACTATCGGTGAAGAGGCCGAGAATATCGAAGAGCGAATCTTCAGCGGCCAGAACACGCGGGCTCAGATCGAGGCGCTGTACGGGCTGCGCCGTAAGCTGCTGATTCTCGACCGTGCGACGGGGCCGCTTCTCGAGGTGGCTGGCAAGCTGCACGGCGGGCGGGTCCCGCCGATTTGCGCGGGCCTTCACGACTACTTCCGCGATGTCTACGACCACCTGATCCGTCTCAAGCAGCAGGTCGAGAACCTCCGCGAAATGGCCGCGACGGTGATGTCGGTCAACCTCTCGCTGATCACCATCAACGAGAACGAGGTCACCAAGCGGCTGGCCGCCTACGCTGCGCTGGTCGCCGTACCGACGATGATCGCCGGCGTGTACGGAATGAACTTCGCGAACATGCCGGAGCTCCAGTGGCGGTGGGGTTATCCAGTCGCGCTCGGGTCGATGGCGCTGATAGATTTGTACCTCGTGTACCGATTCAGGAAGGCCGGATGGTTCTGACAATCCGGCCAGCTGGCAACGCCGACGCGGACGCCATCTGGGAGATCTTTCACGCGGTCGTGGCCACGGCCGACACCTACGCCTATCCGGCCGACACGCCGCGCGAGCAAGCGCTCGCGTGGTGGTTCCCGGCGGGCGGCTGGACGTTCGTGGCGCTCATCGACGATCGCACCGTCGGCACCTACGTGATGAAGCCGAACCAGCCCGGGCAGGGCGGCCACGTCGCGAACTGCGGGTACATGGTGGCGCCGGAGGCGTCGGGGCGCGGCGTTGGGGAGGCGATGTGCCGCCACTCGCTCGTCGAGGCGCGGCGCCTGGGCTTCCTCGCCATGCAGTTCAACTTCGTTGTCTCGACCAACACACGCGCGGTCAGCCTGTGGAAGCGCTGCGGGTTCGAGATTGTCGGCACGCTGCCGCGGGCGTTCAGGCATCCGAGCCATGGCCTGGTCGACGCCTACGTGATGCATCAACACCTGGAGCCATGACACGATCGGTCGTTCGAGTGTGTGCGATCGCGGTCGCAATGGTTGTCGCCGCCGCTCCTTTCCTGGCCGCCGCCGAGCTGAAATCGGCCACGGTGGCCGCTTTCGACCGCTACGTCCGCGCCACCGAGGCGCGGATGAGCCCGGAGCTGCAGGATGAATCGCGGTTCCTGCACGTCGATGGCTTGCCCGAGGCTGAGCGTCGGCACCATGCGGCGGAGCTCGCCGCCGGCCGGCTGGTGATCGAGCGGCTGCAATCGCGTGAGGACGGCAAGGAGATCGACGTACCGGACGGCCTCATTCACCATTGGGTCGGGGTGATCTTCGTTCCACGCGGCACCGCGGCCGCGGCGGTGTCGCTGCTCCAGGACTACAACCGCCATGCCGACATCTTCAAGCCGGCGATCGACCGCTCGCGGGTGCTCGAGCACGAAGGCGACCGTTATCGAGTGTTCATGCGCTTCTTCATGAAGAAGGTCGTCAGCGTCACGATCGACAGCGAGCACGAGGCCCGCTTCACGCGCGCGAGCCCGTCGCGCGCCTACAGCCGCGTGGTCAGCACCCGTGTGCAGGAGGTCGAGCACGCCGGGACGCCGCAGGAGCACCAGCTGCCGATCGGCAACGACGGCGGCTATCTCTGGCGCATCAACAGCTACTGGCGGTTCCTCGAGCGCGACGGCGGCGTCTACGTGCAGTGCGAATCGATCACCCTGTCGCGTGACATCCCCTTCGGCCTCCACTGGATCGTCGGCCCGTTCGTGACCAGCATCCCGCGGGAATCGCTCACGTTCACGCTCGAGACAGTGCGCCGCGTGCTCGCGGCCGACGCTAAGTAGGCTCTAGGCTTCAGGCTTTAGGCTCTAGGCCAGCACGCGTGTCGCGCTGCATTTCTGGTCGGCGAAGTCAGCGGGACACCCGTGACAGGCCTAAAGCCTGAAGCCTGAAGCCTAGAGCCTGTCACGCGCGAGCTCTCGATACACGGCGAGCGTACCCTCAACCAGTGCGTCCACGCCGAAGTGCTTCTCCACGCGCGCTCGGCCGGCGCTGCCGTACCGAGAGCGAAGCTCCGGGTCCTTCAGCAGGCGCACGATTGCCGCCGCCAGGGGCTTCGGCTCGCCGGGTGGGACGAGCAGGCCGGTCTCGCCGTGTACGACAACTTCGGGAATGCCGCCGGCGCGCGTTCCGACGACGGCCAGGCCCATCGCCATCGCGTCGAGGACAGCGGAGCCGAGGCCTTCGGTGACCGAGCTCATCACGAAGAGGTCGGCCGACTTCATCAGCGAGAGCACGTCTTCCCGGAAGCCGGGCATCCTCACGACGCGCTCGAGGTGCAGATCCTTCAGCTGCCGTTCGAGCGGCGTGCGGAGCTCGCCCTCGCCGAGAATCACCAGGTGCGCGTCCGGCACTTCGCGCATGACCAGCGGCATCGCATCGATCAGGTGGGTCTGGCCCTTGTGACCGACCAGGGCGCCGACGTTCATCACCAGCGGCACACCGTGCGGCAGCCAGAACTCGACGTGCGCGTCGAGGCGCGGCAGGCCCTGCACCTTCGCCACATCGATCCCGTCGTGGACCACCGTCACGTCATCGGGCGGGATCCCATCCTCTACGAGGATGTCGCGAATTGCTCCCGAGGCGGCGATGAACCGCGTCACCTGCCGGTATTTCCAGCGGGAGAACGAATTGCCGGCGAGGCGGAAATCGACCCGGCGAGACGCCACGAGCGGCGGCGTCGGCGTCGTTGCGCCGAACGACAGTGCGGTGCCGGCCATTGCGACCGCGTGCGGGTCGTGCGCGTGGACTATCGCCGGCTGGTACTGACGGATGACGCGCGACAGCTTCCAGGCCGCGCTGAGATCGATCTCGTTCCGAGGGGCCAGGCCGACCAGGTCGACGCCTTCGGACGCGCGGGTGTGCAGCTCGCCCTGCGGGTGGGCGACGAGGACGGCGCGATGGCCGCGCTCGCGCAGCCCCAGCACCGTCAGGAGCGTCTGCTGCTGTCCACCGCGCCAGGTGCTGGCCGTGTCGATGTGGAGGCTGAGCACAGTTCCCAGAGCTTCGCGAGCTTGATGCCCACGTAGCGTGCGTTCATCGCCGAGACGATGAGCCCCGGCACCCCGTCCCGAAAGCCGCCTCGAAGCAGGTAGTTGCGCACGAACGCGGCCGGCGGGTGCAGCGCCAGATCCCACCAGCCGGCGCGGCGGCCGTCCTCGAACATCTGCCGGGCCGCCAGCGTGGTGTAGCGGTCCATCGTGACGAGGTGATGCGACAGATCGCGGTAGGCGTAATGCAGCAGCTCGCCGCGCATCCGCGCCACCGGGCCGTCCGCGCGCACCGACTCGTGGACGTGGCGACCGCTCCAGCGCGCCCGGCGCCGGTCGTAGAGCCGCAGCTGGTAATCCGGATACCAGTCGGTGGAGCGCAGCCAGCGCCCGAGATGAAAGGTCACGCGCGGAATGCGGAAGCCGGTAACTTCAGCGTAGCCGGGCGCATTCCCGTTCGCCCAGGCGTGAATCTCATCGGCCAGCGGCGCCGAGACCCGCTCGTCGGCATCGAGCGAAAACACCCAGTCGTGGCTGGCCTGCGCGGCGGCGAAGTTCTTCTGCGCGATGTAGCCTGGCCACGGCCGGACGATCACCCTGTCGGTGAAACGGCGCGCGAGTGCGACCGTATCGTCCGTGCTCTCGCTGTCGACGACGATGATCTCGCTGGCGAATGCGAGCGAGGTGAGGGCCGCCTCGATGTTGGCGGCCTCATTGCGGGTGATGACGATGGCCGTGACCGGCGTCACGGGGGAGAGTGTAACAGTAGGCTACAGGCTTGAGGCTCCAGCCTTCAGGCCAGCACGCGTGTCACGCTGCATCCGTGCTCCTGGAGGGCCCGACAGGAAGCTTTGCTCGAGCCTGAAGCCTGGAGTCTGAAGCCTGAAGCCTATTGTTGCTGCTGCTGTTGCTGCTGGGTCGTCGTGGTACCGGTCGTCGTGCCGGTTATGAGGGAATTGCCAACGGTCGCATTCAGCGGCGCCTCCTGCGCCGCTTCGAAATCGACAGTGGACTTGACGTAGTCGACCAGTGCCTGCAGCTCGTTGTTGCGTGCCTGGTTCAGGTCGCGCTGGGCCTGGAAGACGAGGAAGCTGGTGGTCATGCCGGCCTGGAACTTCTTCTCCTCGGCCTCGAGACGCCGCTCGGCGAGGACGCGCGAGGCGCGGGTGGCCTCCACGCGCTTGGTGTTGGTCTGCACCTGGCGGGCGAACTCGCGGATCTGCGTCGCCACCTGCAGCTCCTGGCTCTGGAGCTGCTTGCGTACCTGCTGATCCTGCAGCCGGGCGCGGGCGAGCGCCGCTTCGGCATTGGCCTGCCCGATCGGATAGCTGATCTGCATCTGCACCGTCCACGTCGGGAAGTCGCCAGAGAACATCGTGCCGAGCGTGCTGCCGTAGCTCTTTTGGAGCTGTCCGACAATCTCGCCGGGGAAGCCGGTCGTGGGGTCGCGTACGAACGACGTGCCGCCGATCGCCTGCGAGAAGTACGTGACGCCGGCGTTGATGTCGGGCAGCGACTGGTTCTTGAAGTAGCGGATGTTGACGTCGTTGGCCTCGATCCGCTTGCGCGACTGGTTGAGATCAGTGCGGTTCTTGAGCGCGGTGACGACGGCGCCCTCGGCGTCCACCGGGTGCGGCTGGAACTGCACCGATTCGGTCGGCTCGATGCGCAGCCGCCAGAAGTCCGGAGAACTCGGGTTGAACACCAGGGCGCGGAGGCGATCCTCGGCGCGCGAGATGGCGGCCTCGCCGAGGATCACGCTCTCCTCGCGCTGCGCGACTTCGGCCTCGGCCTGGACGATGTCGATCGGCGCCATCGTGCCGATTTCGACCCGGGCGCGGTTGTCCTTGAGCGACTGCTCGGCCAACTCCAGCGACTGCCGCTGCACGTTGAGGTTGCCAATCGCGTACATCAGGTCGTAGTACGCGTTCCGCACGTTCCGCGTGGTCAGGGCAATCGACTGGCGCACCTGCACGTCGGAGATCTCGCGGTTCTTCTGCGACACCAGCAGCTGCTGCCGGGTACCGTCGATCTTGAAGTTGCGGAGCAGCGGCTGCGTGTAGCTGGCGCTGACGTTGCTCGCGAACTGCGGGTTGAAGTTGGTGAAGATGTTGTTGGTGGTGGCGCGCGCGTTGTTCCACCCGACGCTGTAGTTGCCGCCCCACTTGTTCAGCGCGCCGAAGCCGAAGTTGTAGTTGGCGTTGTTGCCGACGATCTGGCTGGCGTTGCCGGCGAGGAGCGAGGCCGGCGGCTGGGTCTGATCGTTCCAGTTGACAAAGCTCTGAAACACAGGCGTCCAACTGGTGCGAACCTGAGCGACCGTCAGGTCCTGGATTTGCGGGTTGACGCGTTCGACCTGCAGGTCGAGGTTGTTTTCCAAAGCCAGCGCGACGGCTTCGTCGATGCCGATGCGGCGAAGGTCGGCTTGCGCAGCCGGGGCGGGTGTCTGCGCCCGGACAGGCGACACTCCGAAAACGGACAGGCACACCGCGGCGAGGGCCGTCCAGACCATCCGCGCACGAAAAGCGCTCACAACACGCATGACCATCGAAACTCCGTGAAAAAACCCGCCAGGTTGTCGGGGTTAACCCCTCAATTCACTTCAAGTGGAGCATCCATCAGCCCGCTGATCCGACCGGAACCGGCACGAATCTGGGGAGTTCGAGCCGATGGAACGCGCAACTCACGTGAGCTGTGGGGTTGGTCCAGCCCAACGACAGCAAGAACAGTGCCGCTCACTGCGCCGGACCCTGTGCGGTATAGACGTCGGTATCGGGGCCAGGGTTCAGCCCCTCCGGCCAAGCCGGGTCGAGACGACCGCTGGCTATACTACCGGTCGATGACTGAAGCCGAAGTTCTCGCGATGTTTCGCCGCTCGGGCGCCCTGCTGGAGGGCCATTTCAAGCTGTCGTCCGGCCTCCACAGCCCAGGGTACCTGCAGTGCGCCCGCGTCCTGATGCACCCCCGGGATGCCGAGGCGCTCGGCGCCGCGCTGGGCGCCGCGGTTAGAGAGTTTGGCGCCACCCTGGTGCTGTCGCCTGCAATGGGCGGGATCGTGATCGGTCAGGAGGTCGCGCGTGCCCTCGACGTTCCGGCTCCGTTTGCCGAGCGGGCGGACGGCGTGCTCACCCTCCGCCGGGGATTCTCGATCGACCCCGCCGACCGCGTGCTGATCGTCGAGGACGTCGTCACCACCGGTGGCTCGACGCGCGAGACCATGGCTGTCGCCCGCGCCGCCGGTGCGACCGTGGTGGCCGCCTGTTCGATCGTGGACCGGAGCGGAGGCAACCCCGGGCTGGACGTGCCGTACCGCGCGCTGCTGCCGATGACCGTGCCGGCCTACGCGCCTGAGAGCTGCCCGCTCTGCGCGCAGGGCCTGGAGCTCGTCAAGCCCGGCTCTCGACCCGGCGCCGCGGCGACCGCGAAATCGTGACCGCTCCAGCGCGCACCATCGCGCTGACGCTGTCCTACGAGGGGACTGGGTTTGCAGGCTGGCAGCGGCAGCCTGGTGGGAGGACGGTGCAGGCCGTGATCGAGGACGTCCTGGCCGTCATCGACGAGCAGCCGGTGACCGCGATCGCCGCAGGACGGACCGACGCCGGCGTTCACGCCCTCGGTCAGGTGGTCAGCGCCGAAGTCCGCAACCACCTTCCGCCCGATGTCCTCGTCCGCGCCATCAACGTGCGGTTGCCGGAGGACGTGCGCGTGCTGTCTGCGACAGACGCACCGAGCGGCTTCGACGCCCGCCGAGACGCGCGGGCCAAGGTCTATCGCTACACGATGGCGCTTGGCGCCGATCCTGGGCCGTTCGTCCGGCGCGTGGTGTGGCACATCCCGCAACGGCTCAACGTCGCCGCCATGCAGGAGGCTGCCGCCGCGCTCGTTGGCGAGCACGATTTCGGGGCCTTCCAGGCGGCAGGAGGCGACCTCAGAAGTTCAGTGCGGCGCCTGTCGAAGTCGGTTCTGATCGACGAGCCCGGCACGCCCCGATACCTCAGGTATCAGGTCACCGGCTCGGGCTTCCTCAGGCACATGGTCAGGAACATCGTCGGAACGCTGGTCGATATCGGGAAGCACCGCTGGCCACCGGAGGAAATCGCCGCCATTGTCGCGTCCCGGTCACGGCAACGCGCCGGCCCAACGGCGCCTCCCCAGGGACTGGTTCTCGTGAAGGTCCTGTACTGAGGGTGGAGGGGGTAAAGGCAGAAGGCACAAGGCAGAAGGCAGAAGGCAGAACCCCGAGAAACCCGCGAACCGACGTAAAATGAGCACTTAGCCCATGTCGCTTGAACAGCTTCTGGCGTGGATTCCGCCCGGTTCTGCGGATGTCGAGCTCGCGCGCCAGATTCAGCCGGATCGTCTGCCCCAGCACGTCGCGATCATCATGGACGGCAACGGCCGCTGGGCCGGCCGGCGCCACCTGCCTCGGGTGGAAGGCCATCGGGCGGGCATCCAGTCGGTCCGCGACGTCGTCGAGACTTCGGCACGGCTGGGACTGCGGGTGCTCACGCTCTACGCCTTCTCGGTGGAGAACTGGAAGCGACCCGCCGCAGAGGTCAGCACCCTGATGATGCTCCTGCGCCGCTACTTGCGGTCGGAGCTGTCCACCCTTCTCGAGAACAACATCCGCTTCAACGTGATCGGCCGGCTCGATGGCCTGGCGCCGGAGATTCAGGCCGAGCTGAGGGATGCCGAGCGGCGCACGGCGTCGAACACAGGACTCCTCTTCAACATCGCGCTCAATTACGGCGGCCGCGCCGAGATCGTGGATGCGGCCCGCGCCGCGATTGCAGCCGGGCTGTCGCCAGACCAGCTCACCGAGTCGCGCTTTGCCGAGTTCCTCTACACGAAGGATCAACCCGATCCCGACCTGCTGATCCGAACGAGCGGCGAGATGCGGATCAGCAACTTCCTCCTGTGGCAGATCGCCTACGCCGAGATCTACGTCACCGAAACCTACTGGCCCGATTTCCGCCGCCGGGATCTGCTCGAAGCGATCGCCGCATACCAGAAGCGCGATCGGCGTTACGGCGGCATTGCCGCGCCGGTTGCCGCTGGCGTCGAATAGCCTCGCCTGCTGAATGACGCGCATCCTGAGCGGCGTGTCGCTGGCAGCGGCGGCCCTGGCGGCCATCTGGTTCCTGACGCCGATAGCGCTGCTCGCTGTGGCGCTCGTCGTGGCGGGACTTGCGTTCGCGGAGTACGCCCGAATCGTGTCAGCGATCGGCGCCGACATCCCGTGGTGGACCACTCTTCTGCTCACGCTCCTCGCCTGCGCAATGGTGCCGTTTCCATGGATCGACCCGGTACTGGTCATCGTTCTCGCGCTGATCACGTCGGCGGCCAACGTGTTGATCTCGACGCGGATCGGCGCGCCGACACTGACCGACACGGCTGCATCGGTGCTGGCGCCCGTCTACATCGGCCTGCCGCTGGGTGCGCTCGTCGGCGTGACCGCGGTGGCCGGGCGGGAGGCCGTGCTCCTCCTGATCGGGACGGTGGCGATTAGCGATACCGCGCAGTACTACACGGGCCGGGCGTTCGGCCGCCGTCCGCTCGCGCCGCGGCGGAGCCCGAAAAAGACCGTCGAGGGCGCTGTCGGCGGTCTGGTCATCGCGCCTGTCGTGCTCGTCGCGGCGGGGAAGATGTGGCTGCCCGGGCTTGGTCCAGGCCGCCTCGCGATTCTGGGGCTGCTGCTCGTCGTCGCTGGGATCATCGGCGATCTCTTCGAGTCGATGCTGAAGCGCGCCGCCGACGTGAAGGACAGCAGCCATCTGATCCCGGGACACGGCGGCGTACTGGACCGGATCGACGCTCTGCTGTTCGCCGCGCCCATTTTCTATTTCTTCATCCGCTGATGGCGATCAGGCGCATTGCGATTCTCGGGGCGACGGGCTCGATCGGCACCAGCGCGCTGTCGGTCGTCGATACGCACCGGGACCGCCTGCAGGTCGTCGGTCTGGCGGCAGGCAACAACGTCCCGGTGTTTGCCGAACAGGTGCGCAAGTATGCGCCGCGGGCGGTCGCACTTGCCTCGGAACGCGGCCTGACGGCGCTGCGCGGATTGATCGACCTTCCCCCAATTGCCGCGAGCGGCGCCGACGGTCTCATCGCCGTTGCCACGCATCCCGACGTGGACATCCTGCTGTGCGCATCGTCCGGTACGACCGCGCTCGAAGCGGTGCTCGCGGCGATCGAGTGTGGAAAGACGATTGCGCTCGCGAACAAAGAGGTGCTGGTCATGGCCGGCGGCCTGGTGACGGAAGCCGCCCGCCGCCGCGGCGTCCCGGTGCTGCCAGTCGACAGCGAGCACAACGCCATCCATCAGTGCCTGCACGGCCGCGCGTCACGCGACGTGCGCCGATTGATCCTCACCGCATCCGGCGGACCGTTCCGCGGCCGATCGCGCGACAGCCTGTCGCAGGTGACCGCGGCCGATGCGCTGAAGCATCCGACCTGGCAGATGGGGCAGAAGATCACGATCGATTCAGCGACGCTGATGAACAAGGGTCTCGAAGTGATCGAGGCCCACTGGCTGTTCGGCGTGCCGGCCTCGAAGATCGACGTCGTCGTTCACCCGCAGTCGGTCGTCCACTCGATGGTCGAGTTCCTGGACGGGTCGGTGATCGCCCAGCTCGGCATCACCGACATGCGGCTGCCGATTCAGTACGCGTTCTCGTTTCCCGATCGTTGGGACGCGCCGGTGCCGTTCCTCGACCTCGCGCAGATGGGGGCGCTCACGTTCGAGCAGCCGGCCCGGGAGGACTTCCCCTGCCTCGATCTCGCCTACCGGGCGCTCGAGGCCGATCGAAGCCTGCCGATCGTCCTGAACGCCGCGAACGAGGTCGCGGTCGCGTCGTTTCTCGAGGGTCGTCTGCGGTTTACGGCGATTCCTGAAGTCATTGTCCGGACCATGGATGCACACCATGCCGGCCCCGCGGAAGCGCTTCGCGACGTCCGGCGGATCGACACGTGGGCCCGGGCTCACGCGGACGAGGCAGTGCGAGAGTTACAATCGACATAGAGGACTTTTGAGCGTGACCACGCTTCTCGCTTTTGCGTTCGTGCTTGGCGTGCTGGTGTTCGTACACGAGCTCGGCCATTTTCTGGCGGCGCGCTGGAACGGCGTGCGCGTGCTCACCTTCTCGGTCGGCTTCGGGCCCAAGCTCCTGAAGTTCCGCCGCGGTGACACCGAGTACTGCGTGAGCGCGATCCCGCTGGGCGGCTACGTCAAGATGGCGGGCGAGAACCCCGAAGATCCCCGTTCCGGCCAGCCCGACGAGTTCCTTTCCAAGAACAAGTGGCAGCGCTTCCAGATCCTGATCATGGGCCCTGTCATGAACCTGATCCTCGCGGTGATCGTGCTTGCCGCAGTGCTGATGCAGGGAGCCAACGCGCCGGCCTACATGAACAAGCCGGCGACGATCGGCGTCGTGCAGCCGGGTTCCCCTGCGGAGAAAGCCGGCGTGCGTCCCGGCGACGTCGTGACCCGGCTCGGATCGGCCGACACGGCAACCTGGGAACAGCTGGAGGTGGCGGTCGCGGCGCGTCCCGAGCGCGAACTCCAGATGGTCGTCATCCGGGATGGGCGAGAGGAACGGCTCACCATCCGGCCCGAAACCACGGAGCTGCGGACCCGGTCCGACGCCCGCTTCGAAATCGGCACCATTGGCGTGCTGCCCGACGTCAATCCGCACATTCGAGCGCTCCTCGCCGGGCAGCCGGCGGAGCAGGCCGGCTTGAAGGCGGGCGACGTCATCCTGTCCATCGACGGGCAGCGCATGGTGTTCGCGTCCCAGGTCTCGGAAGCGATCTCGAAGCATCCGGACGAGCCGATTCAGATCGCGATTCAGCGCGAGGGCGCGGAACAGACGTTCACTATCACGCCGGCGCGCCAGGGCGAGGTCGGCCGGATCGGCGTCAATTTGACCGACGCCGTCGAATCGTTCACGCCGTCGCCGCTCCAGGCTGTCGGGATGAGCGTCCGGCGTAACGTCGAAATGGCGAGGATGATCTTCCGGACGCTCGGCGATCTGTTCAGCGGAGAGGCCTCGCCGCGTCAGCTGATGGGGCCGGTGGGCATTGCGCAGCTGTCCGGCGAATCGGCCCAGGCCGGCTGGATCGCGCTCTTCGAGCTGATGGCCTCGCTCAGCCTGAATCTTGGACTCCTGAACCTGCTGCCAATTCCGGTGCTCGACGGCGGCCACATCTTCATCATGGGCATCGAGACCCTGGTACGCCGTGACTTCAGCCTCGCCGTGAAGGAGAAGATGCTCTTCGCCGGCTTCGTCGCGCTGATGGCATTGATGGTGACGGTGATCTACAACGACCTGACCCGAATCGCCTGGATCGAAAGACTGATGCCCTGGAGATGAAGGGCGCCTTTTGCCTTTTGCCTTCTGCCTTCTGCCTTTTGCCTTCTGCCTTGCCCCCGTCACCCCAGGAAGGGCGTGAAGTAACTGATTAGCCCGTCGACCAGGGCCGCGATCGTCGCGCCTTCAGCCGGAGCGTCTACCCGTATGCCGGCCCGGCTCGCGGCGTCCGCGGCGCCCGGTCCAATGGTGGCCACCACCGTGCCGGCGAGCAGATCCGGCGACTGTTCGGCCCCGTAAATCTCGACGAACGCACGCACCGTGTTGGCGCTGGTGAAGGTGACCGCGTCGATCCGGCGATCGAGCAGCTGCCGATAGAGATCCAGGTGCGCGTCGCTTTCCACCGTGGTCGCGCGATACGCGGCAACCTCAGTGACCTCGGCTCCCGTGGACCGCAACGCCTCGCCGAGCGTTTCCTGGGTCGCTTCGGCGACCGGTAACAAGACCCGCGATCCTTTGAGCGAACCGGTGTCGGACATCGCCGCGACGATTCCGCCAATGCGGTGATCCGCGGGCTCGAGGTCGGGGCTGACTCCGAAGCGAAGCAGGCGGGAGGCAGTGCCTGGCCCCGCTGCGCAGACCCGCGGGCCGGCGAGCGCCCGCACGTCGTGGGCGTCGGCAAGGACCTGGCCGACCAGCGCCACAACCGCATTCGTGCTGGTGAAGACGATCCAGTCGAACGAGCGAACTCCTGCCGCCGCCCGTTCGAGCGGACCTGAATCCTCGGGCGGGCCGATTCGCAGCACGGGGGCCTCCACCGCTTCGGCCCCGTTCAACTCGAGCAGTTCGACCAGATCCGGCGCCTGGTTGCGGGATCGGGTGACGAGCACGCGGCGACCGAACAGCGGCCGGTTGTCGAACCACTGCAGGTGCTCGCGGAACGCCACCACCGACCCGATGACGAGCACGCCGGGCGCGGGAGCGTCGGTCTGCTGGACGCGACCGACGATCTCACCGAGCGGCGCCGTCAGCGTCCGCTGCGACGACATCGTCCCGTGCTGCACGAACGCCGTCGTCTCTGCGGGGTTGCGACCGTGGCTCAAGAGCGAACCAACGATATGCGGCATCTGCCGCGGCCCGGTGAAGCAGGCAATCGTGCCGCCGAGCCGGGCGAGGCTCGCCCAGTCGGTGACTGGCGGCGTCCGCCCCTCGTCCTCGAAGCCGCGGATGAACGTGACGGTGTCGCCGGCGCCTGGATAGGTGATCGGGATGCCGGCGAACGCGGGTGCTGCGATCAACACCGGCACACCAGGCACCACCTCGAAGGGAACACCCTGCTCGTGCAGGAACAGCGCTTCCGAGCCGCCGCGATCGAACATGAACGGGTCGCCCCATTTCAGCCGGGCGACCACCCCTCCCTCTCGCGCCTTCTCCGCGATCAGGAAATTGATCGCGTCCTGTTCGTCGGGCTGCGGCGACGCGCTGCCGACATCGATGCGCTCGGCTGCGGCCGGCGCCATTTCGAGCAGCCGAGGGTTGACCCGCGAGTCGTGGATGACCACCTGGGCCGACTGGAGCGCGCGTAGCCCGCGCACGCTGATCAGGTCCGGGGCGCCGGGGCCGGCGCCGATGATGTAGACGAGAGGACGCACGCGCCGATTCTAGCGCGATGGAGCGTAATAGCCGCGCCGGGTTCGGGTCGTCACGTTGGAGCGTGACACCTGGACGTTGATCTTGCGCCATGCGCCGTCGCGTTTGGCGTTCTTCGAGGCGTAGCCGACGGAATACTGGCTCGACAGTTCGTCCGCGATCTGCCCGTAGACGCCCGACAGCTCCTCCGCCTTCTGCACGAAGAACGAGCGGCCCCCGGTTTCCTGGGCGAACTGGCGAAGGACGAACTCGGCTTCACGGAACCCCTTCTGGAAGGTCGCATCCCGCGGCTGCAGGCCGATGGTGTAGATGCTGGTCTCGGATCGCTTTGCCAGCTCCATCACTTCCTCGAAGCTCACCAGGCTGGTCGTGTCCTCGCCGTCCGAGAGGACGACGATCGCCTCGCGCCGGACTTCTTCGGAGCTCTTCGCCCGCACCTTCGTCGACTCGCGCAAGGAGATGTAGATCGCGTTGTAGAGCGACGTGGAGCCACCCGGCGAGGTTGCGCGGATCGCCGCTTCGAGCGCGGCCTTGTCGTTGGTGAACTTCTGGACGATCTCGACGCGGCTGTCGAAGTCCACGACCTGCGCGAGATCCTGCTCGCGAATGCGCTGGGCGAAGCCGACCGCGGCGTTCTGCGCGACCAGCAGCCGCTCCTCCATGCTCGCGCTCGTGTCGATCAGCAGCGACAACGCGATCGGCAGGTTCGACCTGCTGAAGTACAGCAGATCCTGCCTGACGCCGTCTTCGAGGACGGTGAGGTCCGATTCCTCGAGATCGGTGACGTAGCGATGCTGCCCGTCGGTGACCGTGACGCTCAACGAGACGACGTCGACGCCCGATTTGAAGACCTGCGGCGGAGCGCCAGCCGGCTGCTGCCGCGCTGAGACGAGTACGCCGGCGCCGATGGTGGAGAGCAGGGCGCTCAGGAGTTGACGGCGATCCACGTCAGCGATCCTTCTGGCCGCGGGCCGGAGCGGCGGAGATGATCACGCCGTCCTTGACCGGGCTGGCCTCGATGCGCTCCGGGGGGATGAGCTGTTCCGGGCGGGCGTAGACGACCCGGTATTGATGCTTGAGGGCGCCGGCGATCTGCGACAGCGCGGTGCTGTAGCTGATGCTGGTGAGCACGTCCACGCGCGTCCCGCCCGTATCGGTGATGCCGCGGTCGAGCACGACCGACCGGTTGCGCGCCGGGTCGCTCTGGTTCGAACCACGCTGATTCGTCAGCACCACGCCGCTCATCATCGCGCCGGAGTCGCGCAGCGCGTCGAGCACCTGCGAGTAGTGGAGGTTGCTGAACTCGGTGAGCTCGGTCGAGACCAGCACGATCGCCGACCGGTCTTCTTCACGCCGCTTGATGCCGCGCGAGACTTCGACGATGGCGTCGAGGAGCGTGGCGCCGGAACCGGGCTGCGCGAAAAGCCGATTGGCGGCCTGCGTGAGCTTGCTGGTGTCGGTGGTGTAATCCTGGAGGATCGTCGGGCGGTCCGCGGTGGTGACGATGGCGACCGGTCCGAGCGAAGCGACGTCCGTGACGAAGCTGGAGAGGGCCCGGCGAAGGTCGGTGATCGTCGACTGCGCCGCCTGCTGGTTGTCCACGACCACTGCGATCGACATCGGCGTGGTCGCCGGCGTGACTCGGAGAATCTCGCGGCCGCGACCGTCTTCAGTAATCCGCAGGTCCGATGGCGACAGCGACTCGAGCGGAGTCTTGGTCTTCGCGTCGAGCGCCGTTGCGTAAAGCACTCGCTCATGCGACTGGGCAAGCAGAGCCGACGACAGGGCGACGGCGCCCAGACCTGCGATCAGGATGCGTTTGGGGACGATGTGCGACATGGCGACCTGACTGGTCCGGGGCGCGCCGGGCAACTAGGGGCAGTATAGAACCTTGCCGGGAGCGAGCAGCGCTGGATCGAGGTCGCCGCCTGATCGGGAGGGGACGGGCGCTGTCCGGGAGTGAGCGTCGCAGCCGAAAAGGGGTCGCTCGCGCTGTCGAGAGTGTCTTGCACCTCGGCAGTCCCGACAGACGGGAGCCATCCCGATCGGCGCCAGCCCCTTCCCGATCGCGCGACGCTCAGTACCACGCGTCGCTCACTCCCGGCGCACGAGGCTTCCCGCGTACTCGGCCCGACGCGCGTTACACTCGGCAGATGCCGGACTCGCCGAGCACGCTCAGAACACTGGGCCAGCTGAGCACGGTGGGGATGTCGTTCGTGCTTGCGCTGGTCATGGGATTCGGCGGCGGGTACTGGCTCGACGGCTGGCTCGGGACGCGGCCGTGGTTGTCGTTTCTCGGGTTCTTTCTGGGGCTCGGGGCCGGAGTGCTGAACGTCTACCGGGTGCTGCAGGCAACCAGCCAGACGGGCTCGACCGGGCCGAGCAGCCGCGGTCCCGGGACCCCTGCCGGGTGAGTGCCGATCACCGCGATCGCATCGCGCGCGACACCGCAATCGCCTGCGTGACGTTGGCGGTCGCGGCGGCAGCGATCTGGCCCGGGCGATGGCAGATCGCGGGTGGTGTGCTCGGCGGCGGGGGGCTGGTCGCGCTGTCGGCGTGGGCCATTCGAGGGATGGTGAATGGCTGGCTCAGCCCGGCCAGGGCGGCCCCTTCCGGGCTGCTAGTGAAATTCTTCACAAGACATGGTATACTCGCGCTTGCCGCCTACGGTATGATGGCGCGTTTGCACCTCGACCCGGTCGCGATGCTTGTGGGTGTGTCCTCCCTGTTCATCGCCGCCGGCGTCGCTGCGCTGCGACGGTTTCAACGGATTGGGTAATCCACGGTTCAGATGGTGAGGGAGGCGTTCGCTGTGAGCACACGACGGTCAGTGCTGTTGATGTTCGGGTTCTTGGTCCTCGGCCTGGTGTCGCCGGCCTACGCACAGGGGGCTGCCGGGGATGCCGCCAACTCGGCCCTGGTTCAGTGGTCGGTCATCACCGCGGGCTTCGCGCTGGCCATCGCCGCCGCGGGCGCCGCGCTCGGTCAGGGCCGCGCCGTCGCGTCTGCCGCCGAAGCCATCGCTCGCAATCCCGGCGCGTCCGGCGAGATTCGCGGTGCCCTCATCCTTGGTCTGGTGCTGATCGAGTCGCTGGTCATCTACGTGCTGCTGGTGTCGCTGATCTTGTTCTTCATCAAGCCGTTTGGCGGGTAGATTCGGCGGAACCGGCGAGCAGTTGACAGTTGGGCAATTTCGAGTTGCCAGTTAAAGTGGCCAGTTACAGTTAAGAGTTTCAGTTACAGCGGCAACGGCAGTTAAGCCGACAGGAATTGAAACTGGTGAAACGAAGCGAGTGCGGTTCAGGAGTCCCTGGGCCGCACTCGATTTGTTTCTGGGCAACTGAAAACTGTCACTGCCAACTGTGACTGAAACTGTGAACTTGAACTGGCAACTCTTAACTGCCTGACTTTCAACTGCCGCAGTGACCCGCCTCGATCTACTCCTCCTCGCGATGGTTGCGGTCTGGGGCGCCAACTATTCGCTGATCAAGGTCGCGCTGCGCGAGTTCCCCGAGCTTCCCTTCAACGCGTTTCGGCTGGCGATCGGATCGGCGATCTGCCTGGCCGTGCTGTGGTGGCAGCGTCGCGAGGAATCAGGGCCAGGTCCGGCTCCGCTCTCGCGGAATGACTGGATCCGGCTCGCCGTGCTTGGCGTGATCGGGCATCTCTGCTACCAGCTCCTCTATCTCGCCGGCCTGCAGCGCACCAGCGTCGGGAACGGCTCGCTGATTCTCGGCACGACGCCGATTCTCGTTGCGTTGATGACCGCTTGGACGGGCCACGAGCGCGTGCCGCCGATGCGGTGGGTTGGCGCCACCATCTCCTTCGTCGGTCTCGCCATCGTCGTCGGCAAGAAGGTGGACTGGCACGCGAGCAGCCATCTCGGCGACCTGCTGTTCTTCCTCGGCACTGTGTGCTGGGCGACGTATTCGGTTGGTTCAGTGCCGCTCCTCAAAACCCGGTCGCCGCTGCTCGTCACCGGCTATTCGATGGGCATCGGCGCGGTGCTCTACACGATGATCGCGATGCCCTCGATCGCCGCACTGGAGTGGTCGCGCATCTCGGGGTACACATGGGCGCTGACGCTCTCGTCGGCGGTGTTCGCCCTCGCCTTCGGATATCTCATCTGGTACACCAGCGTGCAGCGGGCCGGCACCACGCGCACTGCGGCGTGGAGCAATGTCACGCCGGTGTTCGCGACCGCAATTGCCGCGCTGTGGATCGGCGAACCGGTCGGTGCGAACCAGGTTCTTGGATCGCTGGCCATCTTCACCGGGCTGTTCATCACGCGCCGGACGTAGGTTTCAAGCTAGGACGAATGGCCATTGATGTGTTGAACAAGTGTTCAGCCCTCGTCGATGGCATTTCCCCCTTCTTTCGGGTCGACCCGCCCCGGTTTCCGGTTCTTGTGGTAAACAGTGAGGTGCGGTTTTCGGGGGCAGGCCCCGGGAGCCCCAAACTCGGCTCCTGTGGGGGAGTCAGTTGGCGAGAGGGCGCTGCGCCGGCCCCTCTCGCCCTTTTTACGTACGTTCAATCACAACCGCGCCCGGATTGCCCATAGGTCGGGAAAGAGCGGCTGCATCAGGGTCGTCGAGAGATACTTCGCGCCGCTCGAACCGCCGGTGCCGGCGAGCGTGCCGATGGTGCGCTGCACCATCTTGACGTGGCGATAGCGCCACTCCTGGAGTCCCTCGTCGAGATCCACCAGACGCTCGCAGAGCTCGGCGTTCTTGGCGTCTGAGCGATAGACCCCGATGAGAGCGTCTTGCATTCCCTCGTGCGCGGCGATCGGTTTCGTCACGTCGCGCTCGAGCACATCGCGCGGCACGGCGTAGCCTTCACGCGCGAGGTAGTGCGCGACTGCGTCCCACAACGTCCGCGCCGCGAAGCGGGTGCTGAGCGCCGCGCGGGCCCGGCTGTCCTCGGGAAAACGCGCGATCGCGCCAGGCGCCTTGTGCCCGAGAGCGAACTCGAGCTGCCGGAACTGATCCGACTGGAAGCCGCTGGCCGCCTCGAGCCGCGCCCGGAACGACTGGAACTCCAGCGGCGTCATCGTCTCGAGAATATCGAGCTGCGCGACCAGCACCTTCAGGATCGTCAGGATGCGCTTCATCGTGTGCTGGGCCCGGATCGCGTCACCTTCGTCGAGCCGCCGCATCACCTGATCGAGCTCGTGCAGGATCTCCTTGAACCACAGCTCGTAGACCTGGTGGATCACGATGAAGAGCATCTCGTCGTGTTCGGGGCCCTCGGAACGCGGCCGCTGCAGCGAGAGCAGCTCGTCGATCGCAAGGTAGCTGCCGTAGGTGACTGCTGGATCGGACATCCGTCAATTATCGCCTCCGGCGCATCCCTCGGTTCGCACCGGCGATATAGTGCCCGCGCATTCAATGCATCAGACATCTGCGCTGGTCGCAGCGGTGCGGGCACGGTATCGTTTGCTCACTGTGATCAACCGCTCGGGACACATCAGTTCCAGCCTCTCGCCCGAGACGGCATCCGTCCGGCCCTGTCGCATCAATCGACGGCGGCAGCAGACGGCCAGGATCCAGCGACAGCGACAGCAGGCCTGAGGCCCGCTCGTCGCTGGTTCACCCGAACTCACGCCTTCAGTTCACGGCTGCCGCCTGGCAGCCACAGCTTCTGTGCTCGCGCCGGCTGCCAACGGCTCGATCCGCAGAAGGGCTCCATGGTGGAGTCCACGACGGGGGCAGCCACACGCGCCGGCTGCTCCCGTCCCTTTCGAAGGGTGCACGTGCCCGGCCGCGGGCGTGACAAACGAACGGCTGTTCTGTTTCTCGATCCAGTCCGCCGAAAGACAGGTTTTCAAGCGTTTGGATTCATCCCGGGCCGCGCGGTTCGCTTTCTGGAAATTGGGCCGAAATCATCAACAAATCGGGGGATTTGGATTCGGCACACATCGGCACATCGCTTGCTACTGAGGTTGTGGCGATTGAAACGGCTGGGCACCCCCACAGGAGCACAGCCAGTTTGAGCCAGGCTGACTAGGCCACTGGCTCCACGGGGCCCATGTTGATGGGCCCTTTTTTTTTGCTATCGTCGGAAC
>DATJFF010000219.1:0-22877 GCA_035495795.1 Vicinamibacterales bacterium
CTTCACCGGCGGCTTCCAGTACCAGTACTCGCGCAACAAGGGCACGACGCAGGGCTCGAACGAGGCTGCGACCGCGCAGAACACGTTCGATTTCGGCAGCGAATACGGCACCAATCCACAGGACATCCCGCACACGGTCAACGGCTCGGTGGTCTACCTGTTCCCAGGCCAGGGCGTGTGGACCGGCGGCTGGCGTCTGGGCGGCATCCTGAACGCGCGCAGCGGCGTCCCGATCAACGTGACCATCGCGCGGCCCGACAACATCACCGTCAATGGCGTGACGGTGACCAACATCCCCGGGGGCAACAGCCGCGGCACCCAGCGCCCGGACCTGGTTCCCGGCGTGGACCCGTATTTCGAAAACGGCGGCGTCCGCTGGCTCAACCCGGCGGCCTTCGCCACGCCTCAACCCGGCACCTTCGGTAACCTGCCCCGCAACTTCCTGCGCGGGCCGGCCTTTGCCCAACTGGACCTGATGGCGAGCAAGGATTTCCACGTCGCGAAGTCCCAAGGGCTGCAGTTCCGGGTGGAGTTGTTCAACCTCCTCAATCACCTGAACTACGAGAACCCGGCTGCGACCCTGCCGAACGGGGCCCCCGGGGTGCCGTTCACCGACGCCCAGGCCGGCATCTTCGGCTATATGCTGGGACCCCTGAACCGGACGGTCGGGCTCGGGACGGCCCGCCAGACCCAGATTTCGCTTCGATATCTCTTCTAGGCGGATTATTCGCGGCCGGAAGGCCCAGGCGCCCACGGCAAGCTGCCGTGGCGTCGTCCTTTTGCGGGCCACGGACGGATGTAACTGGGATGTAACAGAGCTGTGACAGAATTCCGTCCGTGCGCTTCCGCCTGATCCCTAGAGAAGAGAAGTTCTTCGACGACTTCACCGCGCTTGCCGACCGCATCGTCTCCGGTGCGACCCTGCTGGAGCGGATGGTCGCCTCCGACCCTCCCAGCTGGGACATCGCGCTCCAGATCAAGCAGGTCGAGAACGAGTGCGACGCGCTCACCCACAACATCATTCAGCGCCTCAATTCGACGTTCGTCACGCCGATCGACCGCGAGGACATCCACGCCCTCGCCAAGTCGCTGGACGACGTGATGGACGCGATCGATGCCGCGGCCGGGGTGTTACGCCGCTACCGCATGGCGCAGCTGCGCTACGGCGCCCGCGAGCTCGCCTCGCTGACCTGGCAGGCGGCCATGCAGATGAAGGTGGCCGTCGAAGCCCTGGAACGGCGCAACGGCGTCCACGAGCGCGCGGTCGAGGTGAATCGCCTCGAGAACTCCGCTGACGACGTCCACGACGAGGCGCTGCGGCGGCTGTTCGAGGAGGAGCGTGACGCGATCACGCTGATCAAATGGAAGGAGGTCCTCGACCTGCTCGAGGAGGCCACCGACCGTTGCGAGGACGTCGCCAACGTGCTCGAGAGCGTCGTCGTCAAGCACGGGTAGCGACGTCGTGGAGTTTGCGCTCGTCGCCATCGTCATCGTGGTCGCGCTCGTCTTCGACTACATCAACGGTTTCCACGACGCCGCCAATTCGATTGCGACGGTGGTGTCGACGCGTGTCCTCTCTCCAGGCAAGGCGGTGATCTGGGCGGCGTTCTTCAATTTTGCCGCCGCGTTCGTGTTCGGCACGGCCGTCGCCAAGACCATGGGCGCCGGCATGATCGACATCGCTGCCGTGACCACGTCGGTGATCCTGGCCGGCTTGATTGGCGCGATCGTTTGGGACCTCATCACGTGGTACTACGGGCTGCCGACCAGCTCTTCCCACGCGCTCATCGGCGGCTACGCGGGGGCGGCCATCGCCAGGGCCGGGACCGGAGTCCTGATCCCGTCCGGCTGGACCAAGACGCTCCTGTTCATCGTCTTGGCGCCCGGCATCGGGTTCGCGCTCGGCTTCACGTTCATGGTCGCCATCCTGTGGCTGTTCCGGGGGTTCGCGCCGTCCCGTGTCGATCGGTGGTTTCGCCGATTGCAGCTCATTTCGGCCGCGCTCTATAGCCTCGGTCACGGCGCAAACGACGCGCAGAAGACGATGGGCATCATGGCCGGCGCCCTCTACGCCGGGGGCTTCATCTCCACCTTCGACATTCCGTTCTGGGTCGAGATGATCGCCTATACGGCCATCTCGCTGGGCACGCTCTCGGGCGGCTGGCGCATCATCCACACGATGGGAACGAAGATCACCCGCTTGCAGCCGGTGGGCGGCTTCGCGGCCGAAGCGGCGGGCGCGGTCTCAATCTTTACCGCGACGTCCATGGGCGTGCCGGTGTCCACGACGCACACCATCACCGGGGCCATTGTCGGCGTCGGCGCCACGCGCCGGCTCTCGGCGGTGCGTTGGGGCATTGCCGGCCAGATCGTTTGGGCTTGGATCCTGACGATTCCGGCGTCAGCCCTGATTGCTTCAGTGACGTTCTACGTGCTGGCCTTTCTCGGCATGCCCTGAAGAGAAGTGAGAAGTGAGAGGTGAGAAGCCAGGCCGAAAGGCGAGATTTCAGTCGCCTCTGGGGTAGCGCCTACTCAACGCGGGTAGAGACTACCCGTTTGCCGCGTCGTTCTTGCGTGCGGTCTTCAGGATTGCAGTAAAGATCGCGACAAGCTGATCGCTCTCGTTTTCGAGCGCCGCAAGCGGACCGTCATAGATCCTCGGATTCGATCCACGCAGTAGCCTGATCCAGAAATGAGTTTCACGCGCCTCCTTGAGGGCGATGTGCCGGCGGGTCAACCACTCGCGGCGGCTCTGAGATCCAGGCCCTTCCGCCGAGTTCGCCCCCATCGAGGTGCCGCTCTTTAACAGCTGCCGCCAAATTACCCGGTCGGCCTCATCGTGCGGAGGATGCGATCGACAGATCCGAATCAGATCGAGTGCGAACTGGAATGTTCTCTCCTCGATTGTTCTTCGTACCTCGCGCTGTGGCACGTGAGCCAAAGAGCAAGTTCCGCACCACTCTTACTTCTCACCTCTCACTTCTCACCTCTCACTTCTCACTTCGGACCGGAAGCCGCACTCGAAATACCGCGCCTCCTTCGGCCCCGTTCGAAGCGACCACCGTTCCACCCATCACCTGCACCAGGTGCTTCACAATCGCCAGCCCCAGCCCGGTGCCGCCCGGCCGGGTGCGTGACTTGTCTACCCGGTAGAAGCGCTCGAACACTCGAATGAGGTCCTGCTCGGGGAGCCCGGGACCGGAGTCGCTCACGGTGATCTCGTATTCGTCGCCGGCGATGCCGGCGTGGAGTGTGATCAGGCCGTCATCCGGTGTGTAGTTCACCGCGTTTTCGACCAGGTTCCGCAGCACGTCGTGCAGCTTTGCGGGATCGGCAATCAACACCCGCGCGTCCGGCGGCACCGCGATCGAGACGAGCTGCCGCTTCTCGCGGATCACGCTTTCCAGGTCGGCCGCAACGCTCGTCGCCAGCGCCTGCACGTCGCACGGGGCGTACTCGACGGTTTCCTGTCCCGCATCGAGCCGCGCGAGCCGCAGCAGATCCTTGACCAGCCGCTCCATCCGAGTGGCGTGGCGATGGATGATGTCCAGGAACTTCTCGCGGGCGTCCTCGTCGTCGGGGTCGTCGATGAGCGCTTCGGCGTAGCCCTTGATCGCCGTCAGCGGTGTGCGCAGCTCGTGCGAGACGTTGGCGACGAAATCGCGGCGGATCTGATCGGCGGCTTTCAGGTCCGTGATGTCGTGAAGGACCAGCACCGCGCCGCGCCCCTCGCTGACCACGACCGGAGCCACGCGGGCGACCAGCGTCCGGCTGCGATCGAGCGGGAGATTGAGCTCGAGGGTCTCGGCGGGATCGCCGCGCAACGTGCGGCCGATCTGGTCCGAGATGCCGGGGTGGCGCAGCACCTCGAGGTACGGCCGCCCGGTCGATGCGCGATCCAGTTTCAACAGGCGACGCGCCGCCTCGTTGACCAGCTGCAGCCGCCCCTGGCCGTCGACGACGAGCACGCCTTCGACCATGCTCGACAGAATCGCCGCCATCCGAGCCCGGTCGCGGGTCAGGTCGTTGACCCGGCGCCCCAGCTCCTGCACCGCGCCGTCCATGGCCCGGCCGACCCGGCCCAGATCATCGTCGCCGTAGTCGGGGGTCGGCCGGCTGAGATCGCCCACCGAATAGCGGCGCGCCACCGACTCCATGGCTTCCGCCCGCAGTTCGCGGGCGGCCGCGCCCCGTCCGCGCCACGCCGCCATGAGGGCGGCGGTGAGGACGGCCCCGGCCAACGCAGCGACGAGCAGACTCAGCACGGTCAGGAGGGTGGTGGCTCCACCAGTTTGTAGCCGAACTGCTTGACCGTGACGATCGCGTCGGTGAGGAACGGCAGCTTCTCGCGCAGCCGCCGCACGTGCACGTCCACCGTACGGGTGCCGCCGGTGTACGAGTATCCCCACACATCGGAAAGCAGCAGATCACGCGAGAGTACACGGCCGCGGTGCTCCATCAGGTACTGGAGCAGCAGGAACTCCTTGGCGGTGAGCCGCACTTCGTCGCCGTTGGTCTTCACGACATGGCGATCCACGTCAACCGAGAGCGGGCCGTAGAGTATTCGACTTTCCGGAGTTGCCGGCCGCTGGGCCCGGCGCAGCAGCGCGCGGATGCGGGCGATGACCTCGTTCGGGCTGAACGGCTTGGTGATGTAATCGTCGGCGCCGAGCTCGAGCCCGACGATGCGATCGGACTCCTCGCCCTTGGCGGTGAGCATGATGATCGGGACCGCGGCCGTGCCAGGATCCGAGCGCAGCGCCCGGCACACCTGGAGGCCGTCCATCCCCGGCAGCATCAAGTCCAGGAGGATCACTTCGAAGCCCGTGCGGCGGGCGAGCGGGACGACGTCGCGGCCGGTCGTCACGAGCGTCGGTTCGAAGCCGGCCTTTTCCAGGTAGTGGGTGAGCAGCTGCCCGATGTCCGCATCGTCCTCGACCACGAGCGCCCGCTGGACGGCGGCCGCGCTCATTTCGTGACCCCGGGCGGCGCCGGCTCGGGACCGCGCCTCAGTCCGACCAGGGACCATCCGCCAGCCTCTTTTCGAAAGCGCACGACGACCGGCTCCGCCCACGCCGCATATGCCGAGGTGTGCGCCGACACCCGCGCCTCGACGAATGGCGCGCCAGCGGCAGCGGGCGGCAATCTGGCGGATAGCGTCTTGGTTGTTTCAGCGGTGCCCACTGGAGTGGCCTCGCCCGTATTGTTATCGAACCGCGCCCATTGCACCGAATAGGTTTCCGCCGGAGCCGCGCGCTTGGCCTCCACGGCAGCGTTGTTGAAGGTGAGCGTGCCGTCCCTGGCCAGGACGAAGTCCGCCAGCGGGTTCACATGGGTGAGCCAGGCAAGTCCCACCTTGTCGCGCCGCGCGACCAGGACCGACTGCACGTATGAACTGGCACGAGCGTCCGAGTACTGCGCCGCGTCGACGGCCGCGCGGATCAGCTCGTCGGGGATGGCCATCACCCGGCGTGCCGCCCAGAACAGGTCGTCGGGCTGCACCTGGTCGAAGGCCGCGTTTGGATATTCGGGCTTCCAGGCTTCGGGCTGGAAGAAGGTGGCTTCGAAGTTGCCGACCGACTTGATGTCGGGATACTTCACCTTGATCCACGGACGCACCCACAACCCGAGGGTCAGGGCGGTGACGATCGTGGGTCGCGCTTCCCACAGGTACTCGTTGCCGGCCCGGGGCTTCTGGGCGTAGATGCTCCCGCTGCCCAGCGTCGAGCCGAAGTCAATGAGGTGATGCCAGACGATCCGGCGTCCGTCGCGATCGAGGATCGTGTCCAGCGAATTGATGCTGCGCGAGTCGTCGTGGTTCAGCCACGCGGCGAACACCCGGAGGCCGCGGAGTTCCCGGTGGTGCTCGTGGGGGTAGATATCGTTCGGATCGTCCGGGCGCGTACTGAAATATCTGAACGGACCAACCGGTGTGCCGGGCAAGGCGCGGCTCGCGATGACGCGGTAGGTCCCGTCGTCGTTGCGTGCCGCCTGCATCAGCAGCCCATCCACGTCGTCCTCGGTGAGCGCGCGATGCCGCCCGCGCAGATCGCGAATCGTCGCCTTGGGATCGCGTTCGAGGTTGTCGCGGACCATCACCGCCAGGTGGTTTTCCGGCACGTGATAGCCAAGCGCCCAGAACAGCTTCGTCGCGACCATTTCGGCGCCGGTGGACATCTCCGGGTTCGATGGCGGATCGAACTTGATGAACCAGGTGGCCCCGGCGGTGTCGCGGATCGTGAAGCCGGGCGTCACGCCGTCGGTCTTCCCCGAGACGATCGTCCACCTGCCCGGCGCCGGACCATCGGTCGTATCACCGCTCCGGTGCACCTCGTCGGCGGTGAGCGGGCGGAAACCGGCGCGGTTCGTGAACCAGCTCGAGTCCGGCACTTCGTCGATGGTGTTGACGTTCATCGCCCGTCGAGGGCCGCGATCGCCGGGCTTGAAGAACGTGTTCTCGATGAAGTCGTAGGGATCGCTGATCGCCCACGCCGCCACCTTGGACGCGTCCTGCGTCTCGGGGTCCCGGGCGATCGGGTCGTCAGGATAATAGACCGGCAGCTGGGCGCCGACGCCGCCGTTGGCCGCCAGCAGGATCGCAAGCGCGAGTGAGATCTCGAGGAGTCGACGCGGGAGCAGGGGCGGCATCATCGTCAGAACGCGGGGTTGTACTTCCAGAAGAAACGGGTGCCCTCCGGGCCTCCGAATCCGAAGTCCATGCGCAGGAACACGCGCCGGTCGGTGTTGAAGCGGAGGCCAAAGCCCCAGCCCTGCTTGTACTCGCGAGCCCTGATGTCCCGCAGTGTCCGGCCGACGTCGCCGCCGTCCCAGAAGAGCGCCATGTCGAGCCCCGAAAACGCTTCCCAGCGATACTCGAAATTGGTCAGCACGAAGGTCGCGTCGCGAAACCGCAGGTCCAGGTAACTGCGAATCGTGTTCGCGCCGCCGATGGTCGGCGAGAGGAAGAACGGCACCCGGCCGTCCCCGTTCACGGGATCCACGTGCGAGGCGGCGAAGTGCACCGCGAAGTTGCGCTTCTTGTCGAAGATCGGAAACACGTGCAGGACCTCGAGATCGGCCCGCCGGTAGCTGAATTCACGCGACGGATCCTGGTCTCGCCCGGTGCCGGCCTGGAAGAGCACGCGGCCGCCGCTTCGGGTGTTGCCGGGGTGATCGCGATAGTCGAAATCCAGGAACGTCCGCGTATAGAACAGATGCGGCTGCCGGGTCAGGCCCGGAGCCTCGGCGTCGGTGAAGAGCTGCTCGGTAGACGGGAAGCGGTCGTCGGTGCCTTCCTTGATTCGCGGCCGGAGGTAACCGACCTCCTCGCCGACCGAAAAGAGCCGGTGCAGGCGATACCGGCCAATTCCCGTGACCGCGTCGCCGAGATACCGATAGTCGGTCCGCCCGTCCACCGACGACTCACCGAGGCCAAAAAAGTCCTCCTGGGTGTAGTCCCACCAGCGCGCTGCGCCGTCCACCTCCAGCCGCCCGCGCAAGAGCGCCGGCGCGCGGACGTGGAGGTCCACCGACTTGTAGCCGCGTGTGGAGAAGGCCGTGGACGCGTCCACTTCCCAATGCTTGGTGCCGGGCAGCGCATAGCGATACCCGACCCCGAAGGTGATGCCGCTTCCGGTGGTGAAGCCGCCGAACCGCGGGTAGAGGCCGGTCAGCCCCGAGCCGAGCCGCTCGACCACCCGCTTGTCCTCGAGATAGAGCAGCGCCTTCTCGAGGGTGTTGGGAGTGTAGGGCTCGAGCGACTGTGCCCGCTCCGCGCGTTGCTGCTCGAGCAGCTCGGCACGAGTCTGCTGGGCGGCGGCCGTTCGGAAGGCCAGGCACACGCAGAGCGTGGCAAGTGCAAGCAGTCGAAGCATCGCGAAAAGTAAAATTCTAGCGCAGCCGTTCGTGACCGAGGTTGATTCCAGCCGGACGATTACCGTACGCTCGACTTTCATGAAGCGTGCCGTGCTCGTCCTCTTGCTGCTGACCGGGGCCACCTCATCTGCCCAGACACCGGCCGGCGCGCCCGCCAACCCGTTCGGCGATCCGACTCGCAGCACCACGCCGCACCTGACGGTGGAGTCGAGCATCAGCCAGACCAGCGCCGCCCCCGGTTCGCACCTGACCGTGACGGTGGATGTCAGCCCCAGGCGGACGATGCATGTCTACGCACCCGGCAAGCACGACTACCAGGTGATCGCGCTTACGCTGACCCCGCAGCCGTGGGCGAAGCTGGAGCCGACGAAGTATCCACCGTCGGAAAAGTACTTCTTCGAGCCGCTCAACGAGACCGTGGAGGTCTATTCGAAGCCGTTCCGCCTGACGCGCGACGTGACGCTCCTCGACACACCCGAAGCGCGAAAAGCCCTCGCCGGCCAGTCGAGCGTCACCGTTGCCGGGCAGATCGAGTACCAGGCGTGCGATGACAAAGTCTGCTATCAGCCTGGGAAAGTACCGGTCACGTTCGTGGTCGCGATCAAGTGAGAGTTCACAGTTGAGCAGTTCAGAGCTGCGAGTTGAAGTTAAGAGTTCTCAGTAGCAGTTGCAGGCCAGTTCAGTGCCAGATCGCGGAGTGGGTGCGGCACTGCGCGGCCACCTGACTACAGGCCCGGAACTGTTAACTGTTCCTCAACTGTCAACTTCAACTGGCAACTCTAAACTGGCCAACTGTGAACTTTCTCAGCCGCGTCGTGCGTCAGACATCGCGGATGCCGTGTCCGCGTAGCAAGAAGTATCCCGCCACCAGCGCCAGCGCGACGCCGTTCATCGCCAGCATCGTCGGTGCCGATCCCACCTGCGTGATCAGCCACCCGCTGGCGAGCCCGCCCAGCGGTGAGCCGCCGCGGAATGCCACCATGTAGATGCTGACGACCCGGCCGCGCAGCTCCGGCGGCGCGATCAGCTGGACCAGTGATGTCGTCAGCGAGAAGCACATCACCAGCAACGCGCCGGTGAAGAACAAGATCGACGTGCTCAGCCGGACGTCGGGCGAGAGCGCGAAGGCGGTCATCGCGCAGCCAAAGGCCCCGAGCATGATCAGCAGCATGCGCCCCATGTGCTCGTGACGACCGAGCCAGGCCACCACCATTGCGCCGCAGACGGCGCCAATCCCTGACGTGGTCATCATCCGCGTGTAGAGTCCCACGTCCTGCCGGAAGACGTCCTTGGCGACCACCGGGAGAAATGTGAGCAGCGGAATGCCGAGGAAGGCCGCGATGAAGCCGATCAGGGTAATCGTCTTCAGGTTCGTCGAGTTGCGCACGTAGCGGAGGCCGTCCTTCATCTGATCGACGAGCGGAACGGTCGCAGTCGGCGGAACGTGGACGTCCCGCAGGCCAAGAATTGCGGCGATCACGAACAGGAACGAGATGCCGTTGAGGCCGAAGCACATCACCATCCCGACGGAGGCGAGGGCCGCGCCGGCCACCACCGGTCCGATGACGCGGGCGAGATTGAACTGGATCGAGTTGAGGGCGATGGCGTTGGGCAGGTGTTCCTTGCCGACGAGCGTGGGAACCAGGGACTGATACGCCGGCCCGCCGAAGGCCTGCGCACAGCCCGTGATACACGACAGCGTCAGGATGTGCCACACCTGGACGACGTTGAAGAAGACCAGCGTTGCCAGGGTGAACGCCGCCGCCATCTGCACGACCTGCGAGACCAGCATCATGTGGCGCCGATCGCGTCGATCGGCGACGACGCCGCCGACGAGCGTCAACAGAAGGATCGGCAGCTCGCCGAGAAAGCTGTCGAGGCCGAGAAAGAACGCCGAACCGGTGCCGGTGAGGGTGACGATCAACCAGGCCTGCGCCACTTTCTGCATCCACGTGCCGATGCTCGAGGTGAGGGCGCCGGCCCAGAGCAGCCGGAAGTCGCGGTAGGTGAGAGCCGCGGCCAGGCGGCGCGCGGCGGAGACCAGATGCGCCTGCAAATCGCATCGATCTTAATGCATGCGGCTCATGAGCGGCGCGCCGGCGATCCGGTGACGCTCGCCCGTTGCGGCCGGCGTGGCAGCAGGTCCGCCCACAGGTCGCCGGTCTTGGCCAGACGTTCGCGCATGGTTCGGAGCGTGAAGGATTGCGGGTGCACCACTCCGCTCTCGATCTCGTTCCACGTGCAGGGCGCGGACACCGGGGCGCCGCGGCGAGCCCGGACGGTGTAGGGCGCGGCAAAGGTGGCGCCGCCGCGATTGCGCCCGGTGTCGATCAGGATCCGGCCGCCGCGGTCGGCCTTGCTGAACTCCCGCGTCAGGTGCGCCGGATCGCGATCGATCACGATGCTCGCGACGCGTTCGGCCAGCGCCGAAGCGTCGTGGAAGGTAGCCTTCGGCCGCAGGGGTACCACCACGTGAAAGCCTTTCGAGCCGGAGGTCTTGACCCAGCTGTCGTGGTTCAGCTCGGTAAACGCGGCGCGGACCGCGAGCACAGCCGCGCGCAGGACGTCCGGCTCGTCGGCCGATGGATCCAAATCGATCACGCAGAGATCTGGGTGCAGCAGTCGAGGCGTGCGCGACGTCCAGACGTGCAATGTGACGGTGTTCTGGTTGGCAAGCCACTGCAGATCGCGCCGGCTGGTCGCGAGCGGGTAGAAGACTACGCCGCCTTTCTTGGGCGTTTCCACCCGCTTCAGCCACTCGGGAAAGCCCTTGACGACGTTCTTCTGCAGGAAGCCTTTCGCGCCGATTCCCGACGGAAAGCGTTCCATCGTGATCGGGCGGTTGCGGACGTGCGGCAGCATCACCTCGGCGAACTCGTCGTAGTACGCCGCCACTTCGCCCTTCGTGATGCCATCGTCGGGGAAGAGCACCTTGTCCGGGTGGGTGATCATGGCCGCTCCCGGACCACCTCGCGGGCGGCCTTGTCGATGCGAACGCCGAGTAGCCGCGGGTGGCGAAGCTTGCCGTGAACGGTCCACTCGGTGAAGGCCACCTGGACCACGATCTTCGGCCGCACCCAGTGCGCGCGGATGCGGGGCAGGCCTGCTCCCTTGGTGAACGGCGGTGCCGGCTGCTCGATGGCATCGAGCTGGGCGCGCAGGTCGCGAAGGAGCGCGGTGTCGAAGCCGGTTCCAATCTTGCCGGCGAAGACGAAGTCGCTGCCTTCGAAGTAGCCGACGAGCAGCGCGCCGAGACCGACACGACTGCCCTGCGGGTCGGTGAAGCCGCCGACGACGAGCTCCTGCGAGGCCTCGCATTTCATCTTCAGCCAGTGCTTCGAGCGGCGATGCTCGTAGGGCGAATCGAGGCGCTTGGCAATGACGCCTTCCCAGCCCTCGCGGCAGGCTCGCTCCCACGGTGAGGACCCGGTGAGCGGTTGGACGCGCGCGATCGGCAGCCGGAAATGGATGCCGTCGAGACGCTTGCGCCGTTCGCTGAGCGGGAGCGCCGTGCACGAGTCGCCATCGAGCCAGAGCACGTCGAAGACGTGATAATCGGCCCGGCCCTGGCGGCCCCACGCGCCGGTGGCCTCGCCGTCGAGGACTACGCTGTCCACCGGCAACGCCGCGACCGCTGCGGCAACCGCCGGGTACGACGCGGTGAGCTGGAGCTTGTTGCGGGAGAGCAGACGGACCTCGTCGCCATCCTTGAACGCGAGCATGCGGATGCCATCGAGCTTGCGCTCGAAGGTCCACGCCGGATCCTCGAAGCGCTCAGCGGTAAGCGTCGCCGCCATCGGCTCGAGCCACTCGGGCATGCGCCTCCGCCGCGTCATCGGCGCAGCCAATCCAGCAACTGGCCGAGCGGCCAGCAATTGATGACGCGGGCGGCGGGGATCCCGGCCAGCCGCGCATGGGCGAGCGCCGTCTCGGCGTACGGGAGTTGATCGACTGCGTGCGCGTCGCTGTCGAGTGCGAAGACGCAGCCGGCGTCGAGTGCCTCACGGGCGAGCGCGTGATCGAGATCCTGGCGCGACGGATCGCCGTCGATTTCGACCGCCACGTCGCGGCTCGCCGCTTCGGCGAAGACCTCGGGCCAGCGAGCGGTAATCCCCGGCCGCGATCCGCCCATCCGGCCGCGCGGGTGACCGAGAATGTGCACGCCGGGTTGCCGCACCGCAGCCAGCATCCGCGGCGTCTGATCTTCGGCGCGCCGCAGCTTCGAGTGCGGCGCCGCGACAACCACCTCGAATTGCGCCCGTTCATCGAGCGAGAGATCGAGAGTGCCGTCGGCAAGGATGTTCGCCTCGATGCCCTTGAGGATGCGGAACCTGCCGGCCTGGGCGACGTTCACGCGATCGATCGCGCGGTGCTGGCGGGCCACGTCCGCCATCGAGACGCCGCCGGCAATCGGCAGCCCGTGCGAGTGATCGGTCACGGCGCAGTATTCATAGCCGCGGGCGCGGCACCCCTCGGCGAGGGCCGCTACCGATTCCACGCCGTCGCTCCATTCCGAGTGCATTTGCAGGTCGCCACGATACTCCGAGGGCGCCGGTCCGCGCAGTCGCGGGTTGCGGAGCGCGGCGACGACCTGGGCGCGGCTCAGGAAATGGCTTCGCAGCTGCTGGCGCCGCTCGACCTCGGCGCCGCGTCCGCTGTCGGCGACGGCCTGCTCGACGATGGCGGAGCGGCCGGTGTCGAGAACCTCGAGGACGATGCGCGTCGAGGCGGGGCCGACATGCGGGATCTTCTGCAACGCGTGTCCGGCTCGCAGCGACTCTATCGGCACCTCGAGATTGCGAATTGCCGCGGCGGCGCGCTTGTAGCCCCAGCGCCGCTGGTCGGACTCCTGCGCGGCAGCCATGTCGAGCAGCCAGTCGGCGACGAGGCTGTTGGTGTCGGTCGGCGGCGCCATTGATTCGGGACCTTTCAAGAGACGTACCTCAGACTTGACATTCGCTTTTTATTCGCTAATATTTGCGGCAGAGAACAAAAGGCGAAACCATGGCAGCCCTCCCTTCCACTGCCCACAAGCTGGACCTCGTTCACACGCTGCTGCGGGCGCGGCGGCTCGATCGCACGCTCGCCTCGGAAGCGCTCTCGCTGCCGTGGCCGGCCGCGCCGTTTGCGGCGGCCGCGCTCACCGAAACCTTGCGGGGCGGGATCCCGCGGGGACAACTCTCCGAGATTCACGGCCCGGTGTCGTCTGGACGGACGAGCCTGGCCTGGGCGGCGCTGGCCGCGGCGACGGCCCGCGGCGAATGGGTGGCGCTCATCGACACGTTCGACCGCTTCGATCCGGAGCGTGCCCAGGAGGCGGGCGTGGTGCTGTCCCGGTTCCTCTGGATTCGCGGGCAGGCGTTGTCGAAGACGACAGGGGCCATCGATCCCGCGTGGATCCCCGGCGAGCGCAGCGTTCAGGGACCGGGCACGCTGCTGGAACGGACCATCGATCGCGCGATCAAGGCGTTCAACCTGGTCGCGCAATCGGGCGTGTGCACGATGGTGGTGCTGGATCTCGTGGACGTGCCCGACACCACGCTCGGGCGGGTCCCTCGGTCCACGTGGCTGCGGCTGCAGCGCGTGGTGGAAGGAACAGAAGTCGCGCTGCTGCTGATCGCGGCCGCGCCGGTCGCGCGCAGTGCCGGGGGGCTGTCGATCGTGACGGGAGTGGGGCGCGCGCCGGAAGAAGGAACCGCGCGCGTGTCGGGAGAGCGGCAGCACTCACGAGAGGGCTCTCTTCACTCTCGGGCAGGCTTTCTCCACTCCCGATCGGATTTTTCCCACTCCCGACCCGTGCACGTCGTCTGGAAGGGCGCGCACGATCGCTCGCGGCGGCTGGGCGGGCTGAGCACGAAGCTGCGGGCCACCTCGCCGCGCGGGTATGTCGGCGAGTTGCCGCTCGCGATCGGGTAGGGGTTCTCGAGGTTCGCGGGGGTCTCGAGTTCTCAGGGTTCAGGAGCCGATCGTGTTTGCGGTACTGCATGCGTCTGCTACAACGCCGCTCGACGTGCTCGTCGAGGTGGCGCAGGCGTTCACGCCTCGCTTCCAGGTGCTGGGGGCGTTTGTCCTGCTCGATGTCGGCGGGCTGTCGGCGTTGTTCGGGACACCGGAGGAGTTGGGCGGCGCGATCCGACAGGCGTGCCCGGCGTGCCGGGCGGTGGCGCTCGGCAGCACCGCAGCGGCGGCGATGCTGCTGGCGTGCGGGCGCGAGGGGTTCACCGTGCTGGATCCGATCGCCGAGAAGGCGGCGCTCGTCGAGCTGCCGATTGATGTTCTCATCGAGGTGACCATCGCGCGGCTGAGCGGGTCTGCGCCGGAAGCAGCCGTGGCGCTGCGTGCCCCGGGGCCGGATGCGGCCGCGCCGCTGCCACCCGCCACCGGGTGGCGGCACCCGCGCGACACACACCAGGCACACCACACCCGGCGTCCTCGCGCCCGGGCCGCGTCGGTGGCGGAGATACGGCAGGCGGTGATGGCGCTCCAGCAGTGCGGCGCCACGCTGCGGCGGTGGGGCATCCTCCGTCTTGGCGGGCTCGCGGCGTTGCCGCGCGCCGACGTACACGCGCGCCTGGGCGAGCTGGGGGCGTCGTGGCAGCGGCTGGCCTGCGGCGAAGATGACGAGCCGCTGGTGCCGTGGCTGGCGGAGCCGGTGTTCGAGGAGCTGGTCGAGCTCGAGTGGCCGATCGAAGGGTTCGAGCCGTTGTCGTTCGTGCTGGCGCGTCTGCTGGAGCCGTTATCGACCCGCCTTGAGCTCGCCGATCGCGGCGCGGTAGCGATCCGCACGGCGCTGCACCTGGTCAACCGCCAGTCGCACGTGCGCGTCATCCCGCTCCCGGCGCCAATGCGGGATCCGAAGACGCTGCGCACGCTGGTGCTGCTGGATCTCGAATCGCATCCGCCCTCGGCGGCGATCGATCGCGTGCAGGTGCGCGTCGAGCCGACGCCCGGACGGGTGCTGCAGTGGACGCTGTTCGATCGCGCCCAGCCGGCGCCCGAGCAGGTGGCAACGCTGGTCGCGCGGCTCACGGCGCTGATGGGTGATGGTCACGTCGGATCGCCGGCCCTGGTAGACGCGTGGCGGCCTGGCGCGTTCGCGATCGCGCCGTTTGCGCCGCCGGCCGACGCGCCAATTGCGACGGACGCGCCTTCGCGGGCCGCGTCGGAAACATCAGCGGATCTGCGGCTGGCATTCCGCCGCTTCCGCCTGCCGATCCCGGTGCGCGTCCGGGTAGACGACGGCCGTCCGGTGCGCGTGACGACGGACCGGCGCGGCATTACCGGCGGTGTCATCGTCCAGGCCGCGGGGCCGTGGCGGACGTCGGGCGAATGGTGGATCAGCGACCGCGTGCCGGGAGGGCAACAGCGGGAGGGAGTGGAATTGCGGGAGGGAGACGATCGCGATCGGGACTGCTCGGTCAGCAGCGGATTGCCCGAACCTCACGACGGAGATCAGTCCCGGGAGGGTTCTTTCCGCTCCCGATCGGCGTCACTCCCTTCCCGAGACGGTTCTTACCCCTCCCGGCACGGATCCCCCTGGGATCGTGACGAGTGGGACATCGCGATGGCGGACGGGACGGTGTATCGCCTGTTCATCGAGCGCGAGGTGGGGCAGTGGTTCCTGGAGGGCGTCTTCGATTGAGTGGCGAAAGAACACGGGAAACACGAAGGTCACGAAGAACACGAAGAGCACGAAGAAAGAACTGGCTGCGCGCTGGTTCGTTTTTGGAATCGCTGGTTTGTCTTCGTGAACTTCGTGTCCTTCGTGTGCTCGTGTTCCCCGGGTCCGGTCATGTATGTCGAGCTGCACGCGGCTTCCGCGTTTTCATTCCTCCGTGGGGCGTCCCTCCCCGAAGCGCTCGCCGAGCGAGCCGCGGCGCTTGGCTACCCGGCGCTGGCGCTGCTCGACCTGGACGGCGTCTACGGCGCCCCGCGCTTCCACAAAGCCGCCCTCGCCGCCGGGATTCGCCCACTGATTGGCGCCGAACTCACGATCGAAACGCGCCGCCAAGATCATCAGATAGATCCCAGAGATCGCCAGATAGATCACAAGATCTCCAGCTCTCGAGATCAGATCACCAGATCACGAGATCGCCAGATCACCAGATTGACGTTGCCAGTCCTTGTCTCGTCACAGCAAGGCTGGCAGAACCTTTGCCGTCTGGTCACGAAGATGAAGCTGCGCGCGCCGAAGGGCGAAGGCGCGCTGACCCTCCAGGATCTGGATGGCCACGTCGGCGGTCTGATCGCGATGCCAGGGCAGCCGCTGCTGCAGGCCGAGCGCTTCGGTGTCGGCGGGCTGCTCGACACGCTGGTCGGCATCTTCGGGCGGGCGCAGACCTACGTCGAGGTGCAGCGGCACCTCCGCCGCGATCAGGAAGACGACAACGAGATGCTCGTCTGCCTGGCCGAGGCGTTTCGCGTGCCGGTGGTGGCCACCGGCGGGGTGCGGTTCGCGACCCCGGAGGAGCGGCCGCTCTTCGACGTGCTCACCTCGATTCGCGAGCACGTGTCACTGCGGCAGGCGGGACGGCGGCTGTCGGTCAACGCTGAGCGCTATCTCAAGCCGCCCGCGCAGGTGGCGCGGCTCTTCGCCGACATGCCGGACGCGCTGACCGCGTCGCTGGAGCTGGCGGATCGCCTGCAGTTCTCGATGCAGGATCTCGGCTACCGGTTTCCGCGCTACCCCGTGCCACCAGGCGAAACCGAGATCTCGTTCCTGCGAAAGATCGCCGAGCTCGGCGCGCGCCATCGCTATCGGCCGTATCACGAGCGGGCCCGCGCCCAGGTCGCCCGCGAGCTGGATCTCATCGAGAAGCTCGAGCTCGCCGGCTACTTCCTGATCGTCTGGGACGTCGTGAACTACTGCCGGCAGCAGGACATCCTCGTGCAGGGGCGAGGATCGGCGGCCAACAGCGCCGTCTGCTACAGCCTCGGCATCACCGCCGTCGATCCGGTCGGCATGGAGCTGCTCTTCGAGCGTTTCCTCTCCGAGGAGCGCGGCGAGTGGCCCGACATCGACCTCGATCTGCCGAGCGGCGATCGCCGCGAGCAGGTGATCCAGCACGTCTACGAGAAGTACGGCCAGCACGGCGCGGCGATGACCGCGAACGTGATCACCTATCGCGGCAAGAGCGCCGCGCGCGAGGTGGGCAAGGCGCTCGAGCTCGACGAGGCGCACATCGATCGCCTCGCTCGCGTGATGCACCAGTTCGAGTACGTCGATCCCGACGACACGCTGGCCCGCCAGCTCGCCGAAGTCGGCCTGGCCCGAGACGACGAGCGGGTCCGGCAGTTCGTTCGCCTCTGGCAGCAGATGCAGGACCTGCCGCGGCACCTCGGCCAGCACTCCGGCGGGATGGTGGTGTGCCAGGGCGAGCTCTCGTCGGTGGTCCCGCTCGAGAACGCCAGCATGCCGGGCCGCGTGGTGGTCCAGTGGGACAAGGAAGACTGCGCCGACATGGGGATCATCAAGGTCGATCTCCTCGGCCTCGGGATGATGGCGGTGCTGCAGGATGCGATCGCGCTCGTGAACGAGCGCGATCGCGGGCCGGGAGTGAGGAAGCGGGAGTTGGAAGAACGCTTGCCGCTTCGCGGACGGGAGAGCGAAAAGACACGGGAGGGAGAAGATCACGGTCGGGACTGTGCGGTAAGCGACGAGTTGCCCGAATCCCACAACGGAGATAAGTCCCGAGAGAGTTCTTCCCCCGACCGATCGGCGCTAGATCCTTCCCGAGAGAGTTCTTCTCGCTCCCGGCAGCGGCAGGGGACGTCGGCCCCTCTCGATCTTGCTCACATTCCGGCCGACGACCCCGCCGTCTACGCGATGCTTCAGGCCGCCGACACGATTGGCGTCTTCCAGGTGGAGTCGCGGGCGCAGATGGCGACGCTGCCGCGCCTCAAGCCAGCGCACTTCTACGACCTCGTCGTCGAAGTGGCGCTGATTCGCCCGGGACCGATTGTCGGGCAGATGGTGCACCCGTATCTGAATCGGCGCGCCGGGCAGGAGCCGGTGATCTTCGACCACCCGCTGCTCGAGCCGATTCTCAAGCGGACGCTCGGCGTGCCGTTGTTCCAGGAACAGCTGCTGCGGATGGCGATGGCAGTGGCCGGGTTCACCGGCGGGCAGGCCGAGGATCTGCGCCGGGCGATGGGCTTCAAGCGATCCGAAAAGCGGATGAAACAGCTCGAAGGGCTGCTCCGCGACGGGATGGCCAAGAACGGCATCGTCGGCGCGACTGCTGATCGCATCGTCTTGTCGATCACCTCGTTCGCGCTCTACGGCTTCCCCGAGTCGCACGCCGCCAGCTTCGCGCTCATTGCCTACGCCAGCGCGTATCTCAAGGTTCACTACCCGGCGGCGTTCTACACCGCGCTCCTCAACAATCAGCCGATGGGGTTCTATCACCCGGCGACGCTGGTGAAGGACGCCCAACGCCGCGGCGTCCGCTTTGCACCCATCGACGTGCAGGTATCCGACTGGGACTGCATCGTCGAAGACGACGGCTCGGTCCGCCTCGGCTTGCGCTACGTCACCGGTCTGCGCGCGGATGCGGGAAAGTCGATCGCGTCAAGGCAGAAGGCAGAAGGCACAAGGCAGAAGGCAGAAGGCACAAGGCACAAGGCAGAAGGCACAAGGCAGAAGGCAGAAAGCGGAAGGCAAAAGGCAGAAGGCGGAAGGCAGAACGACGAACGCGTAGTGTGCCCGAAGTGCGGATGTGACGATGCATCGATGATCGAGGAGGAGAGTCTGGACGAGAGCCGCGAGTCGGAAAAGCGCTTGTTCTGCAACGTGTGCTCGAATCAGTGGGCGACGCCCCTGCAGCAGCGCCGCTTTCGATCGATCGACGAACTGGTCCGCGTCGTCGGGCTGCGCCGCGACGAGGTGACGGTGCTCGCCGAGATCGGCGCCCTCAACAGCTTCGGCCTCGACCGCCGCTCCGCGCTCTGGCAAGCTGAACGCGCCGTGCGGCCAGCGGGTGAGCTGTTCGAGCCGGTTGAAGCCCGCGACGGCGAATCGTCAATCGCTAACGAATCGTCAATCGCCAATGAATCGCCAATCGTCAATGAATCGTCAATCCCCCTCAATCATGAATCGCCAGTGAATCGTCAATCGTCAATCCTCAATCGTCAATGGACGCGGAGCCCGCTGCCTGCCATGGGCGAGGAAGAGAAGTTGGTGGCCGACTACGCCGGCAGCGGGCTCACGATAGGCAGGCATCCGATGGCGTTCCGCCGTCACGAGCTCTCGATGCGTGGCGTGCTGCGCGCCATCGATCTGCCGCGGGCCCGCGCCGGCCGCCGCGTCCGCACCGCCGGCATGGTCATCACCCGCCAGCGCCCCGGCACGGCGAAAGGATTCGTGTTCCTCACGCTCGAGGACGAAACCGGCATCGCCAACGTCATCATCCGGCCGGACGTCTATGCGGCGACGCGGCTCGTGGTGATCGAGTCGCCGTTCCTGCTGGTCGAAGGCATCCTGCAGAACCAGGATGGCGTCACTTCCGTCCGCGCCGAGCGGCTGCAGCGGCTCGACGGTCTTGCTGACGGCGCGTCAGTGGAATCGCACGACTTTCACTAATCACCCGGGTGCGACGGTGCGACGAGTGCCACAGGTGCGACCAGACCCCCAAGACCTCAAGCCCCCAAGACCTTCCCCATCGCCGCTGCCCAGATCGCGGCTATCGCGACCGCTGTCTGCCAGAGATCCTCTCGAAACACCCGCCGCGTCGCCGTCCAGGCCGGCACGAGCACTCCGATCGGTACGTGGGCAGTAAGGAGCAGGGAGACTGCGACGACCGCGAGCGGCGGCATCGGCGTCACCAGATAGGCGACGAGCAGCGCGACTTCGAACGCTACATAGATGACGTGACACCAGCCGGACCACGAGAGGTCGGCGTACCAGCGACCGGTTGGGCGCGACGGCCACATGTGCTCGCGGACACCGTGCGCGTGTCCTCCGTGCCACCACGTGTGCAGCCCAATCGATACCGCAATGCCGGTGACGAGCGGCCCCGCGAGCCACGCTCCTGCAGGGATCCACGGAACGACCAGCGCGTTGACGACCGGCAGGAGCAGCGCATCGCCCCACATGCCGCCGTGCCCGCCGAACCCGACCTGGACCCGCGCCGAACGCCGCCAATTGCCCTCGACCGCCGCCACAGCGCCGGATATCGCCACCGCCGCCACGCTCACGATCCAGGTCGCTCCACTCCACATCAGGCTCTAGGCTTTAGGCTCTAGGCTCTAGGAAAGACGCTTGTCAACGCAAGCCCCCACGGCTCCAAGACCCCAAGACCCCAAGACCCCAAGACCCCAAGACCCCAAGACCTCAAGACCCCAAGGACCCCAAAGGACCCCAAGACCTCCCTGTGCGAGAATCGCGCCGATCATGCGGTTCCTCGTCATCCTGCTGCTCGTCGCGCTCGCCCTGGCCACCGTGTTCCTGCGCAGCCGGCCGGTGACCGCGGGAGCCGATCCGCCGGTTCCCCTCGCATACGTCGCCACCGCCCATCAGCTCGGCGTCGTCGGCTATCGCGATCCGGCGGGAACGCTGTCGGCCGACGGCCGTTTCCTGGTCTATGCAGAGGGACGCGACGTGCGTGTCGTGCCCGTCGACGGCGGCGCGAGCCCGCTGCTGCCGCGCGGCGAAGGGCAGGTGCGTTACGTCGCCTGGATCGACGGGGACCATGTCCTGGTTGACGACGAGGGCTCCGCTGAGCGGTGGTGGGTGTACGACGTCGGCGGCGCCACCCGAGCACCGCTGTGGGGAACAGCCAATTCCTCCGCCGGCCGGCCGCGAGCCGCGGATCTGAGGCAGCCCGCCGTCAGCCTCGACGGCGCCTGGATCGCCGCGACGGTGGCCGACAAATCCGGCCCGCAGGTGTGGCGGATCGCTACCGACGGCTCGCGGGCCGAGCAGGTTGCCCACGGCGAGCGTCCGTCGTGGCCGGCATGGATGCCCAACAACGAAGTTGCCTGCATTGTCGTCTCCGGCGGGCGGCCGCGCATGGCCGCGCCTTGCGGAGGAGCGCCGATCGTCCCCGTGCCCGACGTCGATGCGGTCGGCCCGATTGCGGTGACGCCGGACGGCGCGCAGGTCTACTTCGCCGCGCCGAACGATCGCGGCTTCGTCGAGCTGTGGCGGCTCGATCGCGCGAGCGCGCGGGCCGCACGGGTCAGCCAGTTCGCGCGCGATGCCTACGCGCCATCGATCTCGCGCGACGGCCGTGTGCTGTTCCGGACCCAGTCGTATCGCACCTTCGTGGCCGAGTCGCGGAACGGCCAGACGCGGCAGCTCACCAGCTTCCAGGCCGAGACGCCGTGGTGGCATCCGGCCAAGCCCCTGATCTCGGTCACCTACGGGACGTGGCGGCGCATTGTCGACGATGCGAAGTACCCGGACATCGCGCAGGAGTTGGGCGTGATCGATGCCGATCGCGGGCTGTCCGAGCAACCGGCAGAGATCGTCGCCAGGTCGGAATCGGAGGATCAGGGGATGGCGTGGTCGCCGAACCTGAAGTGGATTGCGCTCCACTCGCACCGCGAACAGTCAGACGACGTGTGGTTGAAGGCGGCGGACGGCAGCGCGCCGGACCGGCGGATCACGATGCTCGGCCGGGGCGCTGAAGTGGGCTGGCCGCGCTGGTCTCCGGATGGGAAGACGTTGCTGCTGGATGGCGCGAACAAGGGGGGCGCGTCGGTCGCCTACACCATCGGCGTCAACCAGGACACCGGTGAGGTGACCTCGCCGCTCACCGAGATCACGACGCCAGGGTTCACCGCCGCGATCATGCACGCCGAATGGATGCCTGACGGAAAGCGCGTCGCCTTCGTCGCGCGGGAGGCCGGTGGACGGCACGTCATCGGGATCGTCCCGGTGGCCGGCGGCGTCGCGACAATCGTGCACCGCGTCGAAACCGAGCACGATTTCTCGGGACTGACCGTCTCGCCCGACGGCAAGTATCTGGGATATGTCGGTCCGGCCCCGGACGGCTACTACCAGGTGTTCCGCGTCGGGTCTGGCGGCGGCACGCCGGAGCAGATCACCCGCGACCCGTCCAACAAGACGCAGCCGGCGTGGTCACCCGACGGCGCGCGCCTGGCGTTCACCGTGTGGGATTACACGTCGACGTTCTGGATGATCCGCTGAAGAAGGCTTCAGGCTTCGGGCTTCAGGCTTCAGGCACGAACACTTGTCACGCAGGTCACCCAGGATGGACATTCCCAAGCCCCAAGCCCCAAGCCCCAAGCCCCAAGCCCCAAGCCTACGCTCTTCGAACTCCGGCGAGGCAGGCTCTTACGCTGAAGCGTCGCCGAGGGCCGTCGGCTTGATCGTCGGTGAGGATCCGCCGACGCGCTCGCGCAGGCCCCGCACCACGCTGCCGACCTTGAACGAGGCGTCGAAGATCGCCCCGACCTTGATGCCGCCGGGCAGCGTGTGCCGACCCACCGCTTTGAGCCCCGCCGAGGCGATGCACCCGCAGCTCGCGCAGTCGGGACTGCCGCCGAACTGGCACGGCGTGATCTTCGTTTGCAGGTCCGCCGACACGCACTCGGTGGTCTTCGCGAAGATGCAGTCTGCCGGCGACTCAGGCGGGCGCAGGTAGGCGTTGAGCAGCCCCTTGGGCATCTGGAGCTTCGGGAAGCGTTCGCGCAGGTCCATGAGCTCCCGTACCACTCGCGCGCGATCCTCCTGGCCGAGCCGCTCCTCCGACTCCTCGCCAATCTGCGGCGTGTAGAGGCTCATCCAGATGTTCTTCACGTTCGGGTTGTCGGACCACTGCTGGATGAAAGCCTCGACGTAGCCGTCGCGCTGCGCCTGCTGGCGCGTGACCGTGCAGTGAACGGTGATCTGATGCCCCTTGATGTGCTTCAGGATGCGATCGTAGGTCGCCGGCGTCCGCCGCACGTCGTGTTCCGGCTGCAGCCCGTCGATCGACACGCAGATCTGGAGATGTTTGATGCCGGCCCAGTGTTCGGGAATCGGGCGCACTGCGCTG
>DATJFF010000220.1:0-14510 GCA_035495795.1 Vicinamibacterales bacterium
AAAAGGTGAGCGACCTGCGCTACGTAGCGGATAGAGACCTGGCAGTTCAGGTCAGTTGTGAGAAGAATCGTGCATGTCGGGCGGGACGTCGGCTGGGAACAGCCCGCCGTGGCCGAGCCGCCATTCACCATGGCGCGAACAGGAATACACCCGCGTGCCATCAGGCAGTCTGCCGTGGTACCGCATCCGCGTCGGCCACCGGGGACAGTTCAGCGGAAGTGGCCCGGGCTCCTGGGTCAGCTCCATGGCTGCCTCAGTGCGGACTGTCTGTCAGCTCGTGCTTGGCGCGAAATGCGGCCAGGCCCGCGTTGGCCTTGTCGATGAGGGAACGGAGGCGTCGGGCATCCTCCAGGCCGTCGTCCAATTCCCGCATAAGGGCATTCAGACGGTCCAATTCACCGGCGCGCTCGTCGGGGCGAGCCATGCCGCTATTGATTCCCACCGAGCAAGGGGGCAGCTCAGCGGCGATTGGTGCGGCTCTACGTTTGTTCTGTCGGAGTGAATCAGGCTCCTCGTTTCAGAAAGTCGTCGGGGTCACGCGTGGTCACGTTCCACTTGTGCTCGCACTCTGTGCAGACGTAACTCATTGTTCGGTGTCCCGATGAAATGGCCACGGTGACGGCGAGGGGATGTCTGGGAAGTCTGACGGTTCGAAAGCGAACTGCTCGTAGGACCACTGGTCGCCAAGCGCATCGAGCACCAAGCGAAAGAAGGATTGAACGTGCTCAGTTCGTTCACGATCCGAAAGACTCACCGCTGCACCCCTAATGCACCCCCACCTAACACTCTCGCCATTATCGGCATCGCGCCAATCGCTGTAACTTGCTTATTTTCTGTTATTTAGTGGTGCGCGCTCAAGGATTCGAACCTTGGACCCCCGCCGTGTGAAGGCGATGCTCTACCACTGAGCCAAGCGCGCAGCCCGGTGAGACCCTCGAGTCTATCACAGCCGCCGCGGCGAACCCGGCTCCCGCCCGATTGAGCGTAACTGCCGAGGCCTCCGGTTACACCGTGCCGTACAGTCGGTCGCCGAAGTCGCCGAGCCCGGGCACGATGAACTTCCGCCCGTTCAGCTCGCGGTCCACGACCGGCGTGAAGATCGAGACGTTGGGATGTGCCTGCTCCACCGCCTTGACGCCTTCGGGGGCGGCAACAACGCAGACGAGCGAGACGGCCCTCGCGCCGGCGGAGGAGAGCAGGTCGAGCGCCGCGACCGCACTTCCGCCGGTCGCCAGCATCGGGTCCACAACCACAACGTGACTCTTGCCGATTTCGCCGGGCAGGCGCTCGAAATACTGTGCGCACACGGCCGTCTCCTCATCGCGTCGCAAGCCGACGAAGCCAACACGGGCCTGGGGCACGAGCTGCAACATGCCTGGAAGCATCGAAAGGCCGGCACGCAGCACCGGTACGATCACCACGTCACCGTCGATTCGCCGTCCGTCGGCAAGGCCAAGCGGTGTCGTCACCTGCACCGCGCGCTGCGGCAAGGACGACAGCGCCGCGGCTCCGAGGACGAGCGTGAGCCGCTCGGTCAGCACCCGGAACTGCTCGGGAGGCGTAGTCACGTCGCGCAGCTGCGCAAGACAGTCGAGCGCGACCGGGTGATCGACCAGGGTCAGCACGGCGATACTGTAGCCCGAATCGGTCGATCACCTCGGTGATTGTAGAATTGGCAGCGCCCATGCAGCTCTGCGCGGCGGATCGCGTCCTCCTCTCACTCGCACTCACGCTTTCGCTCGCCGGCTGCGGATCGCCGGCCACGCCGGCCGGGTCGGCGCCTCAGGCATCTTCCACCGCCACTGCCGACGTCTCGTTCGTGCTCGACAACGCCATCGTCGTCACGATGGACGGCAGCGGCCGCGTTCTGTCGCCGGGCAGCGTCGCGGTTGACGGCACGAACATCGTCGCCGTCGACACACCTCAGGCCATTGCTGCGAAATACCGAGGGCGACAACGCCTGGACCTCTCCGGCCGCATCGTCCTGCCCGGCCTGATCAACACGCACACCCATGCGCCAATGGTCCTGTACCGTGGGCTCGCGGACGACCTGGCCCTGATGGACTGGCTGCAGAAGTACATATTCCCGGCCGAGGCCAAGACGGTATCGCCGGAGTTCGTTCGCGTTGGCACCCGGCTGGCGGCGCTGGAAATGATCCGCTCGGGCACAACCCTCTACGCGGACATGTATTACTTCGAAGAGGAGATCGCTGCCGAGACCAGGGCCGCGGGACTGCGCGGTGTGTTGGGGCAGACGATCATCCAGTTTCCTGTTCCAGACGCGAAGACGCCGGCCGACGAGCTTCAGCGTACCGACGCCTTCATCCAGCGATTCAAGAACGATCGGCTGATCACGCCCGCGGTCGCGCCACATTCGATGTACACGCTCGATCAGACGACGCTACTGGCCTCGCGGGACCTGGCCCTGAAGCACGGCGTGCCGCTCCTGATCCATCTCGCCGAAACGCAGGACGAAGTGAAGATTGCGCAAGAGAAGTACAAGCAGCGGCCGGCGACGTTCCTCGACAGCATCAAGTTCTGGGCGCCGGTCACGCTGGCGGCGCACGGGGTCTGGGTGTCACCCGAGGAAGTGTCGATGCTCGTCGCGCGCGGCGTCGGCATCTCGCACAATCCCGAAAGCAACATGAAACTGGCCAGCGGGACAGCGCCGGTGCCCGCCTACCTCAAAGCAGGCGCGAAACTCGGGCTCGGCACCGACGGCGCCGCGAGCAACAACGACCTCGACATGTTCGAGGCGATGCGGCAGGCCGCCTTTCTTCACAAGCTGGTATCGAACGATCCGCGTGTTGTATCCGCGAAGGAAGCGCTCGCGATGGCGACGATCGGCGGGGCCCGCGCGCTCGGGCTGGAACAGCGGCTCGGATCCATCGAAGCCGGCAAACTCGCCGACCTGATCGCGGTTCGCACCGACGCGCCGCGCCAGGTGCCGATGTACGACCCGATCTCACATCTTGTCTATACGACGCACGGCGACGATGTGGTGCTGACGATGGTCAACGGCCAGGTGTTGATGCGCGACGGTGTGGTTACCACCTTGAAGGAAGCCCAGGTCCTCCAGGACGCGCGCGCCGCCGCGGACCAGGTCCGGAAGGCCGTGCAGTGACCGGGGGATCAGGAGTTGAGGAGTCCGATGTAAGGCAGATTGCGGTACTTCTCGGCGTAGTCGAGACCGAAGCCGACGACAAAGTTGTCGTCGATGGTGAAGCCGATGAAGTCGACCTGCACGTCCACCTTCCGTCGCGACGGCTTGCTCAGCAGGCACGCGGTTCGCAGCGACGCGGGTTGGCGGCGCCGGAGGATGTCCTGCAGGTAGTGAAGCGTCAGGCCGGTGTCCACGATGTCCTCGACGATCACCACATGACGGCCTTCGAGGCTGGCGTCCACGTCTTTCACCAGGCGAACCTCACCGGAGGATTTCGTGCTTTCGCCATAGCTCGAGACGGCGATGAAGTCCAGCGAGACGCGATCGTCGAGCGCGCGCATCAGGTCCGAGAGGAAGACGAACGCCCCCTTCAGGACGCAGACGAAATGGATATCATCGTTGGGGAGGGCTGCGCGAATCTCGGTGGCCATCTCGCGAATTCGGGAGGCCAGAGCGGACTGGTCGAGGAGCACGATCGGCGCCATGCGGCACGGAGCGTAGCACACGGATGAGAACGTTCACCATCATCACCGAGGCGGACGCGCGGGTGCTCGAGCGCGGCAGCACGGTTACGCTCGCCCCGGGTGGCCACATCACGCCGCTCGCTCACGACACGCTGCGCGAACGGCGCGTCACCGTCGTCTCCTCGGTCCTGGATCCGGAGGCGGCGTCCTTCGCGCCGGTGGCCGATGTCAGGCGCGTCGCAGTCGGCGGCGACCACACCTCGGTAGCGCTGAAGAACCGCGTGCGCGACACGTTGCGCTCGCGAGGCCTGGCGGTGGCCGACGTCGGAACCGACACGGCCGACGCCGTGGACTATCCGGACATCGCCGCGCAGGTGGCACGGCTCGTCGCCCGCAAGGAGGCGGACGCGGGTATCGTCATCGATGGCGCCGGGCTCGGCTCGGCGATTGCGGCAAACAAGATCCACGGCATCCGCGCCGCGATGTGTTCGACCAAGACCCTGGCCCGCTACGCCCGGGAGCACAACGGCGCGAACGTCTTGACGCTCGGTTCGACTCTGCTGAGCGCTGAAGAGGCGCTCGGCATCGTCGATACGTTTCTGGGTACGCCGACCACGGAGCCGCGGTATCTGCGCCGGCTGGCGAAGATCCATCGCCTGGAGCGGGGATAGAGCGTGACCGACTATCGACGGGTGATCGAACTGATTCTGGAGGAGCTGGTGGCCGCGGGTGCGGTCGCGCCGGCGCGCTGTGCCTGTCATGGCTTCACCTATGAGTGCTGTCCCACACAGGTCCGTGGCGTGCTCGATGCCGGAGCGTCTCGGCTCGGGCTGCATGCCAACCAGGGCGGCGAGCGCGGCGTGGCGGGACTGATCGACCACACGCTGCTCAAGCCGGACGCCACCGCCAGCGACATCGACCAGTTGTGCCGCGAAGCCGCGGAGTGGAAGTTCGCGACCGTCTGCGTGAATCCCACCTGGGTGGCACACGCCGCCGACCGGCTCCGCGGCAGCGGCGTCGGCGTCTGCTCGGTGGTCGGCTTTCCGCTGGGAGCGACGACGCCGGACGTCAAACAGTACGAAGCGCGGCGTGCGATGTTCGACGGGGCGACCGAGATCGACATGGTCATCAATGTCGGCTCGCTCAAGTCCGGTGATGTGCGGCTGGTGACCGACGACATCCGGGCGGTCGTTGGCGCATGCGCCGAGCGGGCAGTCACCAGCAAGGTCATCATCGAGACCGCGCTCCTCACCGATGAAGAGAAGGTGACCGCGTGCACGCTGGCGAAGGCGGCCGGCGCCGACTTCGTGAAGACCTCGACCGGGTTCGGGCCCGGCGGCGCCACGGCGGCCGACGTAGCGCTGATGCGGAAGGTGGTCGGCGACGAACTTGGCGTCAAGGCATCGGGCGGCGTGCGCGACCTGCAACAGCTGCAGGCGATGGTCGCCGCCGGCGCCACCCGCATCGGCGCCAGCGCCGGGGTACGCATCCTCAAGGAATCGCGGGGCGACGCGACACCGGCGGGGAAGGCCAGCGGCTACTGATGCGGTTTCGTCTCCTCTTTGTCGCGTTCACGCTCGTCGTGTGCGGGATATCACCAGCGCTGGCTCAACGCGCCGATCCTGTCGGGCCATTCGCAGTTGACGTCCGCGGTCTGACGACCGCGCTGCCGACGGCATCGGGGTGGATCCCCGCCGTGCCCGAGGGTACTATCGTGCCGTCCCGCGGCTACGGCCTGGACGGTGGCATTCATGTCTACCCGTTCCAGCTCGGGCCCGCTCGCGTTGGGTTCGGCGGCGCGCTGACGTTCGCGCGGGGCACGGCCAGCAGCGACACCGTCGACGGACGGCAGGAAGTGGTGACGAAGTCGAGCACGCTGGCACCGCAGATCTCCTTCAACTTCGGCCACCGTCAGGGCTGGAGTCATCTCAGCTTCGGCTACGGTCTGGCGAAAGTCACGAGCGACGCGAGCGGCGGCGTCCTCGCGCCAGTTACCAATGATTCAGGGTGGGGCGGGGCCATCAACTTCGGCGGCGGGGCGCGATGGTTCCTGTCCGAGCATTTCGGAGCCGGCTTCGACGTGCGCTGGCACAAGCTGGGATCGCGGGATGCTTCCGCGACGAGCGCTGCAGCGCCGCGAACCACGCTGTTCCAGATCGCTGTCGGGGTGACCGTGCACTGAGGTCGCGGCAGGGCGGGCGAACCCCCTGCCACTGCCATGAGCGAAATGGACCGTCGCAAGGCGACGGTTAGCTGAGTCGAATGGAGCGGGAGACGGGGATCGAACCCGCGACCAACAGCTTGGGAAGCTGTGACTCTACCACTGAGTTACTCCCGCTCAATGATGGAGCGTCGATCTTAGCAGAAAGGGTGGGAACCCCGGGAGAAGTTCCCACCCTTCAAACGGGCCAGAGAGGCCCCAAGGCGCCGCTCAGCGAGTCGGCGGCACCGACTGGCCGCACGCCATCTCACATCCCTCCTTGCAGCACCCTTGGTCAGTCATCTTCTGGCGGCAGCCGGCTTCCGGCATTGCCGTGGAAGGCATTGCGTCGTGATTGCAGCAGCTCATGCCAGCCGTTGCCTGGCCGGTAGCGGCCGGCAGCAGAACCGATGCAGCCAGCGCGCTGGCAGTTTCGTTCACCGGCAGTATCAACGGGGCGGGCAGGAGCACCGAGCGCGCGAGTGCGGTGCTGTCGTCGGTTGAAGTGGCGCAGCAGTCCGCCTTGGCGGCGAGCGACCATGCCGGAGCCTGGGCCAGCGCCGCCGCGGGGAGCACCAGGGCGCAGGTGAAAGCGATCAAGACCTTGTTGAGAGCCATGATGCGCTTGTAAGAGGCACAAATCCTGCCAACGCCGCCGCGCCGCGGGCCGGGCGGGTCTCGCATACGGCGAGAACCGGCCGTCGCTGAACCGGCGACTCGCGTCTGTGCTGCCGGATGTCCGGCAGTACCCGACCGCATGGAAGCCCGCGTTCCCGCCGCGATCGGATGCAGAATCTCGGGCATGAACTGCTACCTCCATGACCGGTCGGCCGTCGGAGTGTGCGGGGTGTGCCTGAGAGCAATGTGCCGCGACTGCGTTGGCGTAGAGGCGCCGCGGCTGATCTGCCGTGACTGTCTGGGCCGGCGAACCGTGCTCGGGTTCGAGTACCGATCGGCGGCCACAATCGCCGGCTGGCCGCTCCTTCACGTGTGCGCCGGGGTCGATCCGGTCACCATGCGGCCGCGGGTGGCGAAGGGCGTCATCGCCCTTGGAAACATCGCCGTCGGGGGTGTCGCGATTGGCGGCGTCGCAGCCGGCCTGGTGAGCGTCGGCGGACTCTCGATCGGGCTGCTATTCGCGCTCGGCGGCGCAGCCCTCGGCGCCGGCCTGTCAATCGGCGGCTTTACCGTCGGATCGGTGGCGATCGGCGGCGTGGCGGTCGGATTCGTCCATGCTCTTGGCGGTGCGGCTTTCGGTCCGTCAGTCATCGACGGACGGCGCTGCGATCCGGCCGCGGCCGCGTTCATCCGCGAATGGCTCAGCGCGACGCTGCTTCCGCCGCACTGCCGATAGCGCCGCGGGACTGGATCCCTAGCCGCGGATGATCGCGAGCACCTCGTCGCGCCGCTTCTCCATGATCTCCGGCGTAGCGCCTTCCAGGTTGAGGCGCAGCAGCGGCTCGGTGTTGGAGGCCCGGACGTTGAAGTGCCAGTCGGGGAACTCCACCGAGACACCGTCGAGCTCGTAGACGTGGCCGCTGCTGTAGGCCTTCTTCAGCGCCTCGAGCTTGTGCGGGACCACGTTCATGCTCGTCACCTTCGTGTTGATCTCGCCGGAGATGAAGTAGCGCTCGCGGAGCGGCTTGAGCAGGTCGCGGAGCGACAGGCCCTTTTTCGACATCAGCTCCAGAATGAGCAGCGCCGGAATGAAGCCATTGTCGGCGTAGAAGTTGTCACGGAAGTAGTAGTGCCCGGTGACCTCGCCGCCGAAGATCGCGTCCTCTTCGCGCATCCGCCGCTTGATGAACGCGTGGCCGACCCGGTTCATCAAAGCCCGGCCGCCATAGTGCGAGACGATGTCCTTGACGGCGTGGCTGGCGCGGACGTCGTAGATGATCGTCGAGCCGGGATCCTTCATCAGGAACGATTCGGCCAGCAGCGCGGTGATGAAATCGCCGGCGATGAACTCCCCGGCGCCGTCGATGAAGAAGCAGCGATCGGCGTCGCCGTCCCACGCGATGCCGGCGTCGGCACCGATCTCGATCACCTTGGCAGTGATGTCGCGGCGGTTCTCCTCGATCAACGGATTGGCTTCGTGGTTCGGGAACGTGCCGTCCACCTCGAAGCAGAGCCGCGTGGTCTTGCAGGGCAGACGGTCGAACAGCGGAGGCGCGACCATGCCGCCGATCCCGCTGCCGGCGTCGAGCACGACGTTGAACGGCTTGATCAGCGACGAATCGATGAATCGCATCACGTGGCCGGTATAGCGGTCCAGCACGTCGCGGTGCTCGAGCGATCCCTGGCTGGCGGGAGGCGCGGGAATGGTGCCGCCGAGGATCATCTCCTTCATTTCCTTGATCCCGGCTTCGCCGCTCAGCGGAAACGCCTCGCGCTTGACCATCTTGCAGCCGTTGTACTCGCCGGGATTGTGTGACGCGGTGATCTGGGCGCCGCCATCGAGCCCGTCGGCGGCGACCGCGTAATACAGCATGTCGGTGCCCATCAGCCCGTAGTTCACCACGTTGCCGCCCTGAAGGCGGGCCCCCTCGATGAACGCGGCGGCGAGCTCCGGCGACGACACGCGCATGTCGCGCGACACGGCGTAGCGGCCAGGCCCCAGGTAGGCGACAAACGCACGCCCGAGCTGGCGGAAGAGGTCCGCGTTCAGCTCGCTGGGATAGAGGCCCCGGACGTCGTAGGCCTTGAACACGCTTGGATTCACGTCAGGCATAAGGCTGAAGGGGAAAGCGATACGTTAAGGCAAAAGGCAGAAGGCACAAGGCAGAAGGCACAAGGCAGAAGGCACAACTGCAGAACCGAACGATCCTACAGGTGCGTGTAGTCGGTCAACGTCGTCTTGTCGCCGATCACGGCTGTGCCGGTGATCGACACGTTCCGGCCGATGTGGCAATTGCGGCCGAGGATGGGGCCGTCGATGATTGCGTTCTGGCCGATTCGCGTGTTGGGCCAGACAATGGTGTTGGCGAGACGCGCGCCGTCTTCGACGATCACGCCGCGGCCGAGCACGGTGTAAGGGCCGATCTCGGCATCGGTCTTCACGTGTGCCGCCGCGTCGATGAAGCAGGGTCCGGTGATCGTCGCCCCATCGTCGATCCGCGCCTCGGGTGACACCAACGGCTGGCTGTGGTCAATCCCGCGATACAGGCCCGCGGAGAAGCGCCCGTCGAACATATCGCGGTGGACCTGGACGTACTTCTCCGGAGTGCCGATGTCGATCCAGTAGCCGCGATCCGTATAGGCCACGAAGGTCTCGCCCCGCTCGGTGAGCGATGGAAAGTAGCCGCGCTCGATCGAGTAGGAGACGTCCTTAGGAATCCGATCGAAGGTCTCGGGCTCGAGCACGTAGATACCGGCGTTGATCGTGTTGCAGGTGATCTCGTCTGGCTTCGGCTTCTCGAGGAACCGGGTGACGCGGCCCTCGGCGTCGGTCTCGACCAACCCGTAGGCGCTGGGATTGTCAACCGGCGTCAGCACGATCGTGGCCCTGGCTTTGGCGTTCCTGTGACGCTCGACCACGGCGCGGACGTCCACGGAGGTCATGACGTCGCCGTTGAACACGATCAACGTGTCGGTGATGCCCTGTGCGGCATAGCGGATCGCGCCGCCGGTGCCGAGCGGAGCGGGCTCGACCACGTAGCGGATGCGGACACCCATGCCTTCGCCTTCGCCGAACACCTCTTCGATGCGGCGCGGCTGGTAGTTGAGGCTGAGGATGACCTCGTCGATCTCGGGGATCTGCTTGAGGAGATCGATCTGGTAGTGGAGGAATGCGCGGTCGAAAATCGGAACGACAGGCTTCGGGGTGTGCAGCGTGAGCGGCCGCAGCCGCGTGCCCTTGCCCCCTGCCAGCAGAATCGCCTTCATGACAAACCTTCATCTTACACGAGAGCCGGCCGATTCCCTCACGCGGACCGCAGCGGGCCGGCGGTGGGGGTAAAATGAGCCTCGAGCGATGAACCTGCCCAACAGCCTGACGATCGCGCGCATCTTCCTGGTGCCGCTGCTGGTGTCGGTGCTCCTCACGAAGTTCGAAGGGCGGCTGGTCATGGGCTTGCCGGTCGAGGTCGTCGCCGCGGCGATCTTCGGGCTGGCTTCGCTCACCGACTGGCTCGACGGCTATCTTGCCCGGCGCCGCCAGCAGGTCACCTGGCTGGGGCAGATCCTCGACCCGCTCGCCGACAAGCTGCTGATCTCGGCAACGCTTGTTTCAATCGTGCAGCTCGATCTCGCGCCGGCGTGGATGGTGGCGGTGATCATCGGCCGCGAGTTCGCCGTCACCGGCCTGCGCAGCATCGCCTACGCGCGCGGCGTCGCCATGCCGGCCTCGAACCTCGGCAAGCTGAAGATGGTTTCGCAGGTCGTGGCGATCCTCCTCCTCATTCTCGGATGGGAGCGGATGCCGATGCTGTTGCTGATGGGGCAGGCGGCGCTGTGGGTGGTGCTGGCGACGTCGCTACTGTCGGCGGTGGACTATTTCCGCCGCTTCAACTACACGATGTCACTGTCGCCAAATGTGACCGACATCAACGAAGTGCGCGCCGCGCGACGTACCGAGTACGCCGCGCGTGACGAGCGCAAAGTGATGTAGAGCGAACCGCTTACGGCTTGCCGGCGGTGCGGCGGACTGCGACGTCGCCGGAGTGCACGACGTCACGTACCCGGACCAGTACCGCACGCGAGGTGGTCTCGGTGACGTCCAGCACCACCGCTTCGCCGCGCTCGCTCATCGGCAGGTTCGTCCCCACGGTGTTGTAGAGCGAGCCGCCCTGCTGTACCCGGTAAAGCGAGAAGCGCGTCCCCGGTGTCACGCCATCCTTCGAGCCGCGGTTGATCGCCAGGACGTCTCCGTCGCCGAAGTCCTCGCGCAGATCGCGGCCGATCATCACCATGGCGCGATCGTCGAAATTCTCGGGGCCCATCGCCGCCGCGGCGGGAAGCGCAGGAACCACCGCCGGCTCCAGGAGATCGCCGACTTCAATCTGATCGCAGGCCTTGACGACGCGGGCGAGCGCGAAGCGTGCGTCGATGCGCTCGATCGTCAGCAGCGCCGTTGAGCGGACGCCGCCGTAGTAGCCGGAGCGGCCGAAGAGCATGCCCTCGGCGCCGGGCTTGACCCCGTTGTAGCTCTCGCGCCCGCGGTCGACGCGCCGCGACACCAGGGCCTGGCCGAGCTTCAGCCCCTGCTCGGTACCCGCCTGGATCACGATGAGCTCACCCGGCGCAATCGCCAGCCGGCCATCGCCCCGCTCGGACGCCGCCACCAAGAGCGGCGCGCTCGGCGGCTCGGTCGCCGGCAGGTCGGCGCACTGCACCTGCCAATTGGTGATCGTGCGTGGGCCGAGCCCCTGCGCGCCGGCCGCTGCCGGCAGTGCCATTCCGAGCACACCCACGAGCCATACCTTCCGCATCTGGTCCTACCTTCCTCCGGGCGTTGCGCCCTTCAGCTCCGCCACCCGCTTCTGGGTCTCAGCGAGATACTCGCTTTGCTCGAATTCGCGGAGCAACCGTTCGTAGTAGGGGAGCGCTTCTGCTTTCTTATCGGTTCGGTAGAGCGCTTCGGCCAGATAGTAGTAGACCGCGTCGCGCCGCGTGAACTGCGGATCGTTGGATAGCACTTCGCGGAAACGATCGATGGCCCCGGGATACCACCGCTGACGGAAGTAGAAATAGCCGACGCGGTACCCGGCGGTGCTGAGGCGATCCTTGGCCTCGCGCTCGATCTGGCGCGCATCGGACATCAGCGCACTGTTCGGATACCGCTGCAGGAAGACCTCGATCTCCTTGATGGCATCACGCGTCGCGGACTGATCCCGTTCGGGCGCCAGCATTTGCCGAGTATACGAGCGTGCGAGTTGCAATTGTGCGTAGTCGGCGCGCTGGTGGGTCGGATAGAAGGTCTGGAACTCCCGGAACTCGTTGGCGGCGAGCAGCAGGTTCTCCGTGCCACCCTGTGACAGATACGTGTCACCGAGCGCAAGCTTGGCGTCGGGACGAAACGGGCTCTGCGGGTAGTTGTCGACGATATTGCGGAAATATTCCCGCGCGTTCACCCATTTTTCGTTCTTCACCGCCTCCTGGCCGCGCTCGAAGAGAAACTTGTCGGCCTCGGCGCTGCCCGGCGGGAGCGCCGCCGGTTTCTTGCCACAAGCCGTGGCGCCGAGAACAAGGGCGAGGATCAGCAGCCGCTTCCAACCGTAGATCATGCTCTGGTCGCTTCCATCCAGCGATACATCGTGCGCAGCCCGTCCTCGAGCGTGATCGACGGCGCAAAGCCGAGGTCGGCCTGCGCGCGCGTCGTGTCCGCGTAGGTGTCGCGCATGTCGCCCTTCTGGGCGGGCTGGTGCTCGATGCGGACCTCGCGGCCGGTGACACGGCCGAGCATCGAGAACACCTCCTTGAGCGAGACGCGGGAACCCCCGCCAATATTGTAGACGCGCCCCGGAACCCCACGGACGGCGGCCTGGTGCGTGGCCGCGGCCGCGTCGGCGACGAAAGTGAAGTCGCGCGTCTGCAAGCCGTCGCCGTACTGGACGAGCGGACGTCCCGCGGCAATCGCGGAGAGGAAGCGGTGGAAGCCCATGTCGGGCCGCTGGCGCGGACCGTAGACCGTGAAGTAGCGCAGCGAGACCGTCGGCACGCCGTAGTTGACGAAATACAAGTAGCAGAGCTGCTCGGCGGCAAGCTTGGTGACGCCGTACGGCGAAACCGGGTGCAGCGGGATCTCTTCGCGCATCGGCAGCGCGGCTTCGTCGCCGTACACCGAGGAGCTCGACGCGTAGACGACCCGCTCGATCGGCCGGCCGACGCACGCCTCGAGCAGCGTCTGGGTCGCATCGACGTTGAGGCTTGTGTAGACCTGGAACTCGCGTCCCCAACTCTTGCGCACGCCGGCCTGGGCGGCGAGATGGAACACGTGCGTCGTGCCGTCGAGCAGCGCCGGCAGGTTGGCGTCGGCGATGCTGCCCTCCACGAAGCGGTAGCCCTGGCGCGAACGCAGACCCGCGATGTTCGCTTCCTTGAGCGGTCGCGGGTAGTAGTCGGTGAAGCAGTCGAGGGCGGTCACCTCCGCGCCGTGATCGAGCAGCCGCTCGCTCAGGTGCGATCCGATGAACCCCGCGCCGCCCGTGACCAGTGCCTTCATGCCAGCAACTCCTTGACTCGCGCCGGTATTCGCACCGGCTTGCCCGCTCGATCGAGCGTCGCGTGCACGGTGCGCCCGGTGGCGATCAGGGCGCGGTCACGGCATCGCTCAATCTCGTAATCGAACGCCATTCGGACCGGCGACACACGCCGCGCCGTCGTCCGGATCTCCAGTTCATCGTCGTAGCGCGCGCCGAGGCGATACTCGCAGCGGGCCTCGGTCACCGGCAGGGACAGTCCATCCGCTTCCATTTCGCGGTACGTCCACCCGGTGTCGCGCAGCCATTCGGTGCGGCCGATCTCGAACCAGATCAGGTAGTTCGAGTAGTAGACGACGCCCATCTGGTCGGTTTCGGCATAGCGCACGCGTACCCGCGACGTCGCGACTCGCGGCGTGTGACCTGCGACCATGTCGCTCATCGAGTGGCCGCCTCGCGAAGCGCGCGGACCGCGCCGGCGGGATCGCCGCCGCCGAACACGGCGTTGCCGGCGACCAGGATGCTCGCGCCCGCGTCAACCACGGCGCGGATCGTCGTGAGATCGACACCGCCGTCAACTTCGATCGGGGCAGTGCTGCCGATCCGATCCAGCAACCCGCGGACGCGGCGGATTTTGTCGAGGCTGTGCGGGATGAAGCGCTGTCCCCCGAACCCAGGGTTCACCGACATCACGAGAACGTAGTCGAGGTCGCCGGCAACTTCCTCGAGCGCCGACACGGGCGTGGACGGGTTCAGCACGACGCCGGCCCTGGCGCCGAGTCGCTTGATCGCATCGATGGTTCGATGGAGATGGGGCAGGACTTCGACGTGGACCGATACCATCGACGCGCCGGCCTCGACGAACGCGTCGAGGTAGCGGTCGGGTTCCTCGATCATCAGGTGCACGTCGAGCGGACGGTTCGCGACCTTCTTGACGGCGCGGACGACCGGCGGACCGATCGTGATGTTGGGCACGAAATGCCCGTCCATCACGTCGACATGAATCAGGTCGGCGCCCCCGGCCTCGGCTGCCGCGATGTCACGCGCGAGATGGGCGAAGTCCGCGGACAGGATCGATGGAGCCAGCTGGACGCTCACCGGCTCACCTCGATGCTGATGGCGTCACCGGGATGGACCTGGTAACCGCCGGGCGGCGACTGGCGGGTGACGACCCCGGGCGGAAGCCCGCTGGCCGCGGCCTGGGCCGTCACCGACACGCGAAATCCCTGGCTGCGGAGCAGGTCGGAGGCCCGGTCGCCATTGACGCCAATCAGATCGGGCATCACGTACGAGGCGCGATCCTCGCCGCGATTGACGAGGAGCCGGACCTCGCCAGTCTGGACGCCGGGGGACGGATCTTGCGCAACCACGACGTCCGGCGGATACACGTTCGAACGAATCTCGGCGACTGGTCCCGCCTGCAGGCCCTCCTGCACGATGCGGATCTCGGCCGCACGCTGTGACTCGCCGACCAGGTTCGGCGCGCGCGCAATGCGTGGGCCGCTGCTCAGCCAGACGCGGATGCTGCGCTGGCGGCGGGAGGA
>DATJFF010000221.1:0-9973 GCA_035495795.1 Vicinamibacterales bacterium
TAGAAGGCACACAAGCCACGTTCCCGGCCCGCAGCTCTTCAGACCTGCAGCGGGAGGCCGGGAACCATAACCCGCAGGTCTGGAGGCCGGGCTGCCGGCCCGTTGGCGAAAGGACACAGTCATGCTTTGGAAAGGTTTTCAGCGCCCCAAGCGCCTCGACTTCGAACGCGAGACGCTCACCGATCGGTTCGGCCGCTTCTACGCGCAGCCGTTCGAGCGCGGCTTCGGCACGACCGTGGGTAACGCGCTCCGGCGCGTCCTGCTCTCCTCGATCGAGGGTGCCGCGATCACCGCGGTGCAGATCGACGGCGTGCTGCACGAGTTCTCGCCGATCAAGGGCGTGGTCGAGGATGCGACCGACATCATCCTCAACCTCAAGCAGCTGCCGCTGAAGTGCCACGTCGACTACACCAAGACGCTGACGGTCCGCGTCGACAAGCCGGGCCCGGTTCGCGCCAAGGACATCGAGGTGGATCAGGACGTCGAAGTGCTCGAGCCCGAGGCCCACATCGCGACCGTCTCGGAAGGCGGCAAGCTGCACATGCAGCTGCGGATCAAGCGCGGGCGCGGCTACGTCGCCGCCGACCGGAACTTCGACGAGGATCTCGGCATCGGCTGGATCCCGATCGACTCGGTTCACTCGCCGGTCAAGAAGGTCAACTACCTGATCGAGGCGGCGCGCCTCGGCCAGACCACAGACTACGACAAGCTGACGCTCGAGGTCTGGACCAATGGCTCGGTAACCCCGGGTGACGCGGTCTCGCTCGCCGCCAAGCTGGTCCGCGACCACCTCAACATCTTCATCAATCTCGACGATGACGAGGACGAGGAAATCGACATCACCACCGAGCCGGCCCGGGTCGGCGTCGCCAACGAGCACCTCGACAAGAGCGTCGAGGAGCTCGAGCTCTCGGTCCGTTCCTACAACTGCCTCAAGAACGCGAACATCCGGACGATTCGCGAGCTGGTGCAGAAGACCGAGACCGACATGCTGAAGACCAAGAACTTCGGCCGCAAGTCGCTCAACGAGATCAAGGAGATCCTGCAGACGATGGGCCTCAGTCTGGGCATGAAGCTGGACCAGCCCACCGCCGCGGAGTAGCACTGTATGCGTCACCGTAATGCACACCGGAAGCTCGGCCGGGTCTCCGAGCATCGCATCGCGTTGCTCCGCAACCAGGCGACCGCGCTGCTGCTGCACGAGCGGATCGAGACCACTCTGCCGAAGGCCAAGGAACTGCGGCCGTTCGTCGAGCGGATCATCACGATCGCCAAGCGCGGCGTGAAGGCCGCCGATCCGAAGGGGCGGACGCTCTCGGCGCGCCGCATGGTCATGCGCGACGTCCACAACGAGGACGTGGTCACGAAGCTGTTCGACAGCCTCGCGCCGCGCTTTGCGGAGCGGCCGGGCGGTTACACCCGGATCCTCAAGCTGGGACACCGCCGCGGTGACGCCGCCGAAGTGGCGCAGATCGAGCTGATCGGCAGCGAGTACGACCCGAAGCAGGCCGAGGCCGAACGCAAGGCCGCCGAGGAGGCCGCTCAGTCCGAAGCCGGCAAGGGCCAGAAGACGGTCGGCGACCGCTTGCGCGCCGCGGCGCAGCGGCTGCGCGGCGGCAAGAAGGATCAGGGCGACGGAGGGGCGAAGACGAAGGCCTCGAAGCCGGCCCGGGGCGCCGCGAAGAAGTCCACGACGCCGCGCAAGGCCGGCGGGTCGTAAGGTCAAGGCAAAAGGCAAAAGGCAAAAGGCACAAGGCAGAAGGGGAGCGACCCTCCTCTTCTGCCTTTTCTTTTTTGATCCACTGGCTTTTTGCCTTCGGCCTTTGCCTTCTGCCTTTTGCCTTTTGCCTTCCGCCTTGCCATACTGAGCGCATCGGGGGAGCCGTCCCCGCTTCCGGGCGCGCAGCCGCTTCCCGGCCTGGCGCGTCTCAACGATCAGCATGTCCCGAGTTCTGCCACGTCTGCTGCTCGTCCTGCTCGCGGTGTCGGCCACGCTTGCCGCCCAGCAGCCGGCACCCGCTCCGCCGCCCACACCACCCCAGGAGCCCGCGCCGGCGGGACAGCAGCCGCCGCCAGCCTCCCCCGACCAGCCGACTTTCCGGGCTGGCGCCGAACTGGTGCGGGTTGATGTCTCGGTCACCGGCCGCAACGACCAGCCCGTCGCCGATCTCCAGGCCGCCGACTTCACCGTCACCGAAGACGACATCCCGCAGACGGTCCAGACCGTGCAATTCATCAAGCTCGACGGTCAGCGGAAGGAGAACAACGGCGAGTCGCTGCAGATTCGCGGCCTCAGCCAGGCGCTCGTCGAGGCGGCGAAAGACGACGTGCGGCTGTTCGCGATTTTTCTCGACGACTACCACATCGACCGGGTGCCGAGCATCACCCTCCCGCTGCGCGAGGCGCTCAAGGGCTTCATCGAGCAATTGCAGCCGACCGACCTGGTGGTGCTGATGGATCCGCTGACCACCCTCGACAGCCTCCGGTATACGCGCGACAAGCAGTACCTGCTCGACCGGATCGCCAAGTTCGAGGGACGGCGCGGCGAGCTGTTTCCAGTGCGGAGCGCGGTTGAAGAGGCACAGTTGAGTCAGCGTAATGTCTGGGAGCTGCGTGCGGCGGTGTCGCTCTCGGCGCTCGAGGCGATCATCACGCACTTCGGCGGGTTGCGCGAGGGACGCAAGTCGGTGCTGTTCGTCAGCGAAGGGCCGCCGGTCGGCCTGCCGGGGAGCGCCGTCTATCCGCGGCTCGAAGCGGCGCTGCAGGCGGCGAACCGCGGCAACGTCACCGTTCACGTGCTCGACCCGCGGCCGCTCGGTTCGGCGCCGTTCGGCGGCGCGGAGTCGCTGCGGCGGCTCTCGGCCGAGACCGGCGGCCGGGCCATCGTCAATACCAACAACCCTGAGCAGGGGCTGAAGGAGGTCCTGGCCGACGCCAGCGCCTATTATCTCGTCGGCTACGCGCCGACCCGGCAGCTCTCGGACGGCAAGTTCCACAAGATCAGCGTCAGGGTGAAGCGCTCTGGCGTGCGCGTCTCGGCTCGGCGCGGCTACTGGGCGCCGAGCGAGGCGGAGACCAATCCACCGCCCGAGGCGCCGGCGGATCCGGCGCTGACCGGCGCGCTGCGCGAGCTCGTCGCGCCCGGCGCGCCTGGCGGACCGGACCTTCGCGTGATCGAGATGTGGGTCGGCAGCGAGCCGGCCGACTACGGGCTGTCCACCGTCCGCGTGGCCTGGGAGGCGGTGAATCGCAGCGCTCCTGAGACGCCGGTCACGGTCGAAGTGGAGCCGGTGACGCGGAGCGGCGCCTCGCTCTACCCGGCGCAGACGATTCGGACCGGACCGAAGGAAGGCGACGTGCCGAGCGTCGCGTCGTTCAACCTGAAGCCGGGTCCAGCCGCCCTCAAGGTGACGCTGCGATCCGCCGGTGGAGCGGTGATCGATCGCTGGACGCAGTCGCTGGCAGTGCCGAACTACGCCGAGGCGTCGCTGAAGATCGGAACCGCACGCGTATTCCGGACCCATACGCTCGCCGAGTCGAAGGCCTTCGACGCCGACGCGGACCCGACGCCGACTGCATCGCGCCGCTTCCGCCGGACCGATCGTCTGGTGATCGACGTGCCGTTCACGTCGGATCTCGGCGAGCCGACCGTCGAAGCCAAGCTCACCAACCGTGACGGCAAGGAGCTGGCGACGCTGCCGCTCGCGAAGGGAGGGCCCGGTGGCGTGGCCCGCGTGATCCTTCCGCTCGCCTCGCTGGCGCCAAGCACTTACACGGTGCGCGTCCAGGTGAACACCGGGACGCACACCGGCGCGCAAGCGGTCGCCTTCACGGTGTCGCAGTGAGGCCGGGTGCTCGCGGCGCTCGGTTCCGCGAGCACGCGGTGGGCGGGGCTTCGCGCCGTAGGCCTGCGACAGGCGACGCTGCGCGTCGCGGGCCAGCGGTAGGCCGCCCTGCGGGCGGTAGCGGCGGCGCGTTGCGCCGTAGGAATCTGGTGATCGCGATCTGCATCGGGCTCGGGCTGACTGCGACGCTCGACGCACAGCGGCCGCCCATCGGCGAAGCCATCAAGCCGTTCCTCTCCGTGGACGCCCCGGTGGTAGCGCTCACCAACGCGCGGGTCATCGATGGCACCGGCGCGCCCGCTCGGGACGGACAGACCATCATCTTGCGCGACGGCCGGATTGCGGCGATTGGCGACGCGTCGCGCACCGCTCCGCCGGACGGCGCTCGGGTCATCGATCTCTCCGGCAAGAGCGTCATGCCCGGCCTGGTGATGCTGCACGAGCATCTGTACTACCCGGTCGGCCCGGGCGTCTACGGGCAGCTCGGTCAGAGTTTCGCCCGCCTCTATCTCGCCGGCGGGGTCACGACCATGCGCACCGGCGGGAACATGAACGGGTTCATGGACCTGAACCTGAAGCGCGGCGTCGATGAGGGCCGCGTCGCCGGACCGGCGATGGACGCGACCGCCCCGTACGTCAACGGTCCGAACGCCTTCCTGCAGATGCGGTCGATGGCCGACGCCGATGAGGCCCGCAAGCAGGTGGCCTACTGGGCTGACATGGGCGCGACGTCGTTCAAGGCCTACATGCAGATCTCGCGGGCCGAGCTCGCGGCCGTCGTTGCCGAGGCGCACGCGCGCAGGATGAAGGTGACCGGGCATCTCTGCTCGGTGACCTACGCCGAGGCCGCGGAGATCGGCATCGACAACCTGGAGCACGGCTTTTTCGCGGCCACCGATTTCGTGCCCGACAAGCAGCCGGACATCTGTCCGGGGCAGGCGCAAGGCCAGCAGACCGTCGCGGCGCTCGACGAGACCGCCCCCGCATTTCAGTCACTGGTGAAAAAACTCGTCGACCGCAAGGTTGCGCTCACGTCCACGCTGACGATCTTCGAGACCTTCACTCCCGGCCGGCCGCTGCCGCCCGGGCTCGACGTCCTGCTGCCGGTGCTCAAGGAGCAGTTCGAGCAGAACTACCGCCGCACCGCCGAGAACAAGGAGTCCGTCTACCGGACGCTCTTCCCGAAGGCGATGGCGCTGGAGCGCGCATTCGTCAAAGCCGGCGGGCTGCTGGTGGCCGGCACCGACCCAACCGGCGGCGGTGGCGTGGTCCCTGGCTACTCCAACCAGCGCGCCGTGGAACTGCTGGTCGACGCCGGTTTCAGCCCGCTCGAGGCGATCTCGATCGCGACTCGCAACGGCGCGCGCTATCTCGGTCGCGAAGACACGATCGGCACGATCGCGGTCGGTAAGCAGGCGGATCTGGTGGTGCTCGACGGCGATCCGTCGCGCACGATTGCCGACATTCGCAAGGTCGACACCGTCTTCCGGCTCGGCGTCGGCTACGATCCGAAGGCCCTGATCACCTCGGTGACCGGCCGCGTTGGGCTGTGGTGACCGAGCCGCTGACTCCCACCGACACGCTGGTGGCGGCGTTCCTGGCGAGGACTCTTCCGAAGCCGGAGTGGACGCACGTGGCGCATCTGCGTGTCGGCTTGTGGCACGTGCGCCGGTTCGGGGAGATCGGCGCGCTGACGGCGTTGCGCGAGCGGATCCCCGCCTACAACGAAGCGGTCGGAACGGCGAACACCGATTCCTCCGGATATCACGAGACGCTGACCGTCTTCTACGTTCGCCTGATCGCCGACTTTCTGGAGCGCGTGGGCGCCGCAGCTGACGGTGCTGACGAGGACCTTGAAGCCAGGTTGATCGCCGACTGCGGCGCACGCAAGCTGCCGCTCGAGTATTACTCGCGCGATCGTCTCTTCTCGGTCGAGGCGCGCCGGGGATGGGTCACGCCCGACCTGAAACTGCTGCCGAAAACTGGGACCAGATCACCAGATAGATCTCCAGATCACCAGCTAGATCGCCAGATCTCCAGCTAGATCGCCAGATCTCCAGCTAGATCGCCAGATCGCAAGATCGGCAGATTGATCGCCACATCACCAGATCACGAGGTCGCCAGATTCGCGATCTTCAGGCCTCAGCCTCCTCAGCCTGACCCCGTTCCGCCTGTGCCGCGGAAATGATCTTCGACTGCAGGTGGCTGGGGACCTCGTCGTAGTGCGAGTACTCCATGTGGTACGAGCCGCGGCCGCCGGTCACCGACGTCAGGTGCTGCTCGTAGGTGAGCATCTCGGACATCGGTACCTGCGCTTTGATCACCGTCATGTGGCCGCGCGGCTCCATGCCGGAGATGCGGCCGCGCCGGCCGTTGAGGTCGCCCATCAGGTCGCCGGCGTAATCGCTCGGCGCGTAGACCTCGACGTTCATCACCGGCTCGAGCAGCGTCGGCCGCGCCTTTGACATCCCGTCCTTGAACGCGAGCCAGCCGGCGGTCTTGAACGAGAGCTCGTTCGAGTCGACGTCGTGGTACTGACCGTCGGTGAGGACGACCCGGAAGTCCACCACCGGATAGCCGGCGAGGTATCCGCGCAGCCTCGACTCCTGGATGCCCTTTTCGACCGCGGGAATGAACTGCCGCGGGATCGACCCGCCGAAGATCTCGTCCACGAACTCGAAGTCGCTGCCGCGCGGCAGCGGCTCCATCCGGATCTTGCAGTCGCCGAACTGGCCATGGCCGCCGGTCTGCTTCTTGTGCCGCCCGTGCGCCTCGACCCTGGCGGTGATCGTCTCTCGATAGGGGATGCGGGGTGGCTTCAGGTTCACTTCGACGCCGAAACGCCGCTTCAGTTTCGCGACCGTGACCTCGATGTGGAGCTGCCCCTGGCCGGCCAGCAGCAGTTCGTTGGTCTGCTGATCGCGGGCGTAGCGGATGGTTCCGTCCTCTTCCTCGAGGCGGTGCATCGAGGTGCTGATCTTGTCCTCGTCGCCGCGGCTCTTCGGCTCGATCGCGTAGGAGAGGACCGGCTCGGAGAAGGCGATTGGCGCGAACGTGATTCCGGCCGCTTTGTCAGCCAGGGTATCGCCCGTGCGCGTGTCCTTGAGCTTGGCCACGGCCCCCAGATCGCCCGCCTTCACCTCCGGCACCGGAATCTGGGTCTTGCCCTGCAACGCCACCAGGTGTCCGAGCCGTTCCGGAGCGCCTCGCGTCGTGTTGGTCACCGTGGAGTCGGACTTCAGCGTGCCCTGGTAGACGCGAAACAGCGTGATTCGTCCCGCGAACTGATCCGCTACCGTCTTCCAGACGAACGCGGCATACGGTGCCGATTCGTCCGCGGTTCGCGTCACGGTCTCGGCTCCGGCCTGGGCTGTGAACGGGCGATCGATCGGAGACGGCAGGTAGGCGAGCACCGCGTCTAGCAGCGGCTGCGCGCCGACGTTCTGGAGGCCCGACGCACAGACGAGCGGGAAGAGCTTGCCAGCGGCGGTCGCATTCTTCAGCCCGCTCACCAGCTCCTCCTGCGTGAGCGTGCCCGCCTCGAAGAAGTGCTCCATCAGGGTTTCGTCGGCTTCGGCGACCATCTCGACGAGCGCCTCGCGCGCGGCGGCAACGGCCCCCTCCATGGCTCCGGGCACCGGTCCCTCGGTCATCTTGGTCGAGCCATCGGCGGGGAAGGTGTAGGCCTTCTGGTTGACGAGATCGACGACGCCTGTGAAGTGCTTGTCCTCGCCAATCGGGAGCTGGATTGGAATCACGGCGCGGCCGAGCGTCTCGCGCAGCGACTCGAGCGTACGGTCCAGCGACGCGCGGTCGCGGTCCAGCCGGTTCACGCAGACGACGCGCGGCAGCGCGAGCTCGTCGGCGGCCTGCCAGGCCTTCTCGGTCTGCACTTCGACGCCAGCGACCGCGTCCACCACCACCAGCGCGCCATCGGCGACCCTGAGCCCGGCGCGCACGTCGGCGAAGAAGTTGCCGAACCCCGGCGTGTCGATGAGGTTGACCTTGGTCTTGTTCCACTCGACGAAGGCCAGGCTGGCCCCGAGGGTGTGCTTACGGGCGATCTCTTCGTCGTCGTAGTCAGTGACCGTGGTGCCTTCGTCCACCAGGCCGAGCCGGTTGACCATGCCGGCCGAGAACAGCAGCGCCGACACGAGTTGTGTCTTGCCGCAGCCGCCGTGGCCCACCACAGCCACGTTGCGGATGCTGGCAGCATCGTAGACCTTCATAGCCGTACACTCTCCTCCGGCCGCGTCGCACGTCCGGTTCCAACGCGCATCATATATGAGCGGCACCGGCCCGACGTCTGGCACCGTCGAGGCAACGGGCGATTCGATGGCCAGGTCAGGGGTGCCGCGGCACCGACCAAAGCCCGTTCAATGTGACGGGGGTGAGGTGAAAAGCTGTTCCACCTGGCCGAGGCCGGCAAGGATGTCGGCTTGCCCGAGGCGCCGCAGGGCATCGCTCGCCGGCCGCTCCTCGCCCAGCGGTTCACGGGACATCGTGAACGCGTCTTCTTTTCGGTTGACGAGGTCGATCGCGTACAGCAATCGGCCGTTGCGCCGAAGCGAACCGTAGCTCGCGCCGTAGCTGGAAACCACCAGGAACGGCTCGCGCCGGCGCGACCGAGGCGCGTCACCCGCTCCGACAAACAACGGCTGACCGAACCCCGGTCCCGCGTCGCGAAACGCGTAGCCCAGCAACCCGTACAACGTGGGGGTGATGTCGGTCAGGAACGCGAGCCCGCCCAGATCGGTCGTGAGCCGGGCCCTGAGCTTCGCCGGCACGCCGACGATCAACGGAACCCGGAGTATCTCAGGCCGGATGTAGAACTGGTGGCCCCAGCGTCCCTCTTCGCCCAGCGAATCGCCATGGTCGCTGGTGAGGATGATGACGCTGTCGTCATAGAGGCCGCGCGCTTTCAGGAAATCGACGAATTGCCCGAAGCAGCCGTCGATGCGCTGCAGGCGCGTCGCATACGGCGCGTAGAAACCGGCATACTCCGCCTTCGTGTCGCTCGCGCCAGACCGGGTGTTGAGGAGGTGCACGTTCATCGGGGCGAGATAGGCGAAGATCGACCGCGTGCTGGTTCGGCCATCGATGTGCGCCCGCAGCGAAGAGAGGTTCTGGCACAAATCCGTGTCGACGCTCTTGACCTCCGGGTCGAGGAAGGTCCGTTGTGCATCTGGACGGAGCAGGCTTGCCACCGTGAAATCATTGACCACGACGTCATAGCCGGCGTCGATCGTGAGCTGTTCGAGCGCGTTGATCCAAGGGAAGACGCCCGCCCACCGGCGCGTGACTGCGCTACCCGTCCAGATCGCCGGCATCGACAGCCACGTCCCACCGTACTGAGTGAAGGCGTTTCGGAACACGAACTGGTCGCTCGACCAGGCCCCGATCGCGGGCGTGAACGACACCGCCGGGTTGTAGGCCGACAGGTAGTCGCGGCGGAGGCTGTCGATGACGAAGAGGAACACATGCGGCGGTGTTTCCGTCGCTTTGCGGCGCGTCGTGAACGGCGTCTCGGGCGTTTCTGGCTCGAGGGTTGAGAAGCGCCGCTCGGCCTCGACCAGATCACCGTAAAAACGCGGGTCGCTCTCGCGCTGGGCGACGAACGCGGCCGCCGCGAGGTCGGTCAACGGATCCGCCGCCCGATAGCCATCGAGCAGCCGCTCCGGGTCGGCGCGGCCGTCTCCGGTGGCGTCGGTCACCGCGTGCGCGATCCGCGGAACCCCGTGCAGAGCGAGGACGATGACAAAGGGCGCCAGCATCAGCGTAAGCGTCAAGCCGGATCGCTTCCAGTCGCGCGCGCTCTCCAGTAGCAGTGAAAAGACGAGCGCCGCCTCGACGAGCGCCACGACGCGGACGAGGATCATCGACCAGTCCACCGGAGCGACGGCGCGAGCGGTGAACCAGGCCGCGAGCGGCACCCCGACGAGCAATGAGAGCCGTACTGCCCGAGCGCCACGAAATGCCGCCAGGAGGTCGAGTCCAGTGTCCACCGGAACCCGCTCCCGTCTGGTTCCGAGCCGGAGCCCGGCCAGCATCGATGCAAACGCGACACCGAAGGGAATGGCGGTCGCGATGGCATCTCGTTGATCGATCATCAGCGGAGGAAACACCAG